>NZ_JBVJKN010000001.1:385497-697473 GCF_055585225.1 Streptomyces sp. NPDC053673 | reverse complement strand
GGCGCCTACGAGGGCTGGTGGGCCGGCGAGGCGTACCCGGAAGCCTTCCTGCTCGGCGAGTACCTGCCCACGGTCTACCGGCCCGAGCGAACGCTCACCTTCCGCGCCGACACGCCCGTGACGTGCTATCGATTCGGCGTGAACGGGAGCGTCGGCAGCACGCGCACGGTGACATTCACCCAATCGACCGCCATGCCCTTCGACCGCAGAGCGGTGGTCAACGGCAGGACGATGCTCCGGATCATGGCCGGGGAGCTTGCCGGCTACTGGGTGCCCGCCGGAGATGTCCTCACCGACGGACACTGATTCAGGGCGGGGTGATCGGTCATCCTCGTGGCCACCTCAGGCTGCACCTGGCGGCAGCTACCTGCATCGTGCGGACCGTCGGGCCCGACTGCTCACCGTCGAACGACGCGCCGGCGGAAACTCCCTACCGTGGTGGCCGGAAAGGGCGGAGACTCGTCCTCATGGCTGACATGGGGGCGTTCCGGGAGGCGGTCATCGCGTGGGCGGCCGGTGGCCCCGGCGGCCCCGCGCGCGAGCTGGCCGCGCGGCTGCCCGTCCGGACAGCCGTCCTGCTCGAAGGGCTGAGCGACGTCGCAGCGGTCAGCGCACTGGCCGCGAGCCGCGGCCGGAACCTGGCGGCCGAAGGAGTCTGCGTCCTGCCGATGGGCGGTGCGATGAGCGTCGGGCGCTTCGCCCACCTCCTCGGGCCACCCGGCCTGGGCCTCCGCCTCACGGGACTGTGCGACGAGGCGGAGCGTCGCTACTACGCCCGCGGCTTGGAGCGGGCCAGTGCAGCGCAGCAAGGGTTCTTCGTCTGCGCGGCGGATCTGGAGGACGAGCTCATCCGGGCGCTGGGCGTGTCACGGGTGGAGGGGCTCGTCCGGGCGGAGGGCGACCTGCGCGCCCTGCAGACCTTCCTGCGCCAGCCCGCACAGCAGGGCCGCACCTCACAGCAGCAGCTGCGGCGCTTCCTCGGCACGAAGAAGGGGCGCAAGATCCGCTACGGCCGCGTCCTCGTCGAGGCCCTCGACCCCGACCGCACACCCGCCCCACTCGACGGTCTGCTCACCAGCCTCTGACCGCTGAACGAGGTCAGACTCGGCAGAAGGACTCGGTGGCGTGCGGCCGTGGGGATCGTTGAGCGCATGGTGCCGGACGAGTTGTGGGAGCTGTGCCCTGGTGACCTCTCGGCCAGGGCGGCGCTCCACGGCCGAGTACTCGCAGCATCCCGAAGGCGGAACCGTCCCACCGGTCACGCACGACCAGGCCATCTCACCACGATCCTGTTCCGGTGCCGGGAGACCACCGGCCGGGACCGGCTCTCACCCGGCGCGGCGTGTGCTCAGGGAGTTGAGGAGCGCGGCGCCACGTTCGGCGTCGTCCACGCTCACGGCGAAGTCCTTGCCCTTGCTACGTATGACGAGGCACTCCCCGCTGCGCAGCATCACGGTCGTCCCCAGCCCGCTCAGCCGGTAGCCCCAGCCGCCGACCTGTGCCGGTGTGCGGTTCTCGACGCGGGCGGACACGATGTCCTCGACCGCCCAGTGGCGGGCCGGGAAGCCCAGCGGGCCGAAGGCCACCTCCAGACCCTTGTCACTCGCCCGGGCCTGCACGGACGCGCAGCCGAGCAGCAGGAGGGAGGCCAGCGCGAAGGGTGCGACCAACGCCCACTGAAGGGGCATCAGACCTCCCACCGCCGCCAGAACGGCAGTGATCGCCAGGAGCCCCGTCAGGGCCGAGGCCGTGTGGAGCCACGGATTCGAGGTGCGGGAGAGCCACACGAACCGTTCGCCCTCGGGGATCCGCATGGTCGGGCCGGACGCTACGGACGGGGTCGTCGCCATGGGTGTCCGGCGGATCACCAGCCAGCCGGCCAGCCCTGCCGCTGCGGCAGCCACGCCGGTGCCCACGACCCAGAGCGTCACGGGGTCGGCGTCGTGCCAGTCCGTATGGTCCATGTTGGCCCGTACGACAGACGCCTGCGCACCTATCAGGAAGACACCGCCGGACAGTAGCGCAACGGCGGCCCATCCCCGGGGGGCGCCACCGGAGCCGGTCACGGTCCTCCGCACGGCCGACCCGACGCCCAGCACCATGCCCGCCCAGATCAGCGCCGGAAAGAAGGCTGCGGCCCACAGCGGCATGGAGCCGTCGGGCTCACCGGATCCGCTGTCCCAGTGGGTCGCCAGCCGCTCGGGCAACCTCCCGCTCGCGCCCAACGGCAGCGCGACGAGCAGAGCCAGGGCCCCGGCCGTCCAGCCGACGGCACCCCACATGGCCCCATTCGTCCGCCTCGCACGGTCGTTCACTGAATCCCCCTGATCATCTCTATGAGATCGGTCCTGCTGTACCCGAGGTGGGCCGCGTCGTCGACCAGGTCACGGACGCGCCCCAGGAGCGCGGAACGCTGGTCCGCCCCGTCGGCCACGGTCACGCCCCGCCCTCGCCGGAACTCCAGGAGCCCCTCGTCCCGCAGCGCCCGAAGACCGCGCAGCACGGTGTTGGCATTGACTTCCAGCGCCTGAGCGAGAGCGTGCGCCGAGGGCAGCCGGTCGCCGGGACCGCATTCCCCCTCGGCGATGGCGCGCCGGATCGCGCCCGCCACCTGTTCGTGCAGGGGGCGGGCGTCCGCGGTGTTCAGTCTCAGCAGCATGGTGCTAATGACAGTAGCACCATCGGCTAAGGCGCGGCTCGGTCACGGCGCGCGCAACAATGCCGGCGCGGACCACCGGGACGCACTCTTGACGACTCCCTGATGCTCAACCGGGATCCGCACGGCTCCGGACGCTGTCATCTTCGGTATCCCCATCACCTCTCGGGGAAAGGCCGTTGCCGTGGAAGCCGCAGTAGCAGGAATCGTCGTTGTCGTGGTCTGCGCACTCGTCGTGCTGCGCAGCGGGATGCGTGTGGTCAACCAGGTGGAGCGGGGCGTCGTCTTCCGGTTCGGCAAAGCGCTGCCCGGGTACCGGCAGCCCGGCATCACCTTCCTCATTCCGTTCGCCGACCGGATGCGGAAGGTGAACGTCCAGGTGGTCACGCTGCCGATCCCGACACAGGAGGGCATCACACGTGACAACGTCTCGGTGAAGGTCGACGCCGTCGTCTACTTCCGGGTCACCGACCCCGCCCGAGCCGCGATCGAGGTCCAGGACTACGTCTTCGCCGTCGGCCAAGTGGCACAGTCCTCGCTCCGTTCGATCATCGGCAAGAGCGACCTGGACGACCTGCTGTCCGACCGTGAACGGCTGCACGAGGGACTGGCGCTGATGATCGACAGCCCGGCAGCCGGCTGGGGTGTCCACATCGACCGGGTCGAGATCAAGGACGTACAGCTGCCGGAGTCACTGAAGCGGTCGATGTCCCGGCAGGCGGAGGCCGAGCGGGAGCGGCGGGCGCGAGTGATCACAGCCGACGGCGAGTTCCAGGCCGCACAACAGCTCGCCAACGCCTCTCGGATCATGGCCGACACGCCAGAGGCCATGCAGTTGCGACTGCTGCAGACGGTCGTCGAGGTGGCCGCGGAGAAGAACTCCACGCTCGTGATGCCGTTCCCGGTGGAACTGCTCCGCTACTTCGACCGGGCCGCGCGGAACCTCGGCTCCGAGGGCAATGCCGTGGATGCCGTGCCGGCACCCGACACTGTGCCCGCTGCGCGGGATGAGAACATGGCCGACCCCCGCGTCCAGCCGTAGTAGTCGTCGGCGGCGTGAGCGGCGGGCCCGTCCGCTTACGCCGCCATTACGGTGCGGGCTTTCCCGTTCGGAGACTTGTCGACGGCGAGTCATGCTCGCTCTCCACGCGTCGCGACAACTCCCCCTGTGTCCGCCAGTCATGCGGAGTGGTGATTCGCCGTGGAGGCGCCGCACCCCGAGAGACTCACCCCGAGAGACTCACCCCCGAGCATCAGACCTGGTCAGCGCACCCGTCCCCGTGGTTTCAGCGGCACCGGCGGTAGTTCGGGAGCAGCCAGCCGGTCCCCGGCGTAACCCTTCACGTCGCCGAAGCGGGTGCCCTCCATCCAGTCCCTGCGGGCCTGTTCGATCTCCTCCTGCGAACGCCCGATGAAGTTCCACCACATGATGAGTTCTTCCTCGAACGGCTCGCCGCCGAGCAGCATCAGGCCCGCGTCCGACTCGGCGCGCAGGGGCAGTTCAGTGCGGCCGCAGCCGAGGTAGAGCATCGACCCTGGCAGTACGGGCACTCCGTCGACATGGGCCTCGCCGGACATGGCCAGCACGGCGTACTCGAAGTCCGGTTCGAGCGGGATGCTGGTCTCGGTGCCGAGGGACAACGCCAGGTCCGCGCCCACGATGGGGGTGTACGTCGAACCGGGCGAGGCGGCGCCGTCGAGCTCGCCCAGGACGACCGTCGCGGTGAGTCCCGGTGCGGTGACGTGCGGCAGCTCGGCGTGGTGCTGGAAGTGCGGCTCCACTGCGCGGTGGGCATCGGGCAGCGCGACCCACAGCTGGGCGCCGTGGAGGAAGCGGGCGTGCGGCTTCGGGCTCTCCTCGGAGTGGCTGATCGCCCGCCCCGAGGTCATGAGTCCCAGCTCGCGCGGCCGGATCGTCTGGAGGCTGCCGACGCTGTCGCGGTGCAGGACCTCGCCCTCGTGCAGCCAGCTCACGGTCTGGAGTCCCATGTGCGGGTGGGGCGGGACCTGCATGCCGGGTTCGTCGGCGATGTCGTCGGGGCCGTAGTGGTCGACGAAGCACCAGGCGCCGACCATGCGGCGGCCGAGGTTGGGGAGCAGCCGGCGGACCTCGGTGGATTCGCCGAGCTGGACATGGCGGGGGGCGAGGAGCTCACGCACCGGCTCGGCGACGACAAAGCCGCGGCCGCCACATACGGAGAGCGCAGCCTGACGATCAAGATTGCTCATGACGCCCAACCTAGCCCTGTGCGGGGCGGGCCACAAAGACCTGCCGACTGAGCCACCGTGTACTCGGATTCGCCTGGTGGGACTGTGTTTGTCCGCCGCCTCCCCCGGTCCGGGGCCGTACTGGGCCCGGGCGGTGTCCTGTGGATCAGGCCCGGCAAGATCCACAAGACACAGCACACCCCTGGGAGCCGGCAGGCTCGCAGGGGTGTGGAGGGGCCGGGGCACACGCTCAATATCCGCAACCGCCACCGCCCGCGCCCGCGCCTCGTGCAAACTGATCGGATGGCAATGCCGATGGGCCTTCAACGCGTCAACTCCGCGTCCCCGTATGCGTGGTAGCGGGGCGCGCACGCGTCGGCTCTGGTTCCGCCCGTTGTCCGCCGCGTCGTCCGGGGCCGAGGATGCGCGCGCGTCCCTGGCCTGTGTACGGACGGCGGAACGGTCCGTCGGCAGCGGTGTCTACCTGGGCGAGGGCCGCGTGCTGACCTGCGCGCACGTCGTCAACGAGTGCCTGGGCCGGGAACCGTTCGCCACGGACCGGCCCGCTTCGGCAACGGTTCACGTCTCCTTTCCCGTCGCGCCGCACACCGATCCGCTGTCGGCCCGTCTCGCCGTGTGGATTCCGGCTCGGGCGGAGCACGACGGGCCCGGTGCGGGCCCGCCGTCCCCAGGAGCGAGCGCCGTGTGGCAGGGGGACCTCGCCGTCCTCGAACTGGACTCCGAGCCGCCCGCGCCGGTCCGCCCCGTCGAGTGGGCGGACATGGCGCAGGAGCAGCGGGTGCGGGCCTGGTACAGCACGGGCCAGCCCTTCACGTACGCGGACGGGCAGGTCGAATGGTGCGACGACCGGCTCGGGTTCGTCGACGCCGGGATCCGCGGGGCGGCCATCGGCCCCGGCTACAGCGGAGGTCCGCTGTGGTGCGACGGACAACAGGCCGCGGTCGGCGTCGTCCTGGGTGTCCTGCAGCCGCCGGAGGGGCCCTTCCGCCCGGGGGACGTCACCCGCAGGACGCTCGCTCTGCCCTGGCAGGCCGTACGCGCCGAGCTGGAGGCCGCGGAGCCCAGGTCTCCCGGCTCGACGGCCCCGTGGAGTGGAGCCGGGCACGAGGCGGCGCTCGTCGACCCCGGCACCCGCCACGGCATAGCCGCCGTGGTCGCCCACCTGTGCGCCGACCCCGAGCGGCGCGCCGAACACGCCGACCGGATGGCGGGCGAACTGGGACTGGCCCGGGCCCCGGGAGCCGTCCCCACGGTGGACGACATCGTCGATCTGCTGCTCACCCGTCCCCGGGCCCTCGCCGTGCTGACAGAGGGCCTGCCCGGCAGCGAGCGGGAGGCAGCGCTGAAACTGCTCTTCCTCGGCCGTGCTGCCGCCGTGCAGGGCCTGTTGTCCGTACGCGAACACCGCTGGCTCCTGGACCTGCTGCCACCGGAGGCGGCCGCGCGGCTCCCCGAAGCGGCCCGGGCGGCCCTGCCGCACACCACGCTCTTCGACGGCGCACCGGGTGAGGAGACGGAGCCTGCCGCCCCTCCGCCGGCGGACACGACAGCCCGGTTGGTCGAGGCGCTGGAAGGGTTCTGGGGCGACAGCGCGCCCGTACCGGCCGGTTCGCCGCGCGTACCCGCCCTGCTCCGGGCCATGGAGTATCTGGCCGCCACCTGTGAGGAGAAGCAGTCGCGCGATCTGCGCGACTGGTCGGAGCAGGTCGCCCACCGGCTCGGAGTCGCGGCCGAGGCTCTCGGTGAGCGGCGGGACGACGCCATCGCCTGGGCGCGGCGCAGGCAGCAGGACGGCACACCGCCGGTACCGCGTCTGACGGTGCGGCTCACCCGGGTCTCCGGCGAGACCTTCCGCTGCGAGGCGTGGTACGAGTCCGGCAGGGACGACGCGGCTTTGGATGATGCGGCGGGCGGCGCCGAGGCGGAGCGCATGGTGGTGTCGGACGACATGGAACGCACCCCGGCGCAGATCGCGCGGCTGCTCCACGGCGTACTGGCGCGCGAAAGGACGCCGTCCGCATCGCCGGACGCCCCGGGCGTGCTCATCGAGGTGCTGCTCGAAGCGGACGATCTGGATGTCGCCGTGGACCAGTGGGGGCAGGAGACGTCGGAGCAGGAGACGTCACCGTACGAGGTGCCGGTCGTCCTCGGCGCCGAGTACGCCGTCGTCATCCGCTGCCCGGAGATCCGCAGGCGGGTGCCTGAGCGCCTGCCCGACTGGCGGGCGCGCTGGGCGGAGTTGGAGCGCGGGGGCGGCGTCCTGCGACTGGATCGCCGCCACACCACACGCCACCAGGTCTACGGGCTGCTCACGGAGGACCCGGGACTCGCCCGGGTGATCGTCGACTGTGCGGAGGAGCATCGCGGGTCGTTGCGGGCCGTGTGTCTGGCGCTCGGTGTGCCCGTCGTCGTCTGGGACCGGTGCGCCTCGCCCGCACCCACGGGCGGGGACCGGCTCCTCGCGCTGGTGCTGAACGGACCGCCGAAGGGTCTGCCGCACCGGGTGCGCCGCCACCGCGCCCGCGCCCTCGCCGAGGCCGACGACTCCCGGCTCACGGCCGTCACGCCCGCGCTGGTGTGGGACGACGCGTCCCGGCTGCCGCCGCGGGCGCTGTGGAGCGACCCGTCGTACGAGGACCCGGCAGCCCTCGGCCGCACACCATGAGAGGAGACGCGACACCGATGACGTCCGCGCAGCACCCGCACCACGCCCAACCGCCGGAGACGGACGGCTGGTTCCTGTTCCGGGGAGACGGGGAGGTGCGACGGGTCTCCATGCCCGAGCCGCCTCCCTGGCGGCGCTTCGGGGCGGCGGACGCGGAGCGCGGCCCCGGCGACGGTCCCAGGACTGCGGACTCCCCGCGCCCGTACCTCATCGGGCGCCCCGAGACCGACGTCGTCAACGCGGCGCTGCATCTGCGGCGCCCCCTGCTCGTCACCGGCCATCCGGGCACCGGCAAGTCGTCGCTCGCGTACGCGGTGGCGCGTGAGATGTCGCTCGGCAAGGTGCTGCGCTGGACCGTCAACAGCAGGTCGTCCCTGGCCGAGGCGCTCTACCAGTACGACGCGGTGGGCCGGCTGCGCGAGTCGAACTTCCGCGGTGACGGCGCCGTCCGGGAGGACTCCATGCCACCGGAATCGCCGGAGTCACCGGAATCGCCGGAGTCGCCGGAGTCGCCGGAGTCGCCGGACATCGGCCGCTACATCCGGCTGGGTCCGCTCGGCACCGCGCTGCTGCCCTCCGAGGCGCCCCGGGTCCTGCTGGTCGACGAACTGGACAAGGGGGACATCGACCTGCCCAACGACCTGCTGGCGGTCTTCGAGGAGGGGGAGTTCGAGATCCCCGAGCTGTCCCGGCTGCCTCCCGGGCAGGACACCGTGTACGTCCACGCGCTGCACGCCGCCGAACCGCAGCCGGTGCACCGGGGCCTGGTGCGCTGCCAGGAGTTCCCGGTCGTGGTCATCACCAGCAACGGCGAACGTGAGTTCCCTCCGGCCTTCCTGCGGCGCTGCCTGCGCCTCGACCTGCCGGACCCCGACGAGGAGCGGTTGCGCGCCATCGTGGCGGCGCACCTCGGCGAGGAGGCGCTGCCGCATGTCGAGGACCTGATCCAGGCGTTCCTGGCCCGCCGGGCCCCCGGTGAACTCGCCACCGACCAGCTGCTCAACGCGGCCCATCTGCGGCTGGGCGGCGTCGACCTGCACGCGCAAGGGCTCCTGGACTCGGTGCTGCGCCAGCTCGGAGGGCCGGCCTGACCGTGCTCGACATCGACCGGCTCCGGGACCTGACCGGGCTCTTCGGTGGTGAGGTCACCGCCGAGGAGCTCGCCGACGTGCTGTGGCTCGCCGAGCGCGTGCCCGGCGGCGCCGACGCCCCGCTGGCGCTCGACGGCTCGTCGGGAGCGGGGACCGGGCGGTCGGACCCGGCAGAGGGCGGCTCCGAGCTGTCCGACGGGATGGCGACCGGTCCGGACGCCGCCGACGCCGCGGGCCTGCACGCCGCGCCGGCCGATCCGCAGCCCACGGTCCCGGAACGGGAGCACACAGAGGACACAGAAACCACAGCGGACCCAGAGGACGCAGCGGACGCACAGGACGTGCAGAACACGGACGGCACCGGCACCGACGAGCCCGGCGGCCACCCGGACGAGGACGCCCGCGAGGAGCCCCCACCGCTGCCCGACAGCCAGGGCGATGCCGCCGGCCCGCCCCCGGTCCTGCCTCGCGCCGTCTCCGTCCGCATCGCCCAACCGCGCGGCCTGGCCGCCCCGTTGCACACGGCGCGCGCACTGCGCCCCCTCAAGCGGCTCCGCGCCGACCCTCGCCGTACCGAGATCGACGAGGCCGTCACCGCTTCCCGGATCGCCCACACCGGGCTCGTCGACGTGGTGACCAGGCCGGGGCGCGAACGCTGGCTCGATCTGGCGCTGGTCGTGGACGACAGCGTCTCGATGCTGCTCTGGCAACAGCTGTACGCCGACATCCGCACGCTCTGCGCCCGCCTCGGCGCCTTCCGGCAGATCCGTACGTGGGCACTGCGCCCGGACGGGCCGGACGGGCGGGCCCCGGGCCGGCCGGTGCTGTCCACAAGGCCGTTCGGTACGGCGGGGGCGTGGGTGCCGCCGGAAGTGATCTGCGACCCTTCAGGCCGCACGATGACCCTCGTGATCACCGACGGTGCGGGGGCGGCCTGGCGGGGCAGCGCACTGCGCCGGGTACTGACCCGCTGGTCGGACTGCGGACCGACCGCGATCGTGCACGCGCTGCCCCCGCGCCTGTGGGAGGGGTCGGCGCTGCCGGTACGCCGCTGGACGGTCCGGGTGCCGCACCCCGGGGCTCCCAACAGCCAGTGGAGGGTGCGTGATTCTCTGCTGCCGCCGGAGCTCAGCGCGTTCACCGGCCGGGCGCTGCCGGTGCTCGAGCCGACGCCGCAGGGGCTCGGCCGCTGGGCACGGGCGGCGGCGACCGGCGGCATGGACGCCGTGTTCACGCTGTGGGACCCCGAGGCCGCCGCTGCCGGCACATCGGCCGACGTCGCGCCCCGGGATGACGTCCGGCGCTTTCGCAGTACGGCGTCACCCGAGGCGTATCGGCTGGCGGCACATCTCGCGGCGATCGCTCCGGTCACGGTCCCGGTGATGCGCCTGGTCACGAACGCGGTGCCCTGGCAGGCCACCACCGCGCACCTGGCGGAGGTCTTCCTGGGCGGGCTGATACGGCTGGACGGGAACGACCGGCCCGCCGACCGCGCGGGCGGCGCCGACCGCGGCCACGGTCGCAGGCTGTTCTCCTTCAGCGACCGGACCCGTGACGTCCTGCTCGACGCCGTCCCCACGGCCGAGATCGTGCTGACGGCACGCCGCGTGTCCACACTGGTGGCCGGACTCGCCGGGCAGGCACCCGAGTTCGCCGCCTGGCTCAACCGGGCGGACGGTCCCGAGCGGCTTCCCGAGCACGCGCGGAGCTTCGCGTGGCTCGGGCCCGCGCTGCTGCAGCGACTGGGGCTCGGTGCCCTGCCCGTGGCGGAGTGGAGCGAGCTGCCCACCACGCTGACCGAGGAGGAACCGTCGCCCGCCACGGAGCCTTCCGCCCTGCTGCCGCCGTCGTTCCCGCCCATGGACCGGCCGGCGCCCGCCCCACGCAGCCCCTGGGCACTGGTCACGACGGTGAAGACACGCACCCGGCCCCGCTACCGGCTCGACCCGAGGATCGGCGAGAGCGGCTGGTCCGGGGCGCAGCTGGGGATCAGCCCGGACGGCCACGAGGTGCTCCTGCGCACGGTCCGGCCCGAGCACGTGGCCACCGAGCACGCCGCCCTGGCCAGATTCGCCCACGACTGTCTCCCGTCCCTGATCGAGTCCGACGCGACGCACACCACCCCGAACTGGACGGCGAGCTCGCTCGCGGGCACCCGGTCCGGCCGCCCGGCACCGCACCTGGGACAACTCATCAGGTCCACGGGGCCACTTGGCGTGGAGACCGCGCTGTGCCTCGCCCAGCGTCTGGCCGCGGCCCTGACCCACAGTCACAGTGCCGGCGTCGTCCACGGGCGGCTGCAGCCGCGCCACGTACTCATCACCGAGGACGGTCCGCTCGTCACCGGCTGGCACCGGGCGACGATCGACGGCGCTCCCGCCGGTCCCGACGACGAGGCCGCGCGGCCCGAGGACGACGTCGCGGCGCTGGGAGCCCTCGTCGTCCACGCCGCGCTCGGCACCGACCGGTTCTCCCGCGTCCCCCGCTACGACGCCGATCGCGGCACGCTGAAGCCACTGGACGCGTCGGACTGGGGGCCGTCGTCCTACGCGCGGGGCGACCAGGCCCTCCATGCCGTGGTGAGCAGTTGCCTGCACGGCACGGACGGGCCGCCGACGGCCCGGGACGTGCTGAGTCTGCTGCGGGACCGGGTGCCGCGAGGCGCCGCGTCCCGCCCGCTGGGGGAATGGCTGTCACCGTCCGCCGTCACGCTCATCGACGGAGCCCGCATCCGCCGCACCGCCCCGGACGGCGTCGGATACGAGGGTGTGGGCCCCCAAGTTCCCGTCCAGCCGGGTGCTTCGGCCGCACCCTCCGCGGCCCCGAAGCCCGTCGGCGTATCCGTAGAACGCTGGTTGCGGCTTCCCGGGGAGCCTCCGCAGCGTCCGCGGCGCCGCCGGTTCGGCTCCCGTTCCCGTTCCCGCGCCAAGGCGGCCGATCAGCGGCTCGCTCCGATCGGTCCCGCGCGGCGCGGGTTCTGCGTCGCGGTGCTGGGCGCACTGCCGGGCTCCGGACGCAGTACGGTCGCCGCGCACCTCGCTTCGGCGCTGGCCGAACCGGTCGCGCACGCCTACCGGACCCCGGTGATCATGGTTCCGGCCAGCCGGCGGACGCAGGTCTTCGGCTACCGCGTCGCACCGGCGGACTCGGCCGGCGCCCAGCGATTCGCCGGCGGCACGGCGCTGGCCTGCCCCAGCGGTGACGACTACCTCACCTTCACCGACTCGGCGGGGGCCCGGTTCCTGTACGTGAGCGTCGGGCCCGGGGACCGGCTGGACCTCGGCACGGGCCCGCGACGCAGCCACGTGGAGTGGGTCACCCAGTACGGCACGACCGTCGTGGACGCGTCCGACTCGTTCCTGCCGCCCGACGGCGAGGCGCTGCGCGGCCTGCTGGGCTCGGTCGACCATCTCGTCTTCACGGCCACCACGGCGCCGGGCCAGGTGGAGAGGACCGCCAGGCTGATGGCGTGGCTCGCGCGCGAGAGTCTCAACCTCGTGGCCCATTCGACGGTGGCGCTGTGCGACGCGGAGGACAACGGCGACATCGACGGCCGGCTGCGGGAGGCATCGGCGCAACTCGTCAGTCTGACACCTCGGTTGATCGCCGTACCGCACGACGCGACGATCCGCGGCCAGGGCCTGACGGAACTCGCGGCGCTCGCCCCCGCCACGCAGAGCGTGTTCCACCGTCTCGCGCGCGAGGTGATGGAGAGCTTCCCGCGCGGCGGCACGCCCTTCTTCATACGGTGAGCGCGCTCTTCACACGGTGAGCGCGCTCGGCCGTTACGGCGCGTGCGCCCCGTGCACACTGCCCGCCCTTGCGGAATATTGCATCAATCTTTCCGGTTGGCGGTGTCGCAGGACGGCGGAGCAGGCCACCTCGGAGGGAGAGCAAGTGAGCGAGACGTACTACGAGTTCGGGACGGCCTCGGAGCGCTGGGACCGTGCACAGTTCTTCTTCGAAGCCAAGGAGTACCTCACCGCTGCGCGGATCCTCGGCGGGCTGGTGGCGGAGGTCCCGGAGCAGGTGGCGCCGCGGCTGCTGCTGGCTCGGGCGTACTACCACTCGGCCCAGCTCGGGAAGGCCGAGACCGAACTGCGCGCGGTCCTGGATCGCGACCCGGTCGAGCACTACGCCCGGCTGATGCTCGGCCGCACGCTGGAACGGCAGGGGCGGGGCGCCGAGGCGGCTCCGCATCTGCGGATGGCGGCGGCGATGTCCGGAGACTTCCCGGACGGCCCGTGAGCCGACTGCGGCCGGTGTGCGCGCACCGGCCGCAGTCGGCGCCGAGCGACCCGTCCGCCATGGAGTTCCGGCGGACGGGTCGCTGCCCGGTGGCGCCGGATCAGGCCCGACTGCCGTCCCGGTACGCCTCGAGGAGGCGCAGCCACACCTCGCTGATCGTCGGGTACGCCGGGACCGCGTGCCACAGCCGGTCGATCGGGACCTCGCCCGCCACCGCGACCGTCGCCGAGTGGAGCAGTTCGCCCACGCCCGGGCCGACGAAGGTGACGCCCAGGAGGATCTCCCGGTCCAGGTCGACGACCATCCGGGCACGCCCGCGGTAGCTGTCGCCGTAGAGTCCCGCGCCCGCGACGCCGGCGAGGTCCTGGTCGACGGCGCGGACACGGCGGCCGGAGGCCTCGGCCTCCGCGAGGGAGAGGCCGACCGCCGCCGCCTCCGGATCGGTGAAGACGACCTGCGGCACGGCGTCATGATCGGCGGTCGCGGCGTGCGCGCCCCAGCGGTCCGACTCCAGCAGCGGTACGTGCTGTGCCCGGGCGGCGATCGCCGCTCCCGCGATCCGGGCCTGGTACTTGCCCTGGTGGGTGAGGAGAGCGCGGCGGTTGACGTCTCCGACGGCGTACAGCCAGTCCTTGCCGTCGACCCGGCAGCTGTCGTCGACCGGGAGCCAGGAGCCGGGCTCCAGCCCCACCGTCTCGAGTCCGATGTCGTCGGTGCGCGGGGCGCGTCCGGTGGCGAAGAGCACTTCGTCGGCCTCGATCAGCTCCCCGCCCTCAAGGACGACCGTGACCGGGCCGGCGCCGTCCGACCGCTGTACGGCGGCGACGCTCACCTGCGTACGCACGATCGCACCGGCCTCGGTGAGCGCGTCGGCGACGTGCTCGCCGACGAAGGGCTCCATACGCGGCAGCAGCCCCCCGCCGCGCACCAGCACGGTCACCTCGGAGCCGAGCGCCTGGTACACGGTGGCCATCTCCGTACCCACGACTCCCCCGCCGACGACGACGAGCCGCCCCGGCACGGCCTGCGCGCTGGTCGCCTCTCGGCTGGTCCATGCCTTGGCACCGGCCAGCCCCGGCAGACCGGGCAGGACGGCGCGGCTGCCGGTGCACACGGCTACGGCGTGCCGGGCGGTCAGCACGTGATGCTCGCCCTCAGGTCCCTCGACGACGACCTTGCGGGGACCGTGCAGCCGGCCCTGCCCGCGGTAGAGGCGGGCGCCGATCGAGTCCAGCCAGGCGACCTGGCCGTCGTCCTTCCAGTGCGAGGCGTACTCGTCGCGGTGCGCCAGGACCGCGTGGGCGTCGAGCGGGCCTTGTACGGCCTGGCGCACGCCCGGGACCCTGCGCGCGTCGGCACGTGTGATGACGGGCCGCAGCAGCGCCTTGCTCGGCATGCAGGCCCAGTACGAGCACTCCCCGCCGACGAGCTCGCCCTCCACCACTGCGGTACTCAGCCCCGCGGCTCGTGTCCTCCCCGCCACGTTCTCCCCGGTCGGCCCGGCCCCCAGGACCACAACGTCGTATTCCACAGCTTCCGTCATACGGACAGTCTGGTGCCACGTGTGCACCGAAGCCACATGGGCAGGCGGAATACCGCCGCCCCGTGCGCCGTTGGCCTGGGGGTCCCCCTGGGCCCGCCAGGGCGTAGGGGGAGGGTCCGACCGGACACCAGGAAGAGGTAGGGAAACAATGAGCACTGTTGAGCTCACCAAGGAAAACTTCGATCAGGTTGTATCCGACAACGACTTTGTCCTGATCGACTTCTGGGCTTCCTGGTGCGGCCCGTGCCGTCAGTTCGCGCCGGTCTACGAGCAGGCCTCCGAGCGCCATCCGGATCTCGTCTTCGCGAAGGTGGACACGGAGGCGCAGCAGGAGCTGGCCGCGGCCTTCGAGATCCGCTCGATTCCCACGCTGATGATCGTCCGGGACAACGTGGCCGTGTTCGCCCAGCCCGGGGCGCTGCCGGAGCCCGTCCTGGAGGACGTGATCGGCCAGGCCCGTGGGCTGGACATGGACGAGGTCCGCAAGTCCATCACGGAGGCGCAGCAGGCCCAGTGACCGGGCGACGGGCCCGGGCCGCCGCTCTCCGCGTGCGACTCGGGCTCCGGCGCACCGGAACGGACGCTTCACCGCCTCGCCGGCGGCGCGGGTCGCCGACGAGGCGCGGCGCGGCGAGCAAGAGTCCGCGGTAGCCCTCTGCGCGAGGCCGGGCGCCCTGGCAATGCGGTCGGGTACGTGAACTCGACGCCGCGTTTGCGAGGTTGCGCGTTGCGAGGTGTGTACGCCTGCCGTCCGGGCGTACCGGTGGCCCCAGTTCATGGGCAGGCAGTCCGCAAGGCGAGCGCAGCGACATGGCGGTACCCCAGGTGAAGCCCTGCGGGAGGGTGGGAACAACCCGTCCACCGGCCCGCACCCGCACCCGCACCCGCACAACGACAGCCCTTACTCCGGTGTCTGCCGGGAAACCAGCGCCGTCAACCCGTAGTCCAGCTCCGAGCCGTCCACGAGCAGCGCCTCCACCGTGCGCGTCACGGGGTCGATGTCCGCGACGATGCCGTGCCCCGCGTACCGCGGGTAGCCGGACGCGCCGGTCTCACCGGTGGTCTCGACCACTGCCGAGCGCACCGCACTGTCCTCCACCGTCGCGCCGGCGCGGTCCTCGACGTGCTCGGGCACCAGCAGGATCTCGAAGCGCCGCGGAACTGTCCTCATGCCATGACGCTAGCCATGCACCGCCCGCCACGCATGTGCAGATCGACGCATCACGCCGACGCCGGTTCAGCCCGCCCCGTCGGGTCGACCCGACAGCCCGGCCCGTCACCTTGCCTCGTCAGGTCGACTCGCGCCTGACGACCTGCGCCCCCATCAGGTCGTGCCGCTCGGACGCCCTGCCCGGATCCCGGACCACGCGGTCCACGAGCTCGGCCAGATACTGCCCGGACACCATGTCGATCCGCACGGTACTGAGCCTCGGCCGCAGCAGCCGCCCCAGCAGCAGGTCATCCGCACCGATCACGGCGGTCTCGTCCGGGACGCCGATCCCGGCGTCCTGGAGGGCCCGCATCAGGAGCATGGCGTACTCGTCGTTGTACGCGTACACGGCGTCCACACCGAGTCCCCGCCACCGCGCGGCGAGCGCATCCGCGGCGTCCTCGTCGTACGCGAGCGGGATCGCCTCGACGGTCGCGCCCGCCGGCTCCGCGGTCTCGCGCACCCCGGCCAGCCTGGGCTCGGAGAAGAGCTCGAGCCCCGGCTCCACCGGCATGATCACACCGAGCCGCCGGTGCCCGCGCTCCAGCAGATGCTCCGCCGCCCGGGCGCCGACCTCACGCTGGTCCATGACCAGGGAGTGCGCGCCCTCGACCGGCTGCGGGCCGAGCGTTATCACGGCCTTGGCGCCGGAGCGCTTGAGCACCCCGACCCCCTGCGGAGTGAGCGCGATCTCGCCGAGCGAGAGGACCGCGACGGGCCGCAGCTCCGCCCACGCGCGGGCCGCCGCGTCGGCGTCGAGGCCCAGGCTGCCGTACTGCACGACGGTGTAGTCGAGGCGCCGCAGCGCCCACTGGAGTTCGTTGATGAAACTGCTGTAGAGCGGACCGACCGGTACGTGCGCGGTGGGCAGGAGAACCATGCGGGTGTGTCCGGCCCGCAGACTGCGCGCCGCCGCGTGCGGCACATAGCCCAGCTCCTCCGCGGCCTCGCGGACCCGTCGGCGGGTGGGCTCACTGATCCGTACCGCTGAGGTGTTGTTCAGCACGTACGAGACTGTGGCCCGGGAGACTCCGGCCAGCCGGGCGACATCGGCACTGGTCGGTACGGAACGTTCTGCTGGCTGTCTGGGTGTCTGGCTCATCGCCCTCGGCATCCTTCCAGACCAATCCTGCTCAGGGTCTGGCGGTTTGGCCTGAATTGAATGCTACACAGTGGTTACACGAGCCATTGACACGTGTAATCCTCGCGCCACCACGGCAATCACGCGGTGAACCCACAGTGGATTCCGCGCCCCACCGTCCACCCGGGGCGGACGGTGGCCTACGACGCCGGGAACGCCGCGCGGAACGCCCCCAGCGTGGTCCCGCCCTGCGTACGGTCCAGCACCGCGAAGACGATCTCGTCGAAATGCCCGGCGAAGCGGCCACCGTCCGTGAGCAGGGACTTGAACGCGCCGGCGACCTGAGCCGGGTCGTTGCGGAACACCCCGCAGCCCCAGGCGCCGAGCACCAGCCGCCGGTAGCCGGTCGCGGCGGCCGTCTCCAGCACCCGTTCGGCCCGGGACGCGAGCACGGCCGGTATCCGGGCGGCCTCCCCCGGCGTACGGCTGGTGATCACGCCCGCGTTCGGTGCGGGTGAGGTGAGAAAGCCGACCGTGTACGGCGCGTCGAGCAGTCCTCCGCGGTCGTCCCGGAAGACCGGAACACCGGGCGAGTGGATCACCCGGTCGGTGTAGAAGGGACTGCGCTCGGCCCGGTGGTGATCGTAGAAGTCCGGGACGCTCAGCAGCGTGGTGTAGAGCGCGGAGGACCGGCAGAGCGCCTCCTCCTGGGCCTGTGCGCCGTTCAGAAAGCCGCCTCCCGGATTCCGCGCGGAAGCGAAGTTCAGCACGGCGACAGGCCCGCTGTCCTGGGCCGTCATGCGGCGGGCGGCTTCCAGGCTGCTCTCGCCGGTGACCTCGCATACGCTGGAACGGTCCGTGTCGGGGGTAACCGGCACGGGCCCGGGTCCGTACATCCGTGTCCCCTCGACCGCGGCGGACAGTTCCCTGCCGATCGTCACCATGTGGCCGCCCGGCGCCCGGTAGCGACCTCCGTCGACGATCTCCTGGGTCTGTTTCGCGATCCCCCGCAAGCGTGCGCTCATACCCGGAATCCTCAGTGACCGAACCTCACCACGGCAAACGGATATTACGGGCCGCTGACATCCGGCGGGGGCACTCTTGTGCGAACCATCGGCGGTGGCCTTAGGTGGACGGAACGCTTCGACAGAGGAGTCGACCATGCCAGCACCCGGCTTCGGGGGCAGCGGCCCGCCGCTCACCGAGGACGACGCCGAAGATCTGCTTCGATGTATCTGCTTCAAGACGGGCCCACCCCGCACCGTCGGGGTCGAACTGGAATGGCTCGTTCACGAACTGCACGTTCCGCAACGGCCCGTCGCGCCGAGCACGCTCGACCGGGCCTACGCCGGACTGAGGGATCTGCCCCTCGGCTCGGCGCTCACGTTCGAACCCGGTGGCCAGCTGGAGCTCAGCTCCCCGCCCGCCGCGTCATTGATGGAGTGCATCGACTCCACCGCGGCGGATCTGGCCCTCGTCCGGACCGCACTGCGCGGATCCGGCCTCATTCTGACCGGTTTCGGCCACGATCCCTGGCATCCGCCGCGACGGCTGCTGCGCCAGCCGCGCTATGACGCCCTGGAGTCCTGGCTCGATCGCACCGGGCCCGCCGGGCGCTCGATGATGTGCTCGTCCGCCTCCGTACAGGTGTGTCTGGACGCGGGATTCGAGGAACCCGGGCCGCTGGGACTCGGCAGACGCTGGCAGCTGGCGCATCTGCTGGGTGCGGTGCTGGTGGCGGCCTTCGCCAATTCCCCGCAGGGCGCCGGACGGCCCACCGGCTGGCGCTCCACCCGGCAGGCCCTGTGGGCGGATCTGGACCCGGTACGGGCGCTCGCGCCGGACCCGGGAGCAGCGCCGCGGGAAGCGTGGGCCGCTCATGTGCTCGACACGCCGGTCATGTGCATCAGGGAGCCCGAAGGGCCGTGGACGGTGCCGGAGCGGCTGACGTTCCGGGAATGGATACGGTCCGGCGCGCCGCGGCCGCCCGGCCGCGCGGATCTCGAGTATCACATCACGACCCTGTTCCCGCCCGTGCGGCCGCGCGGACATCTCGAACTGCGCATGATCGACGCGCAGCCCGGCGAGGACGGCTGGATCGTGCCGGTCGCGGTGACGACGGCGCTGTTCGACGACCCGGAGGCCGCGGAGACCGTGTACCGCACGGTCAAGCCGCTCGCCGAGACGGCGGGCGCGCTGCCCGCGCCGCGCAATCCTCTCTGGACCCATGCCGCCCGGGACGCACTCACCGACCCCGAACTGCACAGCGCTGCCGTCACCTGCTTCGCCGTCGCTCTGGAGGCTCTGCCCCGGCTGGGAGCCTCCACCGCCGTCCAGGACGCGGTCGCGGCGTTCTACGACCGCTACGTCCTGCCGGGCCGATGTCCGGCCGACGACTTCTCGCTCCGCAGCAAGGAGATCCACTCATGAACGAGTCCCTGGTGGCGTCCGACGACGTGCTCAGGAAGCGCGCCCTGGAGGCGCTGGCCTCGGCCCGGGCCCGTACCACGGTGCTCACGACGTGCGTCGACGACCATGAACTGACCGCCCAGCACTCTCCGTTGATGTCGCCGCTCGTCTGGGACCTGGCGCACATAGGCAACCAGGAGGAGCAGTGGCTGCTGCGGGCCGTGGCCGGGCGTGAGGCGATACGCCCCGAGATCGATTCGGTCTACGACGCCTTCGAGCATCCCCGCGCCGAACGGCCCTCGTTGCCGCTGCTCTCCCCCGCCGAGTCGCGGACGTACGCGGCCGACGTACGCGGCCGGGTGCTCGACATCCTCGACTCCGCGCCGCTGCACGGCAACCGGCTGACGGACGCGGCCTTCGCCTTCGGGATGATCGCGCAGCACGAGCAGCAGCACGACGAGACCATGCTGATCACCCATCAGCTCCGGAAGGGACCGGCCGCGCTCGACGCCCCGGAACCGCCGAGCGGCAGCACGCTCGGGCTTCCGGCCGAAGTGCTGGTTCCGGCCGGCCCCTTCACGATGGGCACCTCCGCCGAGCCGTGGGCGCTGGACAACGAACGGCCCGCGCACCGACGCCAGGTCCCCGCCTTCTTCATCGACACCACGCCCGTCACCAATGGCGCTTTCCAGGCCTTCATCGCGGACGGCGGGTACGCGGACGAGCGCTGGTGGGCGGCGGAGGGCTGGGACCAGATCCACAAGCACAACATCGGCGCACCGCTGTTCTGGCGGCGCGAGGGCGGCCAGTGGCTGCGTCGCCGGTTCGGGGTGACCGAAGTGGTCCCCGAGGACGAGCCCGTGCTGCACGTCAGCTGGTACGAGGCCGACGCGTACGCCCGGTGGGCCGGGCGGCGGCTGCCGACGGAGCCCGAGTGGGAGAAGGCGGCGCGCCACGATCCCGTTTCCGGGCGTTCCCGGCGCTACCCGTGGGGCGACGAGGACCCGTCCCCGGACCGTGCCAACCTGGGCCAGCGCCATTTGCGGCCCGCACCGGCAGGGGCCTACCCGGACGGTGCGTCGCCGCTCGGGATCCGGCAGCTGATCGGCGATGTCTGGGAGTGGACGTCGAGCGACTTCCTGCCCTACCCCGGCTTCGCGGCGTTCCCGTACCGCGAGTACTCGGAAGTGTTCCTCGGCCCCGACCACAAGGTGCTGCGCGGCGGTTCGTTCGCCGTGGACCCGGTGGCGTGCCGTGGCACGTTCCGCAACTGGGACCTGCCGGTGCGCCGGCAGATCTTCTCCGGGTTCCGTACCGCCAGGGACGCGTGATGTGCCGTCATATCGCTTTTCTGGGCCCGCGGACGGCACTGGGCGAGCTGCTGGTGCGGCCGCCGCACGCGCTGCTGCGGCAGTCCTGGGCGCCGCGCCGGCAGCAGCACGGGACGGTGAACGCGGACGGTTTCGGGGTGGGCTGGTACGCGGAGGGTGACCCGGTCCCGGCCCGCTACCGCCGGTCCGGGCCCGTCTGGGGCGACCAGTCCTTCGCGGACCTGGCCCGGGTGGTCCGCAGCGAGGCGCTGCTGGCCGCCGTCCGGGACGCGACCGAGGCGGGCGCGGACGGGGAGGCGGCCGCCGCGCCGTTCGCCGCCGGGCCCTGGCTGTTCAGCCACAACGGTGCCGTCACGGGCTGGCCGGGCTCGGCCGCGACCCTCGCCGCCGCGCTGCCCGCCGCCGAGCTGCTGTCGATGGAGGCGCGGTGCGATTCCGCGCTGGTGTGGGCGCTGGTGCTGCACCGGCTGCGGGACGGCGACGAACTGGGCCAGGCGCTGGCCGAGACCGTCCTGGAGGTGGCGGCGGCCGCGCCGGGATCGCGGCTGAATCTGCTGCTCACCGACGGAGTGTCGATCACCGCGACCGCCTGGGGCGACACGCTCTGGTATCTCGCCGAGCCCGGCCGCAGGACGGTCGTGGCGTCGGAGCCGTACGACGACGATCCCCACTGGTGCGAGGTGCCCGACCGGACACTGCTCGCGGCGACCCGCACCGATGTACTACTGACCCCGCTCAAGGAGCCATCTGCGTGAGCCCGTTCCAGCTGACCCGCACCCTGCCCGAGGACGCCATGGGCGCCGCGTTGCGCGCCGATGTTCTGCGCGGGCTGACCCGTACCCCCAAGGAGCTGCCTCCCAAGTGGTTCTACGACGCTCGCGGAAGTGAGCTCTTCGAGGAGATCACCCGGCTGCCCGAGTACTACCCGACCCGCGCCGAGCGGGAGATCCTCCGCGCACGCGCGCAGGAGATCGCGGCGGCGACCGGTGCCCGTACCCTGGTCGAGCTGGGTTCCGGCTCGTCGGAGAAGACCCGTCATCTTCTGGACGCGTTCACGGACCTGCACAGTTATGTGCCGGTGGATGTCAGCGAGAGCGCCCTGGCCGGGGCCGCCGAGTCACTGCTGGCCGAGCGGCCCGGGCTCCAGGTCCATGCTCTGATCGCCGACTTCACGCATGTGCTGGCCCTGCCCACGACGCCGGGGCCGCGGCTCGTCGCGTTCCTCGGCGGCACGATCGGCAATCTGCTGCCGGCCGAGCGCGAGGTGTTCCTGCGGTCCGTGCGGGCGCTGCTCGCGCCCGGGGACGCGCTGCTGCTCGGCACGGACCTGGTGAAGGACGAGGAGGTGCTCGTGGCGGCGTACGACGACGCGGCCGGTGTCACCGCCGAGTTCAACAAGAACGTGCTGGCCGTGATGGACCGGGAGCTGGGGGCGGACTTCCGCCCGGACGACTTCGACCACGTGGCGGTGTGGAACGCGCAGGAGGAGTGGATCGAGATGCGCCTGCGGGCCCGGGAGGCGCTGAACGTGAAGATCCGCGAGCTGGATCTGGTGGTGCCGTTCGAGGCGGGTGAGGAGATCCGTACGGAGGTGTCGGCGAAGTTCCGTCAGGAAGGCGTGCGTTCCGAGCTGGCGGATGCCGGGATGAAGCTGGTCGAGTGGTGGACGGATACGGAGGGCAGATTCGCGCTGTCCCTGTCGACCGCGGTCTGAGCCTGAGCGGGGATCCCGGGAAGGCGTTTGCTGTGCGGGGCGTGGGTGTCGTGGCCGGCAGCGGCCCCGGTGACCGCGCTCTGCGCCGCGCGGGCCAGTGAGCGGCGGTCGGTGTGGGCGCCCGCGGGGATCGGGGGCAGGATCCTGATCTCCGCGGTGAGTCCGCCGGCCGTCGCGACGCGCCACAGGGAGGCGGCCAGCGGATCCTCGCCGACGAACGCGGCGGCGCCGACGGGGCCGTACGTGATGCGTACGGGCTGTACGGTTGCGCCCGCGTCGATCGCCGCCTGGAACGCGGCGTGCCGGAAGCGTCCGCTCGCGCGGCCGCACCACGTGGACCCCTCGGGGAACACGATCACCCGTGCCCCGGCCCTGAGCGCGTCGGCCATGGTCCTGACGACCCCGGGCAGAGCCCGCAGCCGGTCCCGGTCCACGAACAGCGTCCCGCCGAGCCCGGCGAGCGGCCCGAGGACGGGCCACTGCCGCACCTCGCGCTTGGCGAGCATCCGTCCGGGCATGACCGCGGCCACGAGGGGGATGTCCAGCCAGGAGATGTGGTTGGGGACGACGAGTGTGCCGGGCGGCCGGGGCCGCGGGTGCTGGTCCTGAGCGAGCCCGGGACCCGGCGTGGAGCCGGTCCCCGCCTCCGGGCCGGTCCCCGGCTCGGGGCCCACGATGCGTATCCGCACGCCGAACGCCCGGATCACAGCGCGGCACCACAGGCTGACCAGCCGGGCACGGCGGCTGGAGCCGAGCAGGATCACCAGCGGGGACAGGACGACGCCGGCGAGGACCGCAGACGTGCCCGCGATCAGGCGGACGACCGCCTTGAGGCGGCCGACCATGGGCCACTGGGTGGTCGCACAGCCGGCCGGAGTGCAGGGTGCGGTGGGAAGCCAGACGCTCATTTCACCGGGGCCAGCGAGAGGAAGTGGCGGAGGTAGCGGGGGTTGGTGCGGCGCAGCGACAGCAGGACGTACAGGTCGGCGACGCCGAAGTCCGGGTCGTGGGCGGGCGCGCCGCACACCCAGGCGCCGAGGCGGAGGTAGCCGCGCAGCAGCGGGGGAAGTTCGGTGCGTCCGGCGGGGCGGTCGATGCCGTCGGCGCTCCAGAGCTTGTGCGGGGTGACCCAGTACTCCTCGGGCGCGAGGTGCTTGGCCTTGACCGTGTCCCAGGTCGCGGCGGCCAGGATGCCGCCGTCGGCGAGCGGGATCGAACAGCAGCCGGCCAGCCAGGTGTGGCCCGTGCGGGTCATGTAGCGCGCGAGGCCGGCCCAGATGAGGGCGATGACGGCGCCGTTGCGGTGGGCGGGGTGGACGCAGGAGCGGCCGACCTCGACCAGGTCGTCGCGGATGGGCGCGAGCCGGGCGAGGTCGAACTCGGTCTCGGAGTAGAGCCGCCCCGCGACCTTGGCGCGCTCGGGCAGCAGCACCCGGTAGGTGCCGACGACCTCGCCGGTGTCCTCGTGCCGCACCAGGATGTGGTCGCAGTACGCGTCGAACGCGTCGATGTCGAGGCCGGGCTCGGGCCCCTCCAGCCGGGCGCCCATCTCGCCGGCGAACACCTGGTGGCGCAGCCGCTGCGCGGCCCGTACGTCATCCTGGTCGCGGGCGAGGGACACCACGTACTTGGGCTCCGGCTCCGCGGACAGGAGTGGGGCCGGGACGACGGCTGGCGTTGCGGGCATGACGGTCTCCTCTGCCGGACGGTGAGGCCGGATCGCGCCTGTGGCGGTCCGGCCCCTAACTAATTCCGTGACCGGCTGGATTCGACATGACGGTGATGCGGAGTGCGGATGTGCGCCGTCTGAATGACGGGCAACCGCGCTCGCCCCGGGCTCGTGCGTGACGGAGCGTCGGCGACTGACGACAACGCAGCGTGGGGGTACCTCCCGTGCCCGACGTGCTACGGGGGAGCGAGTGCCGGGGCACGCGAGCCCGGCAAGATCCGAAAGACAGGCCCAGGACTTACTCGTCCAGGTCAGCCGAGGGCTTCGGTGATCCGCTCGGAGGCGATCTTGGCGGCGCGCTCGGCGTTCTCGCCCCGCAGGACGGTGGTCATGTACGGCTTGATCGGGTTGTCGGCCTCGACGAGGGCCCACTTCGGGGAATTGGGGGTGGCGCGGCCCTGCGCGGCGCCGGCGGCCATCGCGGCGGTGGCCTCCTGGCCTTCGATGGCCGATGCGAGGGCGGTCTTGTTGGGGACGTAGCTCATGGTCCTGGCGAGGTCGGTCTGCCAGCGTTCACCTGCCAGGGCCTCGACGACGTCGATCGCGGCACTGCGGTTGCGCGCCTTCTTGGGGATGATCAGATCGGAGCCGCCGGTGAATACGGCGCCGGGTCTCTTCGCGGTCTTTCCGGGGATCGGGAAGAAGCCGAGCTTGCCCCGCAGCGCCGGGTTCTCCTTCTCGATCACGGTGGCGGAGGACGGGGTGGCGATGATCTGGGCGACGTTCCCCTTGGCGAACACACCGGTCTGCGGCGGTGTCATCTCGTCCGCGCCCTCGGGGCCGTCGCCGAGGGCCTGGAGCTCCTTGTAGAACGTCATGCCCCGGATCGCGGCGGGTTTGTGCAGGACGCCCGCCCAGGACCCGGCCTCGTCGACGGCGAGGTCCCCGCCCTCGTCCCAGATGAAGCCGGCGAGGGTGTACCAGTCCTGCCCGGAGAGGTAAATGCCCTGGTTGCCCTCGCTGTTGAGCTTCTCGGTGTTCTCGAGCCACTGGGCGCGAGTCTTCGGGGGCTGTGTGATCCCCGCCTCCGTGAAGAGGTCCTTGTTGTAGATGACGACGCGGTTGGCGGCGTACCAGGGGATGCCGTACTGCGTACCGTCGATGCTGCCCGGCTCGGCGAGGCCCGTCAGCCAGTCGTCGCTGCCGAGATCGCGGATGGACTCCAGGGTCAGGTCGAGCAGCGCGTCGCTCTCGGCGTACTGCGCGACCTGGGTGTTGCCGACCTCGATGACGTCCGGCGCCTCGTCGCTCTCCAGCGCGGCGGTGACCTTCTCGCCGATGCCGGTCCACTCCTGGAAGGTGACGTCCAGGTGTACGCCGGGATGGTGTTCCTCGAAGTCGGTGACGAAGCGGTCGAGGAAGTCGTCCGAGACGCTGTCCTTCATCAGCCAGACCGTGACGGTGCGGCCACCCGGGCCGCCGTCCGGCAGCATTCCGCATCCGCCGAGCGCGACAGCGGACACGATGGCCAGGGAGCAGGCCAGGACGCGGTTCTTCACGTTGGTCACCGTTTACCTCGGGCACGGGAAGTGGACCCGACGTGGGGGGCCGAACGGCGTTCGCACGGGCGTGGCTGGGATTTTGGTATGTACCAATCGAGTGGTCAACCCCCGACGTCTCGCGGACGGCCCCGGGCTGGGGCACCGTGGAGTGAAACCTTCGACACAGCGAAGAGGAGCGCGGCCCCATGTCCCAGCACACCTACCGGGTCACCGAGATCGTCGGCACCTCCCACGAGGGAGTCGACCAGGCCATCCGCAACGGCATCGCCCGCGCCAAGCAGACCCTCAGGGGCCTCGACTGGTTCGAGGTGACGCAGGTGCGCGGCAACATCCTGGACGGCGAGATCGAGCACTACCAGGTCGGCCTGAAGGTCGGCTTCCGGCTGGAGGAGGGGTAGGGGCGGGGTGGCCGGCGTCACCCGTACGGCCCACGGGCCAGGTGCGACCCTGGGTCAGGTGCGGCCCTGGCCCAGGTGAGCCCCTCGGGTATCGGGTCGGGCACGGCCCCCGGGTCAGGTACGGCCCGCGCGCCCCTGTGCGTCCTTCATCGCCTGTGACGTGCTGGCCCAGCGGGCGCGCACGACCCTGAAGCCCGCCCGTTCGGCGGCATCGCAGACGAGTTCGTCGTCGTCGACGAGCATCCGGATCTCCCGGCCGCCGCCGAGGCGCCGCAGGATCTCCAGTTTGGTCGTCCGGGCGGGCCGGCGGTCGTGGTTGCGCCGCATCCACACCCTGCCGGTGGGCAGTCCGTGCCGCTCCAGCCAGTCCAGGGTGGCGGCGCGGCAGCGCTCGGGCCGGCCGGTGAGGTACATGACCTCGCACTCCCCGGCCGCCTCGGCCGCCATCCGTACGCCCTCGACGAGCGGTGTGTCGTCCGGCGCTGCAGCGAAGAAGCCGTCCCAGTCGCGCGGCCTGCGCTCCAGGAAGTGCTGGCGGTGGCCGGTCTCGGCGATGGTCCCGTCCAGGTCGAATACGGCCAGTGGACTGCTGTTCTTGGTCACGGTCCCAGACTAGGCCGTGCCCCTCGGTGATCCCGGCGCCACCGGGAATCCTGGCGCCGTGCGGGTGTTGAACCCTGGTGTGACTTCAGTGATCGCTTCGACCAGGTTCTCCGTGCTGGACCGCTCCCGCACCCGTGCCGGGCAGGACGGCCCGCAGGCGCTGCGCGACACCGTGCGGCTCGCGCAGCAGGTGGAGGCCTTGGGCTTCCACCGCTTCTGGGTGTCCGAGCATCACGGTGTGCCGGGTGTGGCCGGCTCCGCGCCGACGGTGCTGGCGGCCGCGGTGGCCGCCGCGACCTCGGTGATCCGGGTGGGTACGGGCGGGGTGATGCTGCCCAACCACCAACCGCTCGTGGTCGCCGAGCAGTTCGGGGTGCTGGAGTCCCTCTTCCCGGGGCGGATCGACATGGGGCTCGGCCGGTCGGTCGGCTTCACCGACGGGGTACGCAGGGCGCTGGGCCGGGACAAGGACGACGCGGAGGACTTCGCGGGGCAGCTGAGCGAGCTGCTGCGGTACTTCGAGGGGAGACACCAGCAGGTGCACGCGCGCCCCTCCGAGGGACTGCGGGTACCTCCGTTCGTGCTGGCCACGGGCGAGGGCGCGGAGATCGCCGCATCGGCCGGGCTGCCGCTGGTGGTCGGGGATCTCAGGGGCCGGGAGCGGCTGCTGAGGGCCGTCGACCGCTATCGCGCCGGGTTCCGGCCGTCGCCGTGGGCGGCGGAGCCGTACGTCGTGGTGGCGGGCACGGTCGCGGTCGCCGGGAGCGAGGAGGAAGCCCGGCGGCTGCTGATACCGGAGGCGTGGGCGATGGCCTACTCCCGGACGCACGGCACCTTCCCTCCGCTCGAACCGGCCGAGGCCATCGAGGCACGGGCGATGACCACGAAGGAACGCGAGCGCTACGAGTCCGGGCTGTTCGGCCAGATCCACGGCACGGAGGAGCAGGTCGCGGACGCGCTGGAGACGGTGATCAAGGACAGCGGCGCGCACGAGGTGCTGGTGACGACGAGCACGTACGACCGCGAGGGTCTGCTGGACTCGTTCCACCGTCTCGCGCGCACAGCGGGCCTGACCAGCGCGAACGACAGGGACGCCACCTAGAATCCCCGGTATGCAAGGCCCCCACGACCCCTACGTCCGCGTCCGCGCCGCCCGCGAGCACAATCTCAAGAACGTCGACGTCGACATCCCGCGCGACGCACTCACCGTCTTCACCGGAGTCTCCGGGTCGGGCAAGTCCTCGCTCGCCTTCGGCACGATCTACGCCGAGGCGCAGCGCCGCTACTTCGAGTCCGTCGCCCCGTACGCCCGACGGCTCATCCACCAGGTGGGCGCGCCGAAGGTCGGCGAGATCAGCGGTCTGCCGCCGGCGGTCTCCCTGGAGCAGCGCCGCTCGTCCCCCACCTCGCGCTCCTCCGTCGGTACAGTGACCACCCTGTCGAACTCGCTGCGGATGCTGTTCTCCCGCGCGGGCGACTATCCGGCGGGCGCCGCGCGGCTGGACTCGGACGCCTTCTCGCCCAACACCGCCGCAGGGGCCTGCCCCGAGTGCCACGGCCTCGGGAGGATCCACCGCACCAGCGAGGAACTGCTGGTCCCCGATCCGTCGCTGTCGATCCGGGAGGGCGCGATCGCCGCCTGGCCAGGTGCCTGGCAGGGCAAGAACCTGCGTGATGTCCTGGACACCCTCGGGTACGACGTCGACAGGCCCTGGCGGGAGCTGGAGCAGAAGGACCGCGACTGGATCCTGTTCACGGACGAGCAGCCGGTGGTGACGGTCCATCCGGTACGGGACGCGGGCCGTATCCAGCGCCCGTACCAGGGCACGTACATGAGCGCCCGGCGCTATGTCCTGCACACCTTCGCCGACTCCAGGAGCCAGACGCTGCGCACCAAGGCGGAGCGCTTCCTGACCAGCGCGCCGTGCCCGGTGTGCGGAGGCAGCCGGCTGCGGCCGGAGGCACTGGCGGTGACCTTCGCCGGGCGGACGATCGCCGAGCTGGCCGCGCTGCCGCTGACCGCGCTCGCCGACGCCCTGCGCACGGACGGGGACGACGAGACGGCGCGGGTGCTGACGGCGGAACTGCTGGCCCGGATCGGCACGGTGACCGAGCTGGGGCTCGGCTATCTGAGCCTGGACCGTGCCACGCCTACGCTCTCCAGCGGCGAGCTGCAGCGGCTGCGGCTGGCGACGCAGCTGCGCTCCGGTCTGTTCGGGGTCGTGTACGTGCTCGACGAGCCGTCGGCGGGGCTGCATCCCGCGGACACGGAGGCGCTGCTCGTCGTCCTGGACCGGCTGAAGGCGGGCGGCAACACGGTGTTCGTCGTGGAGCACCATCTGGATGTGGTGCGGCACGCCGACTGGCTGGTCGATGTGGGGCCGCGCGCGGGCGAGCACGGCGGCCGGGTGCTGCACAGCGGGCCGCCGGAGCGGCTCGCCGATGTCGCGGAGTCGGCGACCCGCCGCTTCCTCTTCGGCGCGGAGCCGGCTCCGGTCCGGGCGTCCCGGCAGCCGTCGGGGCAGCTCGCGCTGGGTCCGGTGACCCGGCACAATCTGCGCGGCCTCACGACGCGGCTGCCGCTCGGCGTGTTCACGGCGGTCACCGGTGTGTCGGGGTCCGGAAAGTCGACGCTCGTGGGGTCGATCTCCGAGGAACTCCCGGGAGTGGAGCGGATGGTGACGGTGGATCAGCGGCCGATCGGTCGTACTCCCCGGTCCAATCTGGCCACGTACACCGGGCTCTTCGACGTCGTGCGCAAGCTCTTCACCGCCACCGACGAGGCCCGGGCGCGCGGCTACAAGGCGGGGCGGTTCTCCTTCAATGTGACGGGCGGGCGGTGCGAGACCTGCCAGGGCGAGGGGTTCGTCTCCGTCGAGCTGCTCTTCCTGCCCAGTACGTACGCGCCCTGTCCGGACTGCCAGGGCGCCCGCTACAACCCGGAGACCCTCGAGGTCCGGCACGGCGGCCGGAACATCGCCGAGGTGCTCGATCTGACCGTGGAGGCCGCGGCCGAGGTCTTCGCGGACACCCCGGCGGCGCTGCGGAGCCTGCGCGCGCTGCTCGACGTCGGCCTCGGCTATCTGCGGCTCGGCCAGCCCGCGACCGAGCTGTCCGGCGGCGAGGCCCAACGCATCAAGCTCGCCGCCGAGCTTCAGCGCCTGCGCCGGGGCCACACCCTGTACGTGCTGGACGAGCCGACGACCGGGCTGCATCCCGCCGATGTGGAGGTGCTGATGCGGCAGTTGCACGGCCTGGTCGACGCGGGGCATTCGGTGGTGGTCGTCGAGCACGACATGGATGTGGTCGCGGGCGCCGACTGGGTGATCGACCTGGGCCCGGGCGGCGGTGACGAGGGCGGCAGGATCGTGGCCGAGGGGACTCCGGCGGAGGTGGCACGGGCGGCCGGGAGCCGCACCGCGCCGTATCTCGCCAAGTCCCTCGGACATGAAGCCCGTTAGGACTTACGCGGCTGTGGCGGCCCCGGTGGCCCTGTCGGCCCTTGCGGCCTCGTCATAGGTGTAGTGGGGCGTGTGGTCGAGCATGTCCGCGGGGGTCACGTCGTTCCACGGGCGCATGGTGTCGTGCAGGTCCACGACGTTCGCCGTACCGGCCGCGGGCAGGTACGTGGAGCCCGGGTGGCGTGCCTGCCACTGCGACCAGAGCTTGTCGATGAACGCGTGATGCATCCAGAACACGGGGTCGTTCGGGGAGACTCCCGTCGCCATCTGGCCACCGACCCAGACATGCACGCGATTGTGCAGATTGACGCCGCGCCAGCCCTCGAGGTGGTTGCGGAAGCCGTCGGACGCGCTGTTCCAGGGCGGGGCGTCGTACGTGGACATGGCCATGACGGAGTCGACCTCGGCCCGGGTCGGCAGCTGCCGTCCGTTCGCGCCGAGGGCGCGCCGCAGATAGCCGCGCCCGTCGACCCGTACGGTGATGGGCCAGGCACCGGAGGCGGCCGCGAACGGGCCGTCCATGACCTGTCCGTCCCTGCTGCGGCCGGTGCCGCCGAGGAAGTCGGCGGCCCAGAGCGAGGAGGCGGCGGTGCGGTCGGCGGTCCAGTCCCAGTACGGGAGCGCCACCGACGGGTCCACGGACTGCAGGGCCCGCTCGAACTGTATGAGGAATCTGCGGTGCCAGGGCAGGAAGGACGGCGAGCGGTGGCCGACGCGGTCCCCGTTGTCCGTGTCGTTCATGATGAAGGCGTTGTGGGTGGTGACGAAGGCGTCGTACTGCCCATTGCGCTTGAGGGCGAGGAGGGCGTCCACGAAACGGCGCTTCTCGTCCGTGGTCAGCTGGGCCTGGTTCTTGCGTACGGTCATTGCGGTGGCGCTCCGGATCAGGTGAGGGCGAGCGGGACGAGGGCGGCGCCCTGGAGTTCGACGACGGCGGCGCGGGCGAGGGCCAGCGGCGTGGCCCGCGGTTCGTAGTGGTTGACAACACTGATCCAGGTGTCGTCGGCGTTGCGCATCACATGCAGTTCCTCGCCGTCGATGCGGACGGTGTAGCCGCCTCCGTGGCCGCCGTGGTGACCCCCGTCGTGACTGCAGCCGTGGGACGGACCGCCCTGTATCCGGCGGCCCTTGTAGACCTCGTCGAAGGAACCGGGTGCGGCCTGGCCGGGTGATCCGGCGCCCTGTGCCGTGGCGCGGGCGACGCCGGTCACGGCGATGCCCGCGACGGCGCCGGCGGCGGCGCCCAGGGCTTGGCGGCGGGTGAATCTGGACATGGCGGAACCCCCAGGTATGTCGGTGCTCGGACGGCGGTCCGTCGGTCGGTCGGTACCGCCGAGGCCATGCCTACAGGTCTGCCGTCGACCGGCAGAAGTCGCCGGGAACCGGTTGGCCGCTATACGGACATCTCGCCACACAAAGTGCAGCGTTGAACGAAGTCGATCTTGCGCTCCACGCCTTCAGTCGATCCATGAGATGGAAATCCTGCGCCGAATGTGACAGTCCTGTGAAATATCTTCGGATCACACCGTTCGGCTGTGCCGGGCCTCACAACGGAAAACTGTCCGGAACACATGCCGGGCTCCGCTGCACCCGGGCGGCACTCGTCAGCCGTGGACCACGGACCAAGGGCGTCACCCGTCAGCCGTAGACCACCGACCACGGGCGCGGTCCGTCCTGCTCGGGCCCGGTGCTCCGCAGTGCCGTCGTACGGTCCCGGGACAGCACGTCCGCGGCGAGGGCGGCGAATTCAACGGCCGCCGCGTGCGGCGCACGGCGGGGCCAGACCGCACAGATCCGCTGAGCGAGGGGCCGGCCGGCCAGCGGCCGCCAGGCCACCCTGGGCTCCTTGCGGGCCACGGGGCCCTGATCGAAGGCGACTCCGCAGCCCGCGGTCACCAGACCGATGAGGAACTCGGGATTCCGGGCGTGCCGTACCCGGCCGGGTACGAAGCCCGCGTCCCGGCAGACGGCGAGCGTCCTGTCGTACCAGCCGGGCGCCGCGGCCCGTGGAAACAGAACGAGGTCATGCCCCGCGAGGTCGCCGAGCCCGACCTCGGGCAGCCGGGCCAGCGGGGAGGTGCGCGGCAGCACCACCCCCAGCTCGACGCCGACCTCGGGTCCCAGGACGAGATCGGTGGCGTCGACCGGCTGGTGGACGAGCCCGACATCCAGTCCTCCGGAGGCCAGCAGCCTCACCTGCTCGTCCGTCGTCACCTCCTGGAGGTCGACCCGGAGACCCGGAGCCCGTTCGGCACACTCGGTGAGCAGCGCGCCCAGCACCGCGGCCGTGGTGTCCGGCGGCACCCCCGCGCGCAGGGTGCCCAGGTCGCCGTCGCGAGCCCGGCGCACCAGTGCCCTGGTGCGCTGCTCACGGGCCAGCAGTTCCCTCGCTTCCTCGAGGAGCACCGTCCCGGCCGGGGTGAGCCGGACCTGACGCCGTGAGCGGTCGAAGAGCTCGGCGCCGAGGTCGTCCTCCAGCCGCCGTACGGAGCGGCTGAGGGGCGGCTGGGCCATACCGAGGAGTTCGGCGGCCCGCCCGAAGTGCAACTCCTCGGCGACGACGACGAAGATACGCAGGTGGCGCAAGAGATCCACGCCACGACCCTAAGCGATGGGAGCAGGGACCGGATGAGGCCGGGATGCTGATCGAGGAGAAGCTGCGCACGATATTCACGGCGGCCGGGGCCGAGGGCCGGCTCCACGCGGTGGACATCGACGCGCAAGGCGGGACCGACGAGTTGGCCGGGGTCGGGTACGGAGCCGACGAACCTGTCGTCATCGCCTCAGTGTTCAAGGTGCTGCTGGCGCTGGAGTTCGCCCGGCAGTCCGCGGCCGGCCAGCTCGACCCCCGGGAGCGGGTGCGGGTCACGGCGGAACACCGGCTGGGCGGCTGGGGCACAGCGGGCTGCGCGGACGATGTGGAGCTGTCCCTGCGAGATCTCGCGCACTTCGCGATGTCGGTCAGCGACAACTCGGCCGCCGATCTGCTGCTGGCCCGGGTGGGAGTGGACACCGTTCGGCTGCTCACCGCCGAACTGGGCTTGGCGGACACCCGTGTCGTGGGCGGGCCCCGGCAGGTGCTGGAGTCGATGCTCACGGAGGTCGGAGCCCGGGACGAGAAGGAGTTCGCGGCTGTGTTTCCCACGTTGCCCCCGGCCCGCGTGCACCGGCTCGCGGTGCTCGACCCGGAGCGTACGAACGCGAGCACGCCGCGCGACATGACACGGCTGCTGCGGATGGTCTGGCGCGACGAGGCTGGGCCTCCGGAAGCCTGCGCCCAGGTACGGGACCTGATGGCCCGGCAGGTCTTCCGGCACCGGCTCGCCTCGGGGTTCGGGGACGACGTACGGGTGGCGGCGAAGACCGGCACGCTGCCGGGGCTGCACAACGAGGCGGGGGTGGCCGAGTATCCGGACGGCGGACGGTACGCGGTCGCGGTGTTCGCCCGTACCCCGGACCTCGCCGCGAACCGCACCGCGACGGATTCCGCGATCGGCACGGCGGCGCGGACGGCCGTGGAGTTTCTGCGCGGCTCGAAAGCCTCCGCTCCCCTCCGACCAGGCCTCATGCATCGCCGGGTATGAGTCGGTCACCGACCCGGTCTTGGACGTGCGCGGATCCGGGGTGATCTTCTGCGTCCCATGAGCGATGCACAAGAACGATCCACGCGAAGGGTTGTACGGCGAACGCTGCTGCGGGGCGCGGCTCTTGGGGCGGCAGCCCCGCTGCTTCCCGCCACGGCGGCCACGGCCACGGCGGCGGGCTCGACGCGCCCCACCCCCACCCCCGCCCCTGCGGACTCGGCGGTCCTGCGGTGGCTGGGCACCACGGGCTGGCGCATCGGTATCGGCGAGCGGACCGTGCTCTTCGACCCGTACATCACCCGTTTCAGCACCGGGCTGTTCGCCACCAAGGGCAGTTTCGACCCGGCCACGAAGCTCACCACGGACCAGCCTCTGGTCCGCGAGCACGCCGGGCGGCCCGAGGTGGTGCTGGTGAGCCACACCCACTGGGACCACATCAACGACGTTCCGTACATCGCCCGGTCCACCGGTGCCCGGGTGATCGGCACCGAGACGACGTATCACGTGCTGCGGGCGCTCGGGGTCGACAAGGCACAGATCAGTGTCGTCAAGGGCGGCGAGGTGCTGGACTTCGACGGCTACACGGTCGAGGTCGTCTCCAGCCGGCACAGCCGCAACGCGAGCTACTCGTACTTCGCTCCCGGCACGCTGTGCGCCCCGCCGGCCCGCGCCCCGGAGACCATCTCCGATCTGCCGGAGGGTGACACGCTCGCGTTCCAGCTGAGCGTCGGGGGCGGTCCCTCGGTGTTTCTGATGGGGGCGAGTGACTTCGAGGAGCGCGCCGCGGACGGGCTGCGGCCCGACATCCTGATGGCGGCAACACCGTCGAGCAAGGCGACGTACCGCTATCTCCCGCGGCTGCTGGGGGCGCTCGGCAACCCCGCGACGGTCGTCCCGGTGCACTGGGACGACTTCGAGAGGCCACTGAGCGCCCCGCCTCGGCGTGATCCCGCGATGGACCTGGACGGATTCGTCGCCGGGATCCACCGGCACAGCCCCGCGTCCAGGGTGGTCGTCCCCGACTACCGCACGGTATACGGGGCGGACATGAGGCCCGTTCCGGCCGGAGGTCCTACCGGCTGACCTTCCGGGTCGCCCGCAGCCACTCCTTGTTCATCGCCGCGATGGACGGCAGCGGGATGCCCTTGGGGCAGGCGGTGGCGCATTCGCCGGTGAGGGTGCAGCCGCCGAAGCCCTCCTCGTCCATGGTCGCGACCATGTCGAGGACCCGGGTCTCGCGCTCCGGCGAGCCCTGCGGGAGCACATTGAGGTGGTTGACCTTCGCCGAGGTGAAGAGCATCGCCGAGCCGTTGGGGCAGGCCGCGACACAGGCGCCGCACCCGATGCACTCGGCGTGCTCGAAGGCGTAGTCGGCGTCCGCCTTCGGGACCGGCGTGGCGTGGGCCTCGGGGGCGGCGCCGGTCGGGACGCTGATGTACCCGCCGGCCTGGATGATCCGGTCGAAGGCCGACCGGTCCACCACCAGGTCCTTCACCACCGGGAAGGCGGAGGCGCGCCACGGCTCGATGTCGATGGTGTCGCCGTCCTTGAAGGACCGCATGTGCAGCTGGCAGGTGGTGGTGCGCTCGGGTCCGTGGGCGTCGCCGTTGATGACGAGCGAGCAGGCGCCGCAGATGCCTTCACGGCAGTCGTGGTCGAAGGCGACGGGGTCCTCTCCGCGCAGGATGAGTTCCTCGTTGAGGGTGTCGAGCATCTCCAGGAAGGACATGTCCTGCGAGATGCCGTCCACCTCGTAGGTGGCCATGGCGCCGGGGGCGTCGGCGTTCTTCTGGCGCCAGACGCGCAGGGTGAGTGACATCGGGGGTACGCCCCGCGGCGAAGCCGCTGTCGGGCTCTGTGCCCCCCGGGAGATTGCAGTCATGCGTAGCTCCGCTGGGTGGGGTGGACGTACTCGAAGACGAGGTCTTCCTTGTGCAGGACGGGCGACTCACCGGTCGCCGTGAACTCCCAGGCCGCGGCGTACGAGAACTCCTCGTCCCGCCGTGCCGCCTCGCCGTCCGGGGTCTGGGACTCCTCGCGGAAGTGGCCTCCGCAGGACTCGCTGCGGTTCAGCGCGTCGAGGCACATCAGCTCGGCGAGCTCCAGGTAGTCGACGATCCGGTTGGCCTTCTCCAGCGACTGGTTGAACTCCTCGCCGGTGCCGGGCACCTTGATCCGGCGCCAGAACTCCTGGCGGATCTGCGGGATCCGTTCGAGTGCCTTGCGCAGGCCCTCGTCGGTACGGGCCATTCCGCAGAACTCCCACATCAGTTCGCCGAGTTCACGGTGGAAGGAGTCGGGGGTCCGGTCGCCGTCGACGGAGAGAAGCAGATTCAGCCGGTCCTCGGTCTCGGTGACCACCTCGGTCACGGCGGGGTGGCTGTCGTCGATCTCGTCGTGGTGCGGGTTGCGGGCGAGGTAGTCGTTGATGGTCGAGGGCAGGACGAAGTAGCCGTCGGCGAGCCCCTGCATCAGCGCCGAGGCGCCGAGCCGGTTGGCGCCGTGGTCGGAGAAGTTGGCCTCGCCGATGGCGAAGAGCCCGGGGACGGTGGTCTGCAGGTCGTAGTCCACCCAGAGGCCGCCCATCGTGTAGTGCACGGCGGGGTAGATCCGCATCGGCACCTCGTACGGGTTCTCCGCGGTGATCCGCTCGTACATGTCGAAGAGGTTGCCGTACTTCTCGGCGACCTTCTCCTTGCCCATGCGGCGGATCGCGTCGGCGAAGTCGAGGTAGACACCCTGGCCGCCGGGACCGACGCCACGGCCGTCGTCGCAGACGTTCTTCGCGGCGCGCGAGGCGATGTCGCGCGGCACGAGGTTGCCGAAGGAGGGGTAGATGCGCTCCAGGTAGTAGTCGCGCTCGTCCTCGGGGATCTCGTGCGCGGGCCGCTGGTCACCGCGCGCCTTGGGCACCCAGATGCGGCCGTCGTTGCGCAGCGACTCGCTCATCAGCGTCAGCTTGGACTGGTGGTCGCCGGTGCGCGGGATGCAGGTGGGGTGGATCTGGGTGAAGCAGGGATTGGCGAAGTACGCGCCGCGCCGGTGGGCCCGCCAGATGGCGGTGGCGTTGGAGTTCATGGCGTTCGTCGACAGATAGAAGACATTGCCGTAGCCGCCGGAGGCGAGGACGACCGCGTCGGCGAAGTAGGTGTCGATCTTCCCGGTGACGAGGTCGCGGGCGACGATTCCGCGGGCCCGCCCGTCGACGACGATCAGGTCGAGCATCTCCGTACGCGGATGCATCTCCACGTTGCCGGCGGCGATCTGCCGGGACAGCGCCTGGTAGGCACCGAGCAGCAGTTGCTGGCCCGTCTGGCCACGGGCGTAGAACGTACGGGAGACCTGGACGCCGCCGAACGAGCGGGTGTCGAGGAGGCCGCCGTACTCGCGGGCGAAGGGGACGCCCTGGGCGACGCACTGGTCGATGATCTCGACTGATATCTGCGCGAGGCGGTGGACGTTGGACTCGCGGGCGCGGAAGTCGCCGCCCTTGACGGTGTCGTAGAAGAGTCGGTGGACGGAGTCGCCGTCGTTGCGGTAGTTCTTCGCCGCGTTGATGCCGCCCTGGGCGGCGATCGAGTGGGCGCGGCGCGGGGAGTCCTGGTAGCAGAACTGGACGACGTGGTAGCCCTGTTCGGCGAGCGTCGCTCCGGCGGATCCGCCGGCGAGGCCGGTGCCCACCACGATGACGGTGTGCTTGCGGCGGTTGGCCGGGTTGACGAGTCTGGCCTCGAAGCGGCGGCGGTCCCAGCGGTCTGCGATGGGGCCTTCGGGCGCCTTGGCGTCGGCGATCGGCTCGCCGGTCGCGTGGTTCAGATAGCTCATGTCAGCTCACCAATCCGGTCATGACGGCGACGGGTACCGAGATGAAGCCCACCGTCAGCACCAGCGCGAGCGCATTCGCGGCGGTCCTGAGAATGCGGTCGCGCTTCGCGTTGCCGGCGCCGAGGGTCTGGGCGGCGCTCCAGAAGCCGTGCCGGATGTGCAGGCCCAGGGCGAGCATCGCGGTGAGGTAGATGGTGTTGCCGTACCAGGTGGAGAAGGTCGCGACGACGTTCTGGTACGGGCGTCCGTGCTGCGCGTTCTCGTTGACGGTGAGCGTGGTCAGGTCCAGCAGGTGCCACACGATGAACAGGCCGAGGATGATCCCGCCCCAGCGCATGGTGCGGGCGGCATAGCTCGCGCGGGGCCGCTTGTGGACGTACTTGCCGGGGCGTGCCCTGATGTCCCGCCTGCTGAGCTGGTACGCCGACACTCCGTGCAGCACGACGGCGGCGAGCAGCACCACGCGGACGATCCAGAGGGCCCACTCGTAGTGCAGGAAGGGCTCGCCCATGGTGCGGAGCCAGTGGGCGTAGCCGTTGAACTCGTCGGATCCGAAGAAGATCTTGAGGTTGCCCAGCATATGGACGACCAGATATCCGAGCATGATCAGGCCGGTCACGGCCATGATCGTCTTCTTGCCGACGGTCGATCCCCAGAGCGTGCGCGTCATGGACGGTCGTCGGTCCGTCCGCGTTGCCAGAGCCATGGACACAGACGCTAGGGCGGGGAGTGTCGAAAGGTCCAAGACATGCTCCGGCTCATCTCGATAGGCAATGCCTATCACGGCGCGTAGGGTGGAGCGCATGCAGTTCCAGCAGCTCCAGTACTTCGTGGCCGTGGCCGAGACCCGGCACTTCACGCGGGCCGCCGAGCGGGTGCACGTCTCGCAGCCGTCGCTGTCGCAGCAGATCCGGGCGCTGGAGAAGGAGCTGGGGGCGGAGCTGTTCAGCCGGGCTCGCGGCAGTATCGCGCTCACGGACGCCGGCGAGGCGCTGCTGCCGCTGGCCCGGCGGATCCTCGCGGACGCGGACACGGCCCGGCACGAGGTGCAGGAGCTGGCGCAGCTGCGGCGCGGGCGGATCAGGCTCGGGGCAACGCCGAGTGTGTGCACCGGACTGCTGCCGGACGTGCTGCGGGCCTTTCACGATCTGCACCCGGGGATCGAGCTGCTGATCGAGGAGGGCGGCTCGCACGATCTCGTACGGCAGCTGGCGCGCGGCGCCCTCGATCTGGCACTGGTGGTGCTGCCGCTGCCGACTCCGTCGCCCGCGCTGACGGCGGTGGAGCTGCTTCAGGAGGACCTGGTGGTGGTGTCCTCGGCGGCGGCGCCCGCGCCGCGCCGTCCGGTGCGGATCGCGGACCTCCAGGGGGAGCCGCTGGTGATGTTCCGGCACGGGTACGACCTGCGGGAGCTGACGGTCGCGGCGTGCCGGGCGGAGGGCTTCGAGCCGGCGTTCACGGTGGAGGGCGGGGAGATGGACGCGGTGCTGGGGTTCGTGCGGGCGGGCCTCGGGGTGGCGGTGGTGCCGCGCATGGTGGCCGTGCGGGCGGGGCGCGACCTGCGCGTGACGGCGCTGGCCCGGCCGGGGCTGCGGCGGACCATCGCGCTGGCCCACCGCAGTGACGTGGCGCCGCCGCGGGCTGCGCGGGAGTTCCAGCGCCTGCTGCTGCGCACGCACCCGCCGGTACCTACGCCGTGACGGCGCCGGGCGGGCGCGGCCGGGCCCGTGGGCACCGACGTACGTCGGGCGACTGCGGCCCGGTGGTCGGGTCCTGCTCACCCTTCCCCAGAGCCTCGCTCGGGGTGCCCCCATCTCGCTTCGCTCGCCGTGCGGTACGACTGCCCACGACCCAGGGCGGTGTGCAGACGCCCATCACCCCCACCCAAGCCCGGCAAGATCCGAACGACAGGCCCTACACCGCGTCCAGCAGGGACAGCGCGTGGAGGCGGTCCGGGGGGCCCGGACGGGCGTAGTACCAGCCCTGCGCCGTGTCGCAGCCCAGTTCCCGGAGTTGTTCCGCCTGCGCGCCCGTTTCGACGCCCTCGACCGTCACCGCCAGTTCCAGGCTGTGCGCCAGCGAGACGATGCCCTCGACGATCTTTATGTCGACGGGGTCCGCCGGATGCTGCTGCATGCCCTGCGTGAACGAGCGGTCCAGCTTGAGCACACTGACCGGCAGCCGCCGCAGGTTCGCAAGATTCGAGTAGCCGGTGCCGAAGTCGTCGAGCGCTATGTCCACGCCCATCTCGGCCAGTTGACGCAGCGGCTTGAGGAGATCCTCGTCGGCGCCGATGAGCGCGGACTCGGTGACCTCCAGGCATAGCGCCCCCGGTTCGAGCCCGGAGCGCTCCAGGACGTCGACCGTGTCGGCGACCAGACCGGGGTGGTGCAGCTGGGTCGGTGAGAGGTTGACGTTGATCCGCAGCGGCCGGGCGGTCCCGCCGAGGGCGGCCTCCTCGTGCCAGAACCGGGCCTGGCGTACGGCCTCCTGGAGCACCCAGCGACCCAGCGGGACGATCAGTCCGGTGTGCTCGGCGAGCGGGATGAACCGGTCGGGGCCGAGCACCCCGTGCTGCGGGTGGCACCAGCGCACCAGCGCCTCGGCCCCGTGCACACTGCCGTCGCCGAGATGCACCAGCGGCTGGTACTCGATGAAGAACTCGCCGCGCTCCAGGGCCGCCGGCAGGGCTGTGGTCAGCCCGTGCCGGGTGATGGCGCGGGCGTCCGCCTCCGGGTCGGCGAGCTCGAAGCGGTTGCCACCCGCCGACTTGGCCCGGTACATGGTGATGTCGGCGCTGCGCAGCACCTCCGCGGAGGTGCGCTCGCCCGCGGGCCCCTCCACGATCCCGATGCTGCCCCGGACGCTGATCTCACGGCCGTCGAGCATGACCGGCGCGGCCAGTACGGTGAGGATCCTGGCCGCGAGGTCACTCACCTCGCGCTGGGTGTCCGGGCCGGTCGTCAGCGCCACGAACTCGTCGCCGCCGAGCCGGGCCACCATCTCGCCGGCCGCCGTCGCGCAGCTCTGCAGCCGGTCGGCGATCTCGACGAGCAGGCGGTCCCCTGCCGAGTGGCCGAGGCTGTCGTTGATCGCCTTGAAACCGTCGAGGTCGAGATAGCAGAGCCCGAAGCGCGCCCCCTCGCCGGCGGCCAGGGCCTTCTCCAGCCGTTCGAAGAAGAGCGTGCGGTTGGGCAGCCCGGTGAGCGCGTCGTGCGTGGCCTCGTACCGCAGCCGCAGGTTGAGCAGCCGGCGTTCGGTGGTGTCCTCCATGAGCGCCAGCTGGTACTGCGGCCGTCCGTCGGGGTCCCGCAGCAGCGAGACCGTGAGGTTGGTCCAGAGCACCGTGCCGTCGTTGCGGTAGAAGGGCTTCTCGACCCGGTAGTGCTCGCGTTCGCCGCGTACGAGCTCGTCGTACAGGCCCCAGGTCTGGGGCTGGTCCTCGGGGTGGGCCCACTCGTTGACCTTGCGGCCGCGGACATGGTGCTCGAGGCCGCCGAACATCCGGGTCAGGGTGTCGTTGACCTCCAGCACATTGCCTTCGAGGTCGGCGATGCCGATGCCGATGGCCGCCCCTTCGAACACCGCACGGAAGCGGGTCTCGGTGGCGTGCAGGGCGTCCATGGCATCGCTGCGGGCCGACAGCGCCGATCTGGCGATTGCCTCCTGCTCGGTGAGGGTGCGCTCGCGCAGCGCCTGGGCGTAGCCGGCCGCGAGCGCGTGCTGCAGCCGGGCACAGCGGGCGCGGCTGTCCTCGGCGGGCTCCTGGTCCGTCCCGCAGTAGAGGACGAGATAGGCGTCGATCACGCCGAGCGTGCGGCTGAGCGCGTCGGGGTCGGTGCAGTGCGCGCCGACCAGGGCGGCACCGACCCGATGGGCGGGGGCGGTGTCGAAGGGACGCGCGTGCAGCGCGTCGCTGAGCTGCCGTGCGAGCGGCAGCAGATGCTGTTCGAACTCGGGGCGGGTCAGCGACGTGGCCGTGACCGGGAAGATCGCCCGGCTCCAGATGGTCGCGAACCGCCGGAGTCTGTCCTCGAGGCCGTCCGGGTCCGTCGCGGATCCCGCTGCCTGCGACGGCGTCATCACCCCTTGCGCCCCACCCCTGCGAAGCCGGAGAACGCGTATGGATCCTCCTGCGCGGCCGGGGTGTCGGGCCGCCAGTCGGGCATCGACACCAGTCCGGGTTCGATCATCGTGACCCCGTCGAAGAACTGCTGGATCTCCTCACGGGAGCGCATGACGAGCGGGTTGCGGATGTCCTTGTAGACGCCGACGGCGCCGCCTGCCTGCTCCTTGGGGATCGGTATGCCCTCGTACGAGGCGTGCGTGAGGACGAGCAGGCTTCCCGGTGCGAGCGCGTCGCACAGCTCGGTCACGGCGCGCTTCGGGTCGTCGGAGTCCTCCAGGAAGTGGAGCACGGCGACGAGGAGCAGGGCCACGGGCCGTTCGAGGTCGAGGAGCCGGACGGTCTCGGGGCTGTTGAGGATCTCGACAGGCTTGCGCAGATCGGCCCCTACGATGCCGGCGTTGTCGTTACCCTCGAGCACGGCCTGGCTGTGTGCGACGGCGACCGGGTCGTGGTCGACGTAGACGACCCGGGCCTGCGGGGTCGCTCTCAGCGCGACTTCGTGCACATTGCCGAAGGTCGGTATGCCGGAGCCGATGTCGAGGAACTGGGTGATGCCCTCGCTCACGGCGAAGTTCACGGCACGGCGCATGAACGCCCGGTTCGCCTGCATGATCTTGGGGAGGCCCGGCATGAACTGCATGGCCCTGCGGGCGGCTTCCCGGTCGACCTCGAAATTGTGCGAGCCGCCCAGATAGTAGTCGTAAATGCGGGACACGCTCGGCACCGAAATGTCGATGCCCGGCGGGGCCCAGGCGGGACGCTCCATTGATGTCTCCAACAAGTCGCCACGGGGGATACGGCCATGTCCATGGCCGGTGTTCGAGCCGAGGCTACTGATCGGCCGCCAAGAGAGCGAGCAGAAACGGAAATTACCGATCCGTTCTTGGTCACACGCCACCGGCACGTGCGGCCTGTTGGCGCACATGCACCCAGCCCGCCGGCACGCGGGGGGCGTGGCGGCGGGCCGGTGGCCGGAGGCGCAGCGTGGGGGCTACTTGGGCGCTCCGACCGGCTTGCCCTGGGGTGAGACGGCGAACCAGGTGCCGCCCACGCCCTGTCCGTTGGTGTCACCGGGCTTGTCGTCGCCGGAGAAGGTGTAGATCGGCCAGCAGTCGATGGTCTGCTGCTTGATGCCGTCGGGGCGGTCGAAGGTGACGAAGCCCTTCTTGAGAATGCCTTCGGTGTCGTTCTTGTCGACGGGCTCGACGACCGGCCACTTCTCCAGGCAGGCACCGGTGCAGGCCGTCTTCATCGGCCAGGCCGAGTCCTTCATGAAGCGGTAGACGGTCATACCGTTCTTGTCGACGACGATCTCGCCGAGCTTGGGGTCCTTGCGGACGGAGAGGCCCGCGAGGTCCGCGGCTTCGCCGCCCGCCTCCTCCGCGCCTTCCTCGCCGCCACCACCGCCGGGCGCGGCCTTCTTCCCGTCGGGCGCCGAGGCGAACCAGGTGCCGCCCACGCCCTGGCCGTTGGCGTCTCCGGCCTTGGTGTCCTTCGCGTAGCGGTACATCGGCCAGCCGCCGATCGTGAGCTGCTTGCTGCCGTCGGCCCGGGTGACCGAGCCGATCAGGGAGGCGTCGGTGCCGGGGGCGGGCGTGACATCGCCGGCGGACACGACGGGCCAGGCCTTGGCGCAGTCGCCTTCGCAATTCGACTTCGGCGGGCTGGCGGTGTCCTTGTCGAAGCGGTAGAGGGTGAAGCCCTCGCTGTCGGTGAGAACCTTGCCGAGCTTCTTGCTGTCCCAGACGGCGAGCTGCCCGGCCGTCTTGGGGGTGGTGGCCGCGGCGTCGCTGCCGGATCCGTAACCGGAGCCGTAGCCACTGTCGGCGGCGGGCTGTCCGGCCGGGTTGACTGCGCCGACCGCCTGTCCGTTCGTCTGCGTTCCCTTGTCCTGACCGCACGCCGTCGTCAGCGCGAGTACGGCCGCCGCAGTCACCGCGAGCGAGGCGTTCCGCCAGGTATTCATGTCAACTCCCGTTGTGCCCGGTGTCTGTTCTGGCGCCTGGGTGCGCCGTTCATGGCCCTAGGTACGGGCGGGAGGGCGTGCTGTGTTCAACGGTTCCGGAAAAATTCTCCGCAACCGCAAACCCGATCCGCCGACAACCGCTCCATCAGGGGAATCGGCACTCGTTCGGGCGTGTCAGGGCACCCTGCGGATCATGCTCATCCGCGTGTACGGATCGCTCGTCGGGCGGCTGTTGGCAGCCGCCGCACTCGCCTGGCTGCTGGCGGCCCCGGTGCCCTCAGCTGCCGATTCCTGCTCGTACGCCTCGATCGGCCCCGGCGGCCCCGGCGGCTCCGGTTCCGCAGTCGCGGTCGCGGGGAGCGGTCACTGCGTGGCCGGGCCGTCGCCCACTCCGGAACCGCCTCCGCCCACTCCGGAACCGCCTCCGCCGCCACCGCCCCCGCCCCCGCCGCCGCGGATCGAGCCCGCGCCCGCCCCGCCCCCTCCGCCGGAGCCGCCTCCACCACCTCCGCCGACCCCGTCGCCTCCACCCCCGCCGAAGGCCCGGCCCGAACCACCGCGGCCGACCCCGGTCGCGCTCCCCCACTACCGCAGACCGCAGCGCGAGGAGCCGCGGGGCGGGCCGTCACTGGTCTCCCTGACGCTCCTGGTCACGGCCCCCGCGGTGCTCGCCGCGGCCTTTCTGCGCCCCCGATCCCGCTAGTTCCGCAGTTCCCGGAGGTTCTCATGTCGGAATGGGCCGTACTGACGATCGCGATGGCCGCGGCGTGCGCGGTCGTCCTGACCATCACCGTCATCAACCACCGCCGTGTCGGCGACGACGACGACCCGTCGGAGACCCCCGACGTCATCGAGTACATGACGATGATGATCGGCGTGGTGTACGCGATCGTGCTGGGCCTTGCCATCGCGGGTGTCTGGGAGGCGCGCGGCGCGGCGCAGGATTCGGTGCGCCACGAGGCCCAGGCGCTGCACGAGGTGCACGCCCGGGCCGAGGTCTATCCGGCCGAGGTCCGTGCCCGCATCCGTGCCGGCGTGGACGCGTATGTCATGCATGTCGTGGGCGCCGAGTGGCGCCATATGGCCGAGAAGGGATCGCTCAGCGACAAGGGGACGCAGCTCCTCGACCAGGTACGCCGGGACGTGACGGACTATGCGCCGAAGACCGACCACGAGGGCCAGGCGTATCAGCCCCTGGTCGATCAGGTGGCGGCCGCGGATGACGCGCGGGGACTCCGGGGAGAGGGCATCGAGCCGACCATGCCCGGCGTGGTGTGGTTCGGGCTGATCACCGGAGCGCTGGTGACCGTTGGCCTGATCTTTACGCTTCAGATCCGCCGCACATTCCGGGAACTGCTCCTGGCCGGCCTGTTCAGTGCACTGATCGCGTTTCTGCTCTTTCTCATCTGGGATTTCGACGCACCGTTCGGCCGAGGCATTTCGGCCACCGCCACGCCGTTCACCGATCTCTTCCCGCATCTCCATCTCCGCGACTGACCGTGACGAACCCGGGTGGCGTACGGCGGCGGGGACACGAATGTCCGCCACCCGGGTGACGCACGTGCCCCATTCGCCCGTCTGAGATCGCGGGTGTGATAGGCCGCTCCTAGCGTTTCGGGTATCGAGGTGCATTCCCTGCCTTTTGTGGAAACCCCTTCCGCAGCTGCTCCTCGGAGACCCGGAGGATTGCCCATGCGCGCGATACCCGTCGCGTCGGCCGCTCTGCTGGGAGCGGCCGCCCTCGCTCTGACCACTCCCACCGCGACGGCCGACACTGCGGGCGGCGCCGCCGACGCGGCCCGCAAGCAGCCGTTCTCGTTCGCCGTCTCACCGTCGACCGTCGCCCCGGGCGGGCAGGTCACCCTGAGGGTGTCGGGCTGCACCACCACGGCCACGGCTTCATCAGGCGTCTTCGACACCGTGACCATCGCGCCGGGCCTGACCGGCACGGCGACGGTCGACTGGGACGCCAGACGGGGCGCGGTGTACTCGGTGCAGTTCAGCTGCAACGGCCAGACCGGAACGACCGATCTGACCATCTCCGGCGGTACGGCTGCCCCGGCCCCGGCCACAGCCACTGCGCGCTCCACGAGCACCTCCGCCCCGCAGGGTGTCAGGGGTGGTCTCGGCGGCAGCATCCGCGAGATGGACGCCGAGGAGATCGCGGCCGGTGCCGTGCTCGTCCTGGTTGCGGCCGGCGGAGTGTTCTACGTCCTGCGCCGCCGGTCGGGCCGGCTCCACTGACCGCTCCCCCGCACCGAGATCCCCCACCACGCCCGTCGCCCCGAGTCCTGGCCGAGGACTCGGGGCGACGGGCGGTTCAGGCCGACCGGGAGGTTCGGCCGGTCAGGCCTTCCCGCTGCTCGTGCGGCGGCGCCGGATGATGAAGAAGGTGCCGCCGACGGCCGCTGCGGCGACGAGTCCGCCGCCGACGGCCATTTCGGTGCTGGAGGGGCCGAGCGAACCACCGAGGCCACCCTGCGCGCCGCGAGCGGCGAGAACGGTGAACGTATGGGTGGCGATCCGGTTGTGGTCGTTGCACCGGACGGCGAGGTTGTACTGGCCGGGCGTCGCGTGGTCGAAGATCCGCGCCGTGGCGAGATAGGCGCCGACGCCGCCGCGGCCCCGGTCGTTGTCGCGACGGTTGCCGTTGCCGCCCTGGTCCCGGCGGTTGTCGTTGCGGCCGTTGTTGCCGCCCTGGTCACGACGGTTGCCGTTGTTGTTCCCGTTCCCGTTCCCGTTGCCGTTGCCGTTGCCGCCCTGGTCACGGCCGTTCCCGTTGCCGTTGCCACGGCCGTTCCCGTTGCCGCCCTGGTCACGGCCGTTGCCGTTCCCATTGCCGTTCCCGCCCTGGCCAAGGCCGTTCTCATTGCCCCCCTCGTCCCAGCCGCCCTCTCCCTCGTCGTCACGGCCGTCGCCATTGCGCCCCTGGTCACGGTTCGCACCGTAGTTCCCGAACCCGATCCCGCCGTCTCTGAAGAGATTGGCCGCGGGAAAGGCGTTGGACGTGACCGTGCCGCCACGGCCGCAGCCGTCGACAAGGATGGTGATGGTCCCGCCCTGGTGAACCGCGTTCGGGGAAAGGGAGACGTTTCTCGGTCCGCTGTTGCCCCCGTTGCTGGTGGTGGCGGCGGCCAGCGGTGCTGAGAGCCCGACGGCCGCGCATGCGGTGAAGGCCACCGCGAGAGTGCGTGAAGCACGCATGGTTGAACCTCCAGTAGAAGACGCCCCGGAACGGTGCTCCGGGAGATCGACGAGAACGCCCTCCATGACGAACATTCACCGGCTCGCGCATTCACCGCATTCCGGGACTGGTCCACCCCAGTGAGCCGACACGCCGGTGCTCAGCGCCCGGACCTGACGGAGTCGCAGGTCACGGACCATCAGAAGTTTTATATGGCTATGTACTCGTTCGGGTCACCCCGAGTGGCCGTACCACCCGTTCGCCCCTCTCCGGTCGCCGCGTCCGATCCGGGCGCTTAGCGTGCCTGCCAGACGATGAGATGGGAGAACCATGGGCCAGGACTACACCGGCTCGGAGTCCAGAAAACGCTCACCGTGGGGCGTGCTGGCTCTCGTCATGCTCACCGGTCTCGCGCTGGTGCGGAACGGCATCGACGTGGGGATGGGGCCGCCCCAGCCCGCCGTCGCGGCCGCGTTGGACAGCCGCCGCTCCGGTCTGGACTCGGTCCCTCTGACCGGCTACGTCGAGCCGCTCCCGTACGCCCCCGCCTCGCGGATCGCCATCCCGGCGATCCGGGTGGACGCGCCGATGGTCGACGTGGGGCTGGACGGGAACGGCTGGATCCAGGCGCCGGCTCCGCAGGACCCCAACCTCGCCGGCTGGTACCAGAACGGCATCGCACCCGGCCAGCAGGGCACCGCGGTGGTCGTGGGCCATGTCGACAACGCCGGAGGGCCCGCCGTCTTCTACGGTCTGGGCGCGCTGCAGAAGGGCCAGTTCGTCGAGGTGACCCGCTACGACGGCAAGGTCGCGATCTTCGAGGTGTACGGCGTCGAGGTGTTCTCCAAGAACAACTTCCCGGGCGCCCGAGTCTACGGTGACACCGGCACCCCGGAGCTGCGGGTGATCACCTGCGGCGGCGGATACTCCCGGGCCGGTGGCTACGACGGCAACGTCGTCGTCTTCGCCCGCATGATCGCGGCGCGCTGAGCGTCCGGCCCGCCCTTCGGCGGGCCGGACAGTCCTTTCCGCTCAGTGGGCCGGACGGTCCGCACTGGTCGGCGGATCCGCGCTGTTACACGGATCCGCGCTGTTCAGCGCTCGGTACCGCGATGCGGTATCCGGAGTCCAGCAGGCGCGGCAGATAGTGGCGCAGCGCCGCCACGCTCTGCGAGCGGTTGCCGCCCGCGTCGTGCGAGAGGACGATCGCGCCGGGCTCAGCCTCGTCCAGGACACTGCTGACGATGGCGCTGGTGCCGGGCTCGCTCCAGTCGACGGTGTCGATGGTCCAGGCGAGCGGTTCCATGCCCAGCTCGGCACCGATCTCGAAGGAATACCTGTTCCACGTCCCGTACGGCGCCCGGTACCACCGCGGCGGGGCGCCGAGCGTCTTCTCGATGAGCTCGCTGGTGCCGGCCAGTTCGCCACGGATGCCGGACGGGCCGAGCCGGGACATCAGCGGATGCGACCAGGAGTGGTTGCCCACCACATGGCCGTCGTCGGCCATGTGCCGCAGCAGGTCCCGGTTGTCGACCGCCTTCTCCCCGCAGACGAAGAACATGGCAGGTACGCCGTACCGTCGCAGCGTCTTCAGGATCTCCGGGGTGTAGCGGGGGTCGGGGCCGTCGTCGAAGCTCAGCACCATGGAGCGGCCCAGCGACGGCATGCTCAGAAAGGGCCGCCGCCGTACGGGAGTCGCCGCTCTGGTGAGAGGTGTCGGGGCGAACGCCGTCATCGGCTGCAGCCGGTACTCGGAAGTCTTTCTCACCGCACTCGCCTGTGGGCCGGCCGCCGGAGGCGGGGCCGCGGACCCGCCGGGCGACTTGGACCGTTCCGAAATGAACAGGGGTGTGACGGCGGCGGCTCCGACACAGGCGGCGATGCCCAGTACCGACCGCCGCCCCAACATCATCTGATCCTTCTCCATGAGCAATGGCTGCCACGGGCGATGGCCGGTGCCCCTCAACAACACCGGTTCGGCGGTGCGAAACACCCGATGGGGCGATCATTTGGCGCAAGTGATCGGACAGTTGCCCGATCAGTGGCGGCGTACCAGAGGGAACGGCAGCGTGTCGCGGATGGTGAGGCCGGTCAGGAACATCACCAGCCGGTCGACGCCGATACCGAGTCCGCCGGTCGGCGGCATCGCGTACTCCAGCGCGTCCAGGAAGTCGTCGTCGAGCTCCATGGCCTCCGGGTCGCCGCCCGCGGCGAGGAGCGACTGGGCGGTCAGGCGCCGTCGCTGCTCCACCGGGTCGGTCAACTCCGAGTAGGCCGTGCCCAGTTCCGTACCGAAGGCGACGAGGTCCCAGCGTTCGGCGAGGCGCGGGTCGCGGCGGTGCTGGCGGGTCAGCGGGGACACGTCGGTCGGGAAGTCCTTGTAGAAGGTGGGCAGTTGGGTCTTCTCCTCCACCAGCCGCTCGTACATCTCCAGCACGACGTCGCCACGGGTGTCGTCGGGGCTGTGCGGGACTCCGGCCAGATCGCAGAGCCTGCGCAGGGTGTCCTCGTCGGTGTCGGCGTCGACCTGCTCGCCGAGCGCCTCCGAGACCGCGCCGTAGAGCGTCTTGACCGGCCACGGCCCGGAGATGTCGTGCGCGACGAGCTTGCCGTCCGCTCCCGCCTTGTGTGCGACGGGCGATCCGAAGGCGGCGGTGGCGGCGCCCTGGATGAGTTCACGGGTGAGGTCGAGCATCACGTCGTAGTCGGCGAAGGCCTGATAGGCCTCCAGCATCGTGAACTCGGGGTTGTGCTTGTACGAGACGCCTTCGTTGCGGAAGGTGCGGCCCATCTCGAAGACCTTCTCCATGCCGCCCACGCACAGCCGTTTCAGGAAGAGTTCGGGGGCGATGCGCAGATAGAGGTTCATGTCGTAGGCATTGATGTGGGTGGTGAAGGGGCGGGCGTTGGCGCCGCCGTGGATCTGCTGGAGCATCGGGGTCTCGACCTCGAGATAACCGCGGTCGAGCAGCCCTTGGCGCAGTGCCTGGACCGCGGTGGAGCGTTCGCGTACGACACTGCGCGCGTCGGGGCTGGCGACGAGGTCCAGATAGCGGCGGCGGACGCGGGCCTCGGGGTCGGCGAGTCCACGTCGTTTGTCGGGCAGTGGACGCAGGCATTTGGCGGTGAGCTGCCAGGCGGTGACGAAGACGGTGAACTCGCCGCGATCGCTGGCGCCGATCTCGCCGGTGGCGGTGATGTGGTCCCCGAGATCGGCGTCGGCGGTGAACGCGGCGAGCACCCCGGGGCCCGATCCGTCGCGGGTGAAGGCGACTTGGAGGTCGCCCGACCAGTCGCGCAGCACCGCGAAGACGACGCCTCCGAAGTCGCGTACGGCCATGACGCGCCCGGCGACGGTGACTTGTTCGCCGGTGCGCGCTCCCGCCCGGAGGGCGGGGTGCGCGGCGCGGACCCCGGCGAGGGTGCCGCTGCGTGCGGCAACCCCGACCGGGTAGGGGTCGATGCCCTGTTCGCGCAGCCGCTCCAGTTTGCGGTGGCGGATCCGTACCTGCTCGGGCAGTCTGCGCTCCCCCATGGGGCGCACGGTGTCGGGCCCGGCCAGCTGCAGGGAGTCGATCGGCGGCAGGCCCGCGGTGCCGGCCACGGGCCCGGTGTCTCCGCGCGGCCGGCCCCTGCCCCACATCTTGCGCAGGCTGGGTACGGAGACGAAGCCCTCGGCGATCCCGGAGGCGAGGCCGATCCGGGCGAGGGAGCCGGCGTCTCCGTAGCAGAGGAACCGCGGGTACCAGGCGGGCTGGTACTTGACGTTGGACCGGTAGAGGGCCTCCAGCTGCCACCACTTGGAGAAGAAGAGCAGCAGGCGGCGCCAGAGCCGCAGCACCGGTCCGGCGCCGATCCGGGCGCCTTCTTCGAAGGCGGAGCGGAAGACGGCGAAGTTGAGGGAGATCCGGCGGACGCCGAGCTGCGGTGCGTGGTCGCACAGCTCCGCGACCATGAACTCCATGATGCCGTTGGGCGCGGTGTGGCGGTCGCGGCGCATGAGGTCGAGGGAGATGCCGTCGCGCCCCCAGGGGACGAAGGAGAGCAGCGCGATGAGCCTGTCGTCGGCGTCGAAGGCCTCGACGAGCAGGCATTCGCCGTCCTCGGGGTCGCCGAGCCGGTCGAGGGCCATGGAGAAGCCCCGCTCGGTCTCGGTGTCCCGCCAGGCGTCCGCCCGGGCGATGATCTGTTTCATCTCCTCGGCGGTGAGGGCGGAGTGGCGGCGGATCCGGGCGGTCGCGCCGAGCCGGCGGACCCGGCCGACGGCCTGCCGGGTGACCCGCATGTCCCGGCCGTCGAGGTCGAACCGGTCCACGTACAGGATCGCCTCGTCACCGAGCTGGATGGCGCCGAGTCCGGAGCGGGCGTACGACCGCGCACCGTCCTCGGAGGCTCCCATGACGGCGGGCGCCCAGGCGTAGCGGCGGGCGACGTCCAGCCAGGCCTCGACGGCGGGGGTCCATGCCTCCTTGTCGCCGACGGGGTCGCCGCTGGCCAGGGCGACCCCGACCTCGACGCGGTAGGTGACGGCGGCCTTGCCGCTGGGTGCGAAGACGACGGCCTTGTCGCGCCGGGTGGCGAAGTAGCCGAGGGAGTCCTGTGAGCCGTACGCCCCGAGCAGCGCGCGCAGACGGGGTTCCTCGTCGCCGTGGAGGGCGGCTTCCATGCGCTGTGAGCGGAAGAGCGTACGGGCGGAGTTGAGCAGGGCGAGCGCACCGAAGAGGCCGAGGAGGAAGAAGAGGGCGCGGGACGGGCTGCCGTCGAACTGGGCGCCGGAGACGAGGCCGCCGAGCACCCGGTTGGCGGACCACAGCAGCCGCTGTTCGCTGACGAGGGTGTTCGGGAAGAGTTCGACGAGTCCCCAGCCGACCAGGATTCCGGCGGCGAGTCCGACGATCAGGACGAGGATCGCGTGCCGCAGGGCGCCGCGCCGTGTCTGCCCGTAGAACTCGTGCCGTGCGAGGAGGAGGATCGCGAGGGCGATCAGGCAAAGCACCAGGTTGGGCACCCAGTCCGTGTCCCGGTAGAAGACGAGGACCAGGACGTCGGCGACGACGAGGAGTGCCAGGTAGGCCACGACCAGCCACCAGGCGACCTTCTTGCGGGCTCCGATCGCGGCCGCGAGCAGCAGCAGGAAGACGGCGTAGGCGAGGTTGGCGCTGACGGGGACGGCAACCTGGTCGAGGAAGAGCGCGACGGGGCGCAGCAGCCTGCGCAGGGGCACGATCAGGGCCAGGATCGCGCAGAACACTCCGAGCAGGGCGAAGAACATCGCGAAGCCGTCCGGCACCTTGCTCGTGAAGCGGCGGCGGGTGCCGGCTGCGCGCTCCTCCACGCTGACACTCATGCTCCGCACTCTAGGGAGCCCCTCGGCCGGGCGCCTGTCGGCAGCGATAGCCTCGACGGTGTGAGTGAGCAGGAGCCCGAGCAGCAGCCCCGGCAGCAGCCCCACCGCTTCGAACGCGGTACCGACGGTCCGAAGGTCATCGTCGTGGGCGTGGACGGCTCCGATTCGTCGCTGCGGGCGGCTGCGTACGCGGGCGGCCTCGCCCGGCGGCAGAACGCCCTGCTCGCCATCGTGTACGTGCAGCCCGTCATGCCCGCCGGAGCCGCGCTGGGTGCGCCGATCGCCGACACCACCGGGGAGATCGCCGAGGGGCTGGTCAAGGAGATCCGTGAGGCGGCGGAGAGGGTGCGGGGCATCTGGGACGTGCGCTGGCAGTTCCACACGTTCCGCGGCGATCCGTACGGCGGGCTGGTCACGGCGGCGGACGAGCTGAGGGCGGACGCGGTCGTGGTGGGGGCGTCGGAGTCGGCGGGGCACCGGATCATCGGCTCGGTGGCGGTACGGCTGGTCAAGGCCGGTCGCTGGCCGGTGACGGTGGTCCCGTAACCCGTGTGACGGTGGCCCCGTAGCCCGTGTGACGGTGGTCCTGTAGCCCGTACGGAGTCCTCACCTCCGCTGCAGCATGTCGCCTTCCGTCACCGGCTTCCCTGGTCCATCATGAGCCGCCGTTGTCCGACAGCGGTGCGCGAAGAGGTGACGAATGGCAGGGCTCCGGATGGGGCAGGGCGTACTGCGCCGCAAGCCCATCGAACTGATCGAAGAAGGCGCGCCGAGCGAACAGCTCACGAGAACGCTGGGTCTGTGGCAGCTCACGGCCATCGGCATCGGCGGCATCATCGGTGCCGGGATCTTCGCCCTCACCGGAGCGGTCGCGAACGAAAAGGCGGGCCCCGCGGTCGTCATCTCGTTCCTGATCGCGGGCGTGGCGAGCGCGGCCGCGGCCTTCTCGTACGCCGAGTTCGCCGGTCTGATCCCGAAGGCGGGGTCGGCATACACCTACGGCTATGCGGTGCTCGGCGAGCTGGCAGGCTGGTTCATCGGCTGGGATCTGCTGCTGGAGTACACGGCGATCGTGGCGGTGGTCGCGATCGGCATCTCCGGGTACTTCAACTTCCTCCTCGTCGAGCTGGGCGCACCGCTGCCCGTCTGGATGCTGGGTGCGCCAGGCACGGGCGAGGGACACCAGGTCGATCTGTTCGCGTCGCTGCTGTGTCTGTTCACCGCGTATCTGCTCACGCTCGGCATCAAGAACGCGGCCCGTTTCGAGACGGTCGTCGTGGTGCTGAAGGTCCTGGTCGTCCTGCTGGTGATCGTGGTCGGCTTCTTCCACATCGACACGTCCAACTACAACCCGTTCTTCCCGTTCGGCATCAGCGGGGCGTTCGCGGGGGCGGCGACGGTCTTCTTCGCGGTGTTCGGGTACGACGCGATGTCGACGGCGGCCGAGGAGTCCAAGGACGCGCAACGCCATATGCCGAAGGCGATCCTCTACTCGCTGGCGATCTCGATGGTGCTGTACGTGCTGGCGTGTCTGGTGCTCACGGGCATGCAGAACTACACGGAGATCGACCCGGAGAGCGGCTTCTCCTCGGCCTTCAAGTCCGTGGGTCTTGGCGGGCTCGCGGATGTCATCGCGGTGGGCGCGATCATCGGCATCATCACCGTGATGTTCACCTTCATGCTGGGTGTGACCCGGGTCTGGTTCGCGATGAGCCGGGACGGTCTGCTGCCCCACTGGTTCGCGAAGACCAGCCCGAAACGGCATGTGCCGGTGCGGGTGACCTGGATCGTGGGTGTGGCGTCGGCGGTCATCGCCGGGTTCCTGCCGATCGGCGAGGCGGCGGAGCTGACGAACATCGGCATTCTGCTGGCGTTCGTCGTGGTGTGCATCGCGGTGATCGTACTGCGCTACCGGCAGCCGGATCTGCCGCGGGCGTTCCGCTGCCCGGGCATGCCCTTCGTGCCGGCGATCGGTGTCGCGTTCTCGCTCTGGCTGGTCACGTTTCTGACCGTGCACACCTGGATCCGTTTCGCTGTGTGGCTCGTGATCGGCCTGATCATCTACTTCACGTACTCGTACCGGAACTCGGGGCTCGCGAAGGCGGAGGCGGAGGCCGGGCCGAAGACACTGTGATCCGTGATCCAGGTGCCGGCCGCGCGCCCGGTCAACGGCCCATGACGAGACCGTCGGCGGCGGCCCCGCGGCTCAGGACGACGTCGCGGATCCGGTCGCGTATGGCGGTGTGGTGCGCCGCACCGCGGTCGATCGCCGCGTTCAGGTTGACCACGCGACCGGCGGCCGTGTCCATCCACTGCGGGATGAACTCGGCCTTGGTCACCACCCAGCGCCCACCGGGCCGGGCGGGCGGGGCGAAGGTGAAGCGACCGATGGTGCCCTGGCTGCCGCGCGGGTCGTGGTGGCCGTCGTGGTTGGTCATGGGGCCGGCGATCTGGTCGCCCATGCCGTACACCACCCAGGTGTCGTTGACCTTCTCGTAGGCCTGCGGGACGTGGGCGTGGGTGCCGATGACAAGGTCGATGTCGGGCCGCCCGCCGGTACGGGCGGCGGTCAGGGTGTTGCCGAGCCGCAGCTGCTGCCGGTCGGGCGCCGTCTGCCATTCGGTGCCCCAGTGCACGCTGACCACGACGACGTCGGCGCCTGCTCTGCGGGCGGCCCTGGCGTCCTGGAGGATCTGCCGCTCGTCGATGCGGTTGACCGCCCATGGCCGGTCCTCGGGGAGCGGGATGCCGTTGGTTCCGTAGGTGTAGGCGAGTTGGGCGACCTTCGCCGATCCGGCGTGCAGCCAGGCGGGCCGGCGGGCCTCGGCCGCGCTGCGGGCGGTGCCGGCGTGCTCGACGCCGGCCCGGTCGAGCGTGTCGAGTGTGCGGCGTACGCCGTCGGCTCCGTCGTCCAGGCTGTGGTTGGACGCGGTGGAGCACGAGTCGTAGCCGGTGGCGCGGAGGGCTTCGGCGATCTGCGGCGGGGACTTGAAGGCGGGGTAGCCCGTGTAGGGCCCGCTGTTCTCGCCGTACACCGTCTCCATGTGGCAGATCGCGATGTCGGCCCGGGACACGACGGATCTGATGCCGTCGAGCATGGGGCGGAAGTCGTAGCCGTCGCCATGCGCGTCCGCCGCCGCCTGGCGGATGACCGAGGCGTGCGGGAGGACGTCGCCGGCGGCGACAAGCGTGAAGCCGCGGGCTGTCGAGGATCCGGCCGCGGTGGGGTGCGTGGGAGGTTCGGGCTCCCGCCGGCCGGGGGCGGCGCCCTGCGTCAGCCCGGGCCCGCCGCAGCCCGCCATGGCGCCGAGCAGCGCGGCGGCGTTCACAGCCAGCACAGCCAGCGAAGCCGTGCGTCCATACCTGATCACAAGCCTCAGTCAAGCATCAAAACGCACAATTCGATCAAATCATGACCAAATGGATGCCACTCATCCGGCTGACCACTCACTGAGGGCCGACCGACCGCTCGCCGCACCATTCGCCGCATCGTGCGACCGCTCAACGCACATCCGTGTGCGGCGCCTGCCCCTTCCCGCCCCCATGCGTTCGAATACGCCACGTAGCAGCGAACTCTCCGGGGATTCTTGCGCGAAAGGATGCCGACGATGGCGACGGCGACAGCGACGGCGACGACCGACGAGCGGACGCTGGCAGAGCTGCAGCACGAACACGGTCCCGCCCTGCTGAGCTATCTCCTCGGACTGACCTACGGGGACCGGCAGCGGGCCGAGGACCTCCTCCAGGAGACCCTGCTGAGGGCCTGGCAGCATCCGGAGGCGTTCGACGCGCCGTACGAGTCGATGCGGCCGTGGCTCTTCACCGTCGGCCGCCGTCTCGCGATCGACGCGCGCCGCTCCCGGCTGGCCCGGCCGGTCGAGATCGGCGACGGGGTCCTCGCCGCCACGCCCGACCCGTCCGACGTGACCGACCGCGCGGTCGCCGCGCTCGACGTCCGCGCGGCGGTCGGCAGGCTGAGCCCCGAGCACCGTGCCGTGCTGGTGCAGATCTACTTCCACGGCCGGAGCGTGGGCGAGGCGGCCCGGGCGCTCGGCATCCCGGCGGGCACGGTCAAGTCGCGTTCGCACTACGCCCTGCGCGCCCTCGCCCGCTGTCTGCCCGGCTACAGCCGGACATCCGGCTCCGGCTCCCGGGCCGGCGCGATCCGCTCGTAGCAGTCGTAGTTCCGCTGCGCGACGATCAGACCGTCGCGGAACTCCAGGAACGTGGCGATGTGCGCACGCAGGACATGTCCCGCGGGAAGACCGCCGAGCGGGACGGCGAGTCTGCCGGTCCAGGTCACCTCGAGGGCGACCCGGTCGCCGTGCGCGACCGCGTTGATCACCTCGAAGCTCTGCTCGGTGAGCGTCTTGCGGCCCTGTTCCGCAGCGGCGAGCAGACCTTCGAGGTCGCGTCGCACACCGTCGGGGAAGAGGGCGTTGGGCAGTTCGTCGTGAATGGCGTCCTCGTGGAAGAACCGTCCGAGCTCCTTCCCCGTCGCGAATCCCGCCACCGCCCGGTGGTAACGGATCGCGGTCTCGACGAGGGGGTGGTCCTGTACCGGATTCATAGGGCAACGGTACGAAGCGCATGCGGCGGACGCAGCCGCGGGCCTGTCACTTCGACCCCCGCTTCCCCATCCGTCCCCTGGTCTCCCTCGTGACACGAATTCGCGGCGACCGGATTCGAAACGAGCCGCTCGAGTTGAGTAAAGAGCAACCCTGAGGCGTGTCTCTCGGTGGAGGCTCGTCGTCGAGACCCGTACCGAAGCATCCGGGAGAAGGTGGAGATTGTGCTGCCCGAGAGTACGAACGGGACCAGTGGAGGGGATCTGGCGGTCCCCATCGCCTGGCTGTGCGCCGAGTACATAGCGGATCACGTGCTGCGCGCCGGCGGCCTGGTGGAGACCGGCTCACTGGAGTTCAGAGCCGGCCGGGAGACCCTGGCCCTGACGGTCTACCTGTGCGACAGCAAGGACGAACCCGGTGTCCGGATGCTGTCCGGGCTGGACGAGTGGCTGTCGGTCACCGCGTACGGGCACCCCTGGAAGGAGTGGGTACGCGAGCACATGTCCGTCCGGGAGGCCTTCGAGCAGGACACCGGACGGCCGGACCCCGATCTGGCGCTGGCCAGGGACGCCTGGCGGTGGCTGGAACAGACCGAGCTGCTCGCCGCCGACCTCGGCGACGACCCCGGGCCGTGGCATCCCGCTCTGCCGGTGGGCGCGGCCCTGGACGAGTCGTCGCAGGTGTGGACGCCGGCCTGGCGGCTGGGACTTCCGCTGGGGCACCTGGCCGTCCATCTCTTCTGAGCTCGCGGTCCGGCCCGCTGCCCGGGCGACCGGCGCCGTCCGGCGTCCTGCGCCGTCGACGCTGCTGCACGCCACTGCCGTCGACGAGGGGACACACGTGCTGTGCGGCTCAGCGCCCGCCGGAGTTCTTGTGCACCCCGGCGCGGTACTTGGGGATCCTTGCGGTGATCTTCATGCCTGCCCCGGTACCCGTCTCGATGACCAGCCCGTAGTCGTCCCCGTACACCTGCCGCAGCCGTTCGTCGACGTTGGACAGACCGATGCCGGAGGAACGGGAGCCCTCCCCCGCCAGGATCCGGCGCAGCTCGGCGGGGTCCATGCCGACGCCGTCGTCCTCGATGGTCACCACCGCCTCGGAGCCCGCGTCCTGTGCCGAGATCGAGACGCGGCACTCGTCCCTGGAGTCCTCCAGTCCGTGCTTGACGGCGTTCTCGACGAGCGGCTGGAGGCAGAGGAAGGGCAGGGCGACCGGGAGCACTTCGGGGGCGATCTGGAGCGTCACCTTGAGCCGGTCCCCGAAGCGCGCCCCGGCGAGCGCCAGGTACTGCTCGATGCAGCGGAGTTCGTCGGCGAGGTGGGTGAAGTCGCCGTGCCTGCGGAACGAGTATCGCGTGAAGTCGGCGAACTCCAGGAGGAGTTCACGGGCGCGCTCGGGATCGGTGCGGACGAAGGAGGCGATCGCGGCGAGCGAGTTGAAGATGAAGTGGGGGGATATCTGCGCGCGCAGGGCGCGGATCTCGGCCTCGATGAGCCGGGTCCTGGAACGGTCGAGCTCGGCGAGTTCCAGCTGTACGGAGACCCAGCGGGCGACCTCGGTGGCGGCCCGTACGAGGACCGCCGATTCCTTGGAGCCATAGGCGACGAGCGCGCCGAGCACACCCTCCTCGCCGGTGAGCGGGGCGATGACGGCCCAGCGCAGTGGGCACTCGACGTCGTCGCAGCCGGTGCGGATGCTCTGGCTGCGGCCGGAGTCCAGCACCTCGGCGACCCGGCGCATCACCCGCTGCTGGTGGTGGTCCCCGCCGAGGCCGTCCCAGGCGAGGACGGTTTCGCGGTCCGTCAGGCAGAGGGCCTCGGTGCCGAGCAGCGAGCGCAGCCGGCGGGCCGCCTTGCGGGCGGTGTCCTCGGTGAGCCCGGCCCGTAGCGGCGGCGCGGCGAGCGAGGCGGTGTGCAGGGTGTGGAAGGTCGCGCGCTCCACCGGGGTACCGAGGTCCAGGTCGGGGTCGGTGTCGCGCCGCGCGGTGAGCCGGCCGAGCGCGAACCCCGCAGCGAGCAGGACGGCTCCGGCTGCGCTCAGAGCGGCCAGTGCCGTTCCGGTCATCGCTGCGCTCCTTCGGGCTGCGGCCGTCCGACGAGGTCTTCCGGCAGATGGAGGCGCGCGAGGATGGCGGCGGCTCCGGACGGTATGTGGCGGGGGGTCGCGAGCGATACCAGCACCATGGTGAGGAAGCCGAGAGGCACCGACCAGACGGCGGGCCAGGCCATCAGGGTGTGCGCCCAGCCTTCGGGGGCGAGGCCCGCCCGGGTGGCCATGACGGCGGTCAGCGCGGCGCCGCCGCCGGCGACGAGTCCGGCCGCGGCGCCCGGCGGTGTGAGCCGCCGCCACCAGATGCCGAGGACGAGCAGCGGGCAGAACGACGAGGCGGAGACGGCGAACGCGAGCCCGACGGCGTCCGCCACCGGCACATTGGTGGCGACGACGCTCACAGCGAGCGGAACCGCCATGGCGAGGACGGTCGCGAGCCGGAAATGCCCTACGCCGCGCGAGGGCAGCATGTCCTGGGTGAGGACGCCCGCGACGGACATCGTCAGCCCGGAGGCGGTGGACAGGAACGCGGCGAACGCGCCGCCGGCGAGGAGCGCGCCGAGCAGATCGCCCGCGAGACCGCCGACGATCCGTTCCGGCAGGACGAGTACGGCGGCGTCGGCCTCTCCGGTGAGGGCGAGTTCGGGGGCGTAGATGCGGCCGAGGGCGCCGTAGACGGGCGGCAGCAGGTAGAAGGAGCCGATCAGACCGAGCACGACGAGGGTCGTGCGGCGCGCGGCACGGCCGTTGGGGCTGGTGTAGAAGCGGACGGCGACATGGGGCAGTCCCATCGTGCCGAGGAAGGTGGCGAGTATCAGTCCGTAGGTCGCATAGAGCTGGTAGCCGTCGCGTCCGCCCGCGAGCGGCTGGGACCAGCTGAACGGGTCCGCGCCGGTGGACGCACGTTCGGGTACTTCGGCGCCCGTGGGGAACGAGAGGGTGGTCCCGGCGTCGATGTGGTGGGTCCCCTCACCGAGGGTGAGCCGCTGTGCGTCGTGCCGGGCGCCGTCGACCGTACCGGAGACGCTGACGGTGAGCGGTCCTTCGAGCTCGACCCGTACGGTGTCGTCGATCCTGACGACGGTGTGCTCGCGGAAGACGGTGGGGGCGTCGAAGCGGGCCCGGGGGGCGTCGTCGCCGAGCCAGGCGGCGACGAGGAACAGGGCGGGCACCAGGAGCGCGGTGAGCTTCAGCCAGTACTGGAAGGCCTGCACGAAGGTGATGGAGCGCATGCCGCCGGCGGCGACGGCGCCGGTGACGACGACGGCGACGACGAGTCCGCCGACCCAGTCGGGTGCACCGGTGAGTATCTCCAGGGTCAGCCCCGCGCCCTGGAGCTGCGGGAGCAGATAGAGCCAGCCGATGCCGACGACGAAGAGGCTGGCGAGTCGCCGCACCGTGGCCGATTCGAGCCGGGCCTCGGCGAAGTCGGAGAGGGTGTACGCCCCCGAGCGGCGCAGCGGGGCGGCGACGAGCACCAGCAGAACGAGATAGCCGGCGGTGTAGCCGACGGGGTACCAGAGCATGTCGGGGCCCTGGAGGAGCACGAGTCCCGCGATACCGAGGAAGGAGGCGGCGGAGAGGTACTCGCCGCTGATGGCCGCGGCGTTGAGGCCGGGTTTGACGGTACGCGAGGCGACGTAGAAGTCGGACGTCGTACGGGATATGCGCAGGCCGAGGGCGCCGATGAGAACGGTCGCGAGGACGACGAAGATGACGGCCGTCACCGCATAGGTCTGGTTCACCGGTTGTCCCCCGCTCGCGGCGTCAGCGGCCCTCGACAAGCCCGGTGAAGTCGCGTTCGTTGCGCTCGGCTCGGCGGACGTACCAGCGCGCGATCAGCCACATCACCGGATAGACGGCCACTCCGAGCGCCGCCCAGACGAACGGCTCGGGAGAGGAGAAGGAGCCGAGGACGGCGGCGGGGAAGGCGAACAGCAGGGGGAGCGTGCCGACGAGGAGGACGAGCGTGCCCAGCGCGTACAGCGCCGTGCGGAGCTGGCTTCGCATCAGGGAGCGGACGTACACCGTGCCGAGGGGGGTCTGCTCGCTGATCTCGGAGCGCGCGGGCGCGTGACCGGGCCGGCGGCGGGCTCCACGGGGCACTCCGGTGACCACTTCACGGCGGGGTGGCTGCTCTGCAGACATCGGTGTCCGCTCCCGGCATCTCTCGGCGACTCGTTCGGACGGGCGGCACGTTCGGGCAGGTGCAGGTCCGAGGATCTACGGAGTCTACGCAGGGGGAATGACGGAGGGTAGGCGCCCGATGGTCTCGGCCCGATCACGGTGGCGCGGATGCGCCGCCCCGGTCGCAGGTCGCGGCGCGTCGGCCGGTGCAGTCCGCGAGGGCGATCTCCAGTTCGACGTACGACTCCTCGGCGCGGCGGAACGCGACCTCCAGGGCGGCCTCCGCGCGCGGTCCGACCAGTCCCTGCGTGGACTCCTGGATCTCGTACAGCACATCGGCCCACCGGCCGGCGGCGCTCTTGGCCCTGGCGAGGAGCGCCTCGACGTCGTCCGGGCCTGCGGGCCGGATCGCCTGCAGCCCGCCGAGCTCCTCGAGCAGCGCTTCGATGTCCGACATCAGGCCCCTTCTCCCCTGGCCGATCAAGCGTAGGCGGGTGCGGGGAGCGGCAGCGCGGATTCCGGGTGCGGCTCGGTCAGCGGGGTGCGCCCGTCGCCGTACGGGCCCGACGGGACGACGAACGGCACCCCGCGCGCGCCGAACGGTCGCGTACGGCCGCTCAGCCCCGCGCGTGGCGCATCAGCAGATCGCGCAGCTGGCGCGCGTGCCGGCGGCTCACCGCGAGCTCCGCCGTGCCCACGCGGACGGTGGTGGCGCCGGCGTCCAGGCGCAGCTCCTCGATGCGGCCGAGGGCGACGAGATGGCTGCGGTGGATCCGGACGAAGCCCCGGGACGCCCAGCGTTCCTCCAGGGTGGACAGCGGGATCCGGACGAGGTGGCTGCCGTCGGCCGTGTGCAGCCGGGCGTAGTCGCCCTGGGCCTCGACGTACGCGATGTCGTCTATCGCGACGAACCGTGTCACACCGCCGAGCTCCACCGGAATCTGCTCGGGAGCGCCGCCGGGCGCGGCGGGTCCGGTGACCACGGGCCCGGTCGGCGACAACGGTTCCGGCCCGGGTGAGGGCGCGGGGGCGGACCCGGGCGAGGACACGGGGGCGGGCGTGGGCGCGGGCGCGGACGTGGACCGGCCGGAGTCCCGCGCCGCGCCGGCCAGATCACTGACGCGCCGCACCGCCTCGGCGAGCCGCTCCCGGCGAACCGGCTTGAGGACGTAGTCGACGGCCTTGAGGTCGAAGGCCTGGACGGCGAAGCCCTCGTGGGCCGTGACGAACACGATGAGCGGGGGCCTCGCGAAGCCCGCGAGCAACTTCGCGACGTCGAGCCCGGTCAGCCCGGCCATGTGGATGTCGAGGAAGACGACATCGATGGCGTCCTCGCCGTCGGGACCCGCGTCGAGTGCCCGGCTGATGCGCCGCAGCGCCTCGGTGGCGTCGGTGGCTCCCTCCGCACTGTGCACCCGTGGATCGGAGCGCAGCAGATACAGCAGTTCCTCGAGTGCCGGTGTCTCGTCGTCGACCGCCAGTACGCGCAGCATGCTGCGGATTTTAGGGCCTGTCCGGTGGATCAGGCTGGATCAGCGAGCGGCGTCGTGCGGCTTCGGATCCAAGGCGGAGGAAGAAGTCATGGCGGAGCCATGCCGACTGACGACAACGCAGGAGACGGAGTCGCAGGGCGTCGCGAGCCCAGCAAGATCCACCGGACAGGCCCTAAGCGCGCGGCATGCGCGGGACCACGGGCCGGCCACGGCGGAAGGGGCGCCGGATCGTGCCCGTGCACACTTTCCGGGCTCACGGATGAGCACGGAAGGGTTCCTCTGCGTATTCCCAAGTGACCCACGGTACGTACGACGTGTATGGACCGTTCGTAGCCGGCGAGCCGAAGGATTGGTCCATGAATCTGCGGGAGCGGCACCGGGATGTGGCCGCCTATGCGCTGGGCGTCCTCGACCCCGCGGACGCGTTCCGCTTCGAGGAGCATTTGTCCGAGTGCGTGCTCTGTGCCGTACGCCTGACCGACTTCACGCCGGTCGTGTCGGCACTGTCCGATCTCGCCGGTCCCGGCCGGCCCGAGACCCCTCCGGCGCCGCGGTTACTGGACCGGATGCTCCATGAGGTCGGGGTGTTCCACCGGCGCAGCTCCCGCCGCAGGCTGCAGCTGGTGGCGGCGGCCGCCGCGCTGATCGTCGCGCTGCCCGCCCTCGTGGTGGGGCTGTCGCACGACGCGGGCGGCGGCCCCGACGAGCGGATCGCGGCGACCGACGGTGCGAGCGGGGTGTACGGCGCGGTCGATCTGCGGGCGTCGGACTGGGGCACCCAGGTCGCACTGCGGGTGGCCCGGCTGCGTGGGCCGCGGACCTGTGAGCTGGTCGCGATAGGCAAGGACGGCGAGGAGCACACGGTCACCTCCTGGTCGGTGCCGAGCGGCGGTTACGGCATCCCCGGCTCGCCCGGGCACGAGAAACCGCTGGACATCGAGGTGGGCACCGCGCTGCAGCACCGCGAGATCGACCGCTTCGAGGTCCGTACGGTGAACGGCGACCGCCTGGTGTCCCTGGAGCGCTGAGTCACTTCAGCAGCCGGGACATCCGGCGGTCGGCGAGCGGCTTGCCGCCGGTCTGGCAGGTGGGGCAGTACTGCAACGACGAGTCGTGGAAGGAGACTTCACGGATCGTGTCGCCGCACACCGGGCAGGGTTCGCCGGTGCGGCCGTGCACGCGCAGTCCGCTCTTCTTCTCGGCCTTGAGGCGTCCGGCGGCGAGGCCGTGCGAACGCTCGACGGCTTCCTTCAGAGTCGTGCGCATCGCCTCGTATAGTCCGGTGATCTCGTCGTCGCCGAGCTTCGAGGTGAGCTTGTACGGAGACATCTTCGCGACGTGCAGGATCTCGTCGCTGTAGGCGTTACCGATTCCGGCGATGAGGCTCTGGTCGCGCAGTGCGCCCTTGATCTGGCGGCGTTCACCGGCGAGGAGCGCGGCGAAGGCGTCCCGGCCGAAGTCGTCGGCGAGCGGGTCGGGACCGAGGCGGGCGATGCCGGGGACGTCCGAGGGGTCGCGGACGAGATGCACGGCGAGCCTCTTCGTGGTGCCCGCCTCGGTCAGGTCGAAGCCGTCACCGCCGGTGAGTGCCGCGCGCAGGGCGAGCGGACCCTTGCCGGGCCGGGGCACGCCGGACGGGAGGACGTCCTTCCACTGGAGCCAGCCGGCGCGGGCGAGGTGGAAGACGAGGTGCAGTCCGGTGGTGGTGGTGATGTCGAGGAACTTCCCGTGCCGGTGCACGGCGGTGACCTCGGCGCCCTCGACGGCGGTGAGCGGCGGGTCGTACGTCTTGAGCACGCTGATCGCCACGGGCAGCAGCTTGGCGATCTCTTTGCCCACCAGGTTCTCGTCGAGGAATTCCCTGAGCGCTTCGACCTCGGGCAGTTCCGGCATGGATCCAGCGTGCCAGCACCGGCCCGGCGAGGCGAGCGTGGGGAGCCCTGCCCCCCACACCCCCGGGTACGGCCTTCGGCCGTGCTCCATGAGCCGGACGGGCTGGATTCCCGCCTCTACCGGGTCAGCGCCACCAGCGCCGCGAGCTCCTCCTCCATGCTGCGCGCGAGCCGGTCCACGTCCGGCAGCGCCTTGCCGTCGGCGACCAGGCCGACGTGCACGTGCCCGCCGTACGTCGACATCGCCACCGCGAGCGACTGCCCGCGGGCGAGCGGCGCCATCGGGTAGATCTCGCTGAGCGGGCAGCCGGCGAGCGAGAGCGCCGAGCGCGGCAGCGGCACGCTCGTGACGAGCACGTCGAAGAGCATGCGGGCGGCGTTTCCGGCCAGCGGTGCCCCGAAGCGGTGGGCGAGCGGCGGCAGTTGGTCGGCGATGAGGGCCACCGCCCCGGCGCCGCGCATCGGGCCCGCGGCCTTGTTGCGGTCCATGCCGCTGCGGACGGCGTGGAGCCTGAACCAGGGGTTGGCCTCGGACACGGGCAGCCCCAGCAGATAGGCGGAGAGCTTGTTGCCGGAGCCGGACGGGCTGCCGGGGCGGCGCCGGGACACCGGGACCAGGGCACTGGGGTCGGCGAGGGGCAGGGCGTCGCCGCGCGCGGTCATCCAGCGCCGCAGCGCCCCGGCGACGGTGGCGAGCAGCACGTCGTTGGCGGTGCCACCGGCGGTCCTGCGCACCTGGTGCACATCGTCCAGGGAGAGGACGGCGGTGGCGAGCCGGCGTGTCCCGCTGGAGGTCGCACTGAGCGCGGCCGTACCGCGCGGGTCGAGCCGCCCGGCGCGGGCGAGCGAGGCGCCGACGAGGGAGGCGCCGACGCCCACGGCCCGGCCCAGCTCCTCGATCCGGCCGCGGGCCATACCGGCGACCTGCCAGGGCCCCGGCAGCCAGGAGCGGGGCGGCACGGTCCGGGCCTTGCGTCCGTTCCTGCGGCCGCGGGGGTCGGCGATCTCGTCGAAGATCCCGGCGCCGATGGCGACGGCGCGCATGCCGTCGGCGAGTGCGTGGTGGAGTTTGACGAGCACGCCGAACGGGTCGCCCCGGCCTCCGGTGAGGAGGTACATCTCCCACGGTGGCCGCCCGCGTTCAAGCGGACGTTCCATCAGTTCTCCGGCGAGCCTGGCGGCTTCCGCGGCGAAGTCACCGGCCGGCAGCCGCACCTGGCGGAGGTGCCGGCGTACGTCGAAGTCCGTGTCCACCATCCAGGCGGCACCGCCGACCGGCAGCAGGACGTCGCGCACCCGCATTCTGAGCCGGGGAATCGCGGCGGCGCGGGAAGCCAGCAGTCCGAGGATCTCCTCGCTGCCGATGCCGTTCCCGTCGCCGCTGCCGCCGTCCCCGGCCGCGGGTGCGGGTGGGGTGAAGTGGGCGAGCGCGCCGAGGTGCATCGGGTGGTCGGCGGTTTCGAGGTGCCAGAAAGCCAGATCGAGAGGTGCCAGAAGCTCGCTGCTCAAAGGGGTCCTCATGTCCTAGGGCCGGAACACAGGAGTACGCAGTCAATCGCCTGCAGTCGGTTACGGTCAAGTACAATCAGGTTACATACGGTTACCATCCGGTAGTGTTCAGGTTGCCTGCCGGTCCGGAACGATGAACTCGCACCACACACATTTGCCGCTGCCGCGCGACTCCACACCCCAGACGTCCGCCAGCCGGTCCACCAGCATCAGCCCCCGGCCGGAGACCCCGGACTCCCCCGCCTCCCGGCGCCGCGGCAGCGCGCTCGACGGATCCTCGACCTCCACCCGCAGCCGCCGCTCGGGTCCCGACAGCACGCGTACGGTCACGATCGCGCCGCCGTCCGTGTGCATCAGGGCGTTGGTGATCAGCTCGTCCGCCGCCAGCTCGATCTCGTCGGACTTGTCCGCCGCTCCCCAGGCGCGCACCGCGGCGCGGATCATGTGCCGGGCGGAGCTCAGCGCCTCGGGGTCGTTCTGGGCGACGTGCTGCTGCAGCCTTCCACCCGTCTGCGGGGCGTACGCGCCATGGCGGCGCAGCAGCAGGATCGCCACGTCGTCGTCGCCCGCCCGCTCGTCGACCTCGTCGCAGAGCTGGTCGGCGAGCAACTGGAGGTCCTTGGGGCCGCCGCGGATCGTCGCCGTGAGCAGTTGCATCCCGTCGTCGAGGTCGGCGCCGGGCTGTTCGACGAGTCCGTCGGTGTAGAGCAGCAGGCTCTGCCCAGGGTCCAGTTCGACGGTGGCGACGGGGTATTCGAGGCTGCCGAACTCGGCGGACAGTCCGAGCGGGAGTCCGCCGTCCACCGGGATGCGGCGGCAGTCCCCGTCCGTGGTGAGCATCAGCGGGTCGATGTGCCCGGCCCGGACCATCTGCACCACACCCGTCGCCAGGTCGGCCTCCGCGTAGATGCAGGTCGCGAAGCGATCGGTGTCGAGCTCGTGGAGGAACACGGAGGCGCGGGCCATCACGGTCGCCGGGGTGTGCCCTTCGGCGGCGTAGGCGCGCAGGACGATGCGCAGCTGCCCCATCACCGCGGCGGCGTGCGTGTCATGGCCCTGGACGTCGCCGATGACCGCGCCGACGCGTCCGCCGGGCAGCGGGATGACGTCGTACCAGTCGCCGCCGATGTCCCGGCCCAGCCTGGCGGAGCGGTAGCGGACCGCGATCTGAGCTCCCGGCACCGAGGGGATACGGCGCGGCAGCATCGCCTGCTGCAGTCCTTCGGCGAGGTCGTGTTCCTGCTCGAAGAGGACCGCCCGCTGGAGGCTCTGCGCGATGCTGCTGCCGAGTGCGACGAGCAGATTGCGTTCTTCGGTGGTGAAACCGGTCTTGTCGCTGTAGAGCAGGCCGAGTGCGCCGATGGGGCGGGCCTGGGCGATGAGCGGCATGTAGGCGGCCGAGGTGATTCCGAGACCGCTGATGTGCGGCCACAGCCTCGGATAGGAGCCGGCGAAGTCCTCCTTCGACTCGATGAAGCGGGGCGCGAGGGTGCGGATGACCTCGCTCATCGGGTACTGCTCGTCGACCCGGGTGTACCGCGTCCCGGGCACGAACGAGCCTGCGGGACCTTCGGCGACGAGATGGATGCGGCCCGACTCCAGGAGCCCCACCACCATGCTGGTGGCGCCGAGGCGCTCGAGTCCGTGCGAGTCCTTCAGGACGTCGATGACGTCCTGAACCGTCCTGGCGTGCGCGAGCGCGGCCGTGGTGGTCTCGACGACGCTGGTCTGGCGCCGGCGCTCCGTGTCGAGCTCGACACGGGCGCTGGAGTCGGCGAGCTCCTGGGTCGCGTCACGGACGATGCCGATGATGCGGTGAGGTCGGCCCGAGGCGTCGCGCAGCACCGACCCCTGGGTGTGGGTCCAGCGCAGAGTGCCGTCCCGGCACCGGATACGGAAGTACGCCCCGTAGCTGGTGCTGCCGCTCTTGAGGGCCTGGGACACGAGCCCGTCCAGCCGGATCGCTTCGCTGCGCGGGAAGCGGGGGGCGAGGCTCTCGGGGCGTCCGTCGTACTCTTCGGCCGGCACGTCGAACACATCGAGAGCGGGCTGGTCCAGGTGCATCAGCCCGCTGTCGAGGTCCCAGTCGAAGCTGCCCATGCGGTTGAGGGCCAGACTCAGATCCGGGTGGGCGGGCCAGTCGTCGGGAAGCGACAGGGCACCCGCTGCCCGATCAACCATGGTGAAACTCTGCCATCGTTTGTCCGATTTATCGAGCGGCGGGCCGACTGCCCGCTCAGCTCCGCGCGGTCTGCCCGTCGGCGAGCGGTGGCGCGGAGTCCCCGGCGGCGCCGGGCTCCGCGGAGTCCCCGCCGGTGTCGGGCTCCGCGGAGTCCCCGCCGGCGTCGGGCGCCGCGGCATCCGGAGGCACGGCATCCGGGAGGATCGCATCAGGCTCGCCGCTCGTGCCGCCACCGCCGCCGGGGCGGTCGCCCGGGCCCCAGAGCTCGGTGCCGGACGGATCGAACGCGCCCTGGTCGTCCTGCTGCGGCTCCGGCAGCGCGTTGGGATCGCCCGGGCCGGCGGGCACGGACTGGGCCGCGCCCGCATCGGGGCTGCTCGCGCCGGGGGCGCTCGCGTCGGGAAGGATGACGTCGGGCCGGATGACGTCGGGACCGCCGGTCGGGGCGCTGGGCACACCGGGACGGCTGGTGCCCGGGTCCTGACGGCTCGGCTGCGGAGCGGTGGCGTCGGGGCTCACCTGCTGGGGGCTGGAAGTGACCGGACCGGCCGGCAGGCCCGCCGGCGCCTCGGTGACATGGGTGCCGGGGTCGTACGGCGGTGGCACGTCGGGCTTGCGATCCGCCTCGCCGTCCGTACCGCTCTTCCGCTCCATCCAGGCGTTGCCGATGATGTCGACGATCACCAGGCTGTCGATCACATGCGCCGCGCGGGTGATGACGACGACGCGCCCGGGGTCGTAGCCCTTCCACGGCTTGCCCTGCTCCTCCGGGGTCCCGGCCGTGACCACGGGCGAGGCCAGTGGACTGCCCGAGGCGCAGCGGACCCGGGGCGATCCGTGTTCGTCGACCAGGACGGCGGTCCCGGCCTGCAGGACAGCCTGGTGGCGCTGGGCGGTGCCGTCGCGGTAGCCGTGGCTGGTGACCCGCGCGTCGGCCCTGAGGAGCACCGGGGTGAGCCCGCGCAGGAACGCCGGGATGTCCTGCTGGCTCACGCCGGCCCCCTGGGTGAACGCGTCCCCCTTCACCTGGTCGGCCATGAGGAAGCGGATCTGCTGCTCGACGTCGCAGCTCGCGACCGAGCGCGTACCGCCGTACAGCCCCGGTGTGGAACCGAGCACGGTCCGGATGGGCCGGACGGTGGACTCGGGGCCGCTCGCCCCGGTGGTACGCGGCGCGTGGAACTCCCCGGACGCGCCCGTGGTGGTTGCCGTCGAAGGGGTGAACGGATCAGAACCCTGATCCGCTGCCGCCTGCAGATGTACCTGCTGCGAGGCCGAGGTACCCGGCTGCCCCTGACCTGCCAAGCTGCTGCAGCCCGTGACCAGTAGAGCGGCCGTCAGGCCTGCCGACAGCGCGGCCGGCCCCGCGTACCGGCCTTGCTTCGGTGAGCGCACGAACATGTCCCGCCATCTCCCGCCTGTTGCGAATTGCACCCGGAGTGATCTTTGCGATCCCTCCTGTCATGCCGCATTCCGGCGGAACCCGCGACTTGAACGTGTTCAGTTCCTACTCTAAGCTCATGAGCAGAAATTGAACACGTTCAAGCAGGGGGTGGGGCGTGATGACCGCTCTGGTCAACGCGATCGTCATGCTGGGCATGCTGGTGATCGTCCCGGCGGGTCTCCGACTCGTCACCGCACCCGCTCCGGTGCTGTTGCGCAGGCTGTGGCCGCTGCTCGCCGTGCCCGGCGCGGTCTCCCTGTGGCTGCCGCGCGGCCCCGCCGCCACCGCGCTGGCCTCGGTCTACGCCCTCGCCACCCTGGCACTGGCCGTGCACGCCCCCGCGCGACTGCGCCGCACCGTCCGCCAAGGTCCTGTCCGGGCGATCTTCGAGGACCGGGCCGCGACATCAGATGCATGGGGTCTCCCAAGGCCGAGAGGGCCGAGGGGACGCATCGCAAGGAGGTGGGGGCACCTCCCAGCGGTAGCTGGGGGAGATCGCCCTCGTACTGGACGTACTTGGGCGACTCCGACAACGCAGCGAGGTACCGTAGCCGGCGTCGCGGGCCCGACAAGATCGCCGGACGCGGCACGCGCCCTCATCACCCCCGCAGAGATCGCGGTGCTCACGGCACTGGTCACCCCGGCGGTCGCCGGAGTCGCCCTGGTGACCGAGCGCTCGGGCCACCGCCTCTTCGGCTTCGACCTGGAGATCCTGGCGCTGACCGTGCCGCACTTCCACTTCGCCGGCTTCGCCGCCGCGCTGGTGGCCGGGCTGGTCAGCCGGGTGGCACACGGCCCCACTGCCCGTTTCGCCGCCCTCAGCGTCCCCCTCGGCACCCTTCTCGTACTCGCCGGATACTTCCTCGACGACTGGGCCGAGCTGGCCGGGGCGCTCGTACTGACCGCCGGAATGTGGGCCGTCGCCCTGCTGACCTGGCGGGACGTCCGCACCGCCGGCGCCGGGCGGCTGACGCGCGGCCTGCTCGCCGTATCGGCGGCCGTCCTGGTGGCGACGATGCTGCTGGCGCTGAGCTGGGCGGTGGGCGAGGCCACCGGCCTGCCGCACCCGAACCTCACCTGGATGGCCGCCACGCACGGCCTCGGCAACGCGCTGGGCTTCGCGCTCTGCTCGGTGCTGGCGTGGCATCGGCTCCACGCCCTCGTACCCCCGTCGGGCATCGCCCCGCTGCCACCGGGCACCAACACCGTATGACCGGAGGAAACCGCCCCATGCGCACCACCGAAGCAGTCCCGAACTACCGGGAGACCGGCGCCACCCGCCTCGGCCCGCTCCCGGACGGCTACAACCACCTCCACCACCGCACCCGCATCGGCCGCGGCCGCGCCGTCTTCGAGGCCGCCGGTACGGCGGTCACCACCTGGCGGATGCATCGCGCCACGGGCGCGCGGGTACGGGCGGCCTCCCCGCACGCCGAGCCGGGCACCGCCGTCGAGGTGTCGCTCGGCATCGGCCCGCTGCGGTTCAGGGCGCCCTGCCGGGTGATCTGGACGGAGTACGAGCCGGACCGCACCGGCTTCGCGTACGGCACCCTGGCGGGTCATCCGGAGAGCGGCGAGGAGTCCTTCACGGTGGAGCTCCGGGACGACGGTTCGGTCTGGTTCACCGTGCTGGCCTTCAGCAGGCCGGCCCGCTGGTACTCGCGGCTCGCAGGACCCCTCGTACCGGTGCTGCAGCGGCTGTACGCACGCCGGCTCGGTGCCGTACTGCGACGGATCGCGGCCGAGGCCGATACTGGAGGTACCGGAGGAACGCGATGGAGTGGTTCACGGCACCCGACTACTGGCTGAGCAGACTGGTCTTCCAGCGGGCGCTCGCCGTGATCTATCTCGTCGGCTTTCTCGGTGCCGCCCTCCAGTTCCGTGCCCTGATCGGTGAGCGCGGCATGCTGCCGGTGCCCGCGTACGTACGGTTCGTACCCCTGCGGCGGGCACCGAGCATCTTCCAACTGCACTACTCGGACCGGTTCTTCGCCTGCTGCGCCTGGGCCGGGGCGGTACTCGCGGCCGCTCTGGTCGGCGGTGCGGCCGATCGGCTGCCGCTGTGGACCGCGATGCTGTGGTGGGCGGTGCTGTGGGCGCTGTATCTGTCGATCGTCAATGTGGGACAGACCTGGTACGCCTTCGGCTGGGAGTCACTGCTGCTGGAGACGGGATTCCTCGCGATCTTCCTGGGGAACGAGCGTGCGGCACCACCTGTGCTGGTGCTGTGGCTGCTGCGCTGGCTGCTCTTCCGGGTGGAGTTCGGCGCCGGGCTGATCAAGATCCGCGGCGACGAGTGCTGGCGGCGGCTGACCTGCCTCTACTTCCACCATGAGACCCAGCCGATGCCGGGACCGCTGAGCTGGTTCTTCCACCATCTGCCGGGGCCGCTGCACCGGGTGGAGGCCGGCGCCAACCATGTCACGCAACTTCTGATCCCCGTCCTGCTGTTCACCCCTCAGCCGATCGCGAGCGCGGCGGCCGGGCTGATCATCGCGACCCAGCTGTGGCTGGTCCTGTCCGGCAATTTCTCCTGGCTGAACTGGTTGACGATCACGCTGGCGCTGTCCGCCGTCGACGTTTCCCCGTTCGCCGGGCCACATCCGCTCCCCGGGCCGCCCCTCTGGTACGAGGCCCTGGTGATCGCGGTGACCGTGCTCGTGCTGGCCCTCAGCTACCGCCCGGTCCGCAATCTGCTCTCCCGGCACCAGACGATGAACCGCTCCTTCGACCCGCTGCACCTGGTGAACACGTACGGTGCGTTCGGCACGGTCGGGCGGGTCCGGTTCGAGGTCGTCGTCGAGGGCACGGACGAGCGGGTACTGCGCCCCGGCACGGTGTGGCGGGAGTACGAGTTCCACGGCAAACCGGGAGACATCCGGCGATTGCCGCGCCAGTTCGCCCCGTACCATCTGCGCCTCGACTGGCTGATGTGGTTCGCGGCACTCTCCCCCGCGTACGCCCGCCCGTGGTTCGGCGGCTTCGTCGAACGGCTGCTCGACAACGACCGCGACACGATCCGGCTGCTGCGCCGCAATCCGTTTCCCGACACCCCGCCGCTGTACATCCGCGCCCGGCTCTACCACTACGAGTACACCACCTGGCGGCAGTTGCGCGCCACGGGCGCCTGGTGGCAGCGGCGCTATCTGCGGGACTTCCTGCCGCCGACGCGGCTGAGCACGACCGATGTGACGGCCGAACGGGTGTGAAAGCGACGCAACAGGGGTGCGAAACGTGTCGTACCCCCCGGCCCGTCATGGCCAGGGGGTACATGATCCAGCGACCGGCGTCAGTCGACGCCGGGCAGGATGTGCGGCTCCTCGAGGTCGTCCTCGTATCCGGCGAGCCGGATCGGCGCGGACCTGGCCCAGACCTCGAGGCTGCCGAGCTCGTCGGGCCGCCCGGCCCGTTCGCTGCGTGGCGCCGGCCGCTGGTCCTGCTTCGTCACTTCAGTTGTCACCGCGCACTCCTCTGTGTCGCGTAACAGGGGGACATGGGCATTCCGGTCGCGGTGGCGCCGTTTCCAGGCGGGATCGCGGCCGTGATGCGGGCCTGTCCCAGGGCGGCCGAGGGGTTTCGTGGGCCCTTGGTGGCCGTCCGTGGGCTCCAGGGTAACCAAATGAGCGCCCCTGCGCTCGATGGGGAACGTCACATTGGGTGTTTCTTTACCGGAAAGCGTGCGGAGATGACGGCCCATCGGGTACAGCAAACCCCCGGACGGCCCTGTGCGCCCGGGGGTTGCGGCTGTTCGGGTGAGGGCCGGGTTACCAGTTCGCCGGCGCGTAGTCCTTGAGGAAGCAGCCGAAGAGGTCCTCGCCGTCCTCGCCGCGCACGATCGGGTCGTAGACCCGGGCCGCGCCGTCGACCAGGTCGAGCGGGGCGTGGAAGCCCTCCGCGGCCAGCCGGATCTTGTCCGGGTGCGGGCGCTCGTCGGTGATCCAGCCGGTGTCGACTGCGGTCATCAGGATGCCGTCGGCCTCGAACATCTCCTGCGCACTGGTACGGGTCAGCATGTTCAGCGCGGCCTTGGCCATGTTGGTGTGCGGATGTCCCGCGCCCTTGTAGCCGCGGCTGAAGACGCCCTCCATGGCGGAGACGTTCACGACGTACTTGCGCTTGGCGGACGACGCGGCCATCGCCGGGCGCAGCCGGCTGATGAGGATGAACGGCGCGGTGGAGTTGCACAGCTGCACTTCGAGCAGCTCGACCGGGTCGACCTCGGAGACCGTCTGGATCCAGCTGTTGGTGTCGTGCAGATCGGGAACGAGACCGCCGGCGTCGATGGCGGTGCCCGCCTCGATCCGGGCGAGCGACGCCGAGCCGGAGACCAGCGCCAGCTCGGTGACGTCCTGGGCGCTCAGCACGTCGGACTCACCGGAGCGGGCGGCGGGCAGCGCGGCCACCCGGTCGACGCTGCCGCTGCCGAAGGTGCCGATCACCTCGGCGGAGGGCAGCTCGCCCGCGGGCAGCGGGGCGCCCTCGGCCCCGACCAGCTCGCTGTACGCCTGCGGGGAGCGGCGTACGGTCTGCGCGGCGTTGTTGATCAGGATGTCCAGCGGGCCCTCGGCGGCGACCGAGTCGGCGAGCGCGACGACCTGCGCCGGGTCGCGCAGATCGATGCCGACGATCTTGAGGCGGTGGATCCACTCGTCGCTGTCCGGCATCGCCTTGAAGCGGCGGATCGCGTCGTTGGGGAAGCGGGTGGTGATCGTGGTGTGGGCGCCGTCGCGCAGCAGCCGCAGCGCGATGTACATACCGATCTTGGCGCGGCCACCGGTGAGAAGTGCCCGCCTGCCGGTCAGGTCGGTGCGGGCGTCACGGCGGGCCCGGTTCTCGGCGGCGCACTTCTGGCACAGCTGGTGGTAGAAGGCGTCCACCTCGACGTACCGGGTCTTGCAGATGTAGCAGGACCGGGGGCGCTGGAGTATGCCCGCGATCTCGCCGGCCACGGACGAGGAGGGCAGCAGGCCCTGGGTCTCGTCGTCGATGCGCTCGGCGGAGCCGGTGGCGGTGGCCTCGGTGACGGACTTGTCGTGGGCGGTCTTGGCGGCCCGGCGCTCCTGGCGGCGGCGCTGCTTCACGGTCCGGTAGATCCCGGCGGTCGCCCGGCGGACCGTGATCGCGTCCGGGTGGTCGACCTCGAGCCGGTCGAGTTCTTCGAGAACGCTCAGGCAGACGGCCAGGCGCTCCGGGTCGATGCCCGGCCCGTACTCCTCGTCCGGCCCGCTCTCCTGAACGGGGCCGTCCTGTGTCACCGTCATCGCCGCTGCCGTTCCGTTCCCTGTGTCGCGCGTGTCGCGCATGTCCCGCGTGAAGTTTCCAAAAGCGGAACTTTACGCCAGCCGGGAGTCCGGATGCCAAACCGCGCCTCTTGCCGGACGCCCGGGACGAGCGAACCGTTACCCTCCGTCGCGACAGATGGCACGGGAGTAACGGCCGCGGTATTAGAATGGCGGTGCCTGATGCGGGGGAGGCGAAGTATGGACACCGTCATCGTGCAATTACCGGAACGCCAGGAAGTGCGGCGGGGCGGACCTCAGGACAGGCGCCCGGGAAACAGGCAGGACAGCCCCCGGCTGCTGCGCCTCGGTCCGGGAAACACGGCGGAATTCGGTCGCGGCGCGCCGGACACCCCGGTGCCCGTGGCCTTGGACGATCCCGGAGTGTCGCGCCGGGCCGGGCAGATCACTGCTGCCGAGGACTATTGGCGACTGTCGAATTTCAGCCGGACGGTGACCTACGTCGTCGAGAATCTCGAAGGCGCCGGAGAGCACGTCAAGGTCGCACCCGGCAGACTCGGGGCGCCCATTCCGTTCGAATTCTCACGTGTGGTGCTGCCGGCCAGGGACACGGAGGCGTCCTTCAAGGTCTTCGCACCGGAACACACGTATCTGGACGGGGAGCCGCTGCCGCGCATAGGCGAGCCGACGATGAGCCCGTTCACCCTCGATCCGACGTCGAAGTACTTCCTGGTGCTGCTCGCCCTGTGCGAGCCACGGCTGCGCCGCGCCTCCAGCGGAGCCGTGCCGGGTGTCGGCGAGGTCCTGGAGCGGCTGCGTCCGCTGGCGGCCTGCCGGAGCCTGACGCGGTCCGCCGTGAACTATCACATCGACTACCTCACCTCGGTGAAGCTGCGGCTGCGCGACGGGACCGAGGAGCCGGAGGGAACCGTGGGCGGCAAGCGGGACGAGTTGGTGGCGTTCGCGCTCCGCTTCGATCTCGTCCGCGAGGAGCACCTCGCGCTGCTCGCGCCGACGCCCGGAAGACCGGACAGCACCCGGGGCCCGGACAGGACCTAGGAGCCTGTCCGGGCCCCGGCGACCGACAGCAGCAACGGCAGGAGCGACGCGAAAGGCGCACGGGATGGCTCGCGGCAGCATGCCCTCCATCAGCATCTCCCCCGGCTACCGGGTCGGGCCGTGGACAGTGACCGAACCCGTGGGCGCGGGCAGTTGGGGCAGCGTGTACGCCGCCGAGCGCACGGCCGACGGCCACCCCGCCGCGATCAAGTTCCTGCGCACCGATCTGCTCACCCCCGGCCAGCGAACCTCGATGGACGAGCTGGTCAGGCGCGAGGTGCGGTTCGCGCTGGAGGCGGACCATCCGCATCTCGTACGGACCCACACGGTCCTCACGGTCCGCGACCCGGACCGCCCTGAGCTGGACGGCCTGACGGCGCTGGTCATGGACCGGGCGGAGCGCAGTGTGCAGGATCTGCTCGCCGATGCGACGGGCGTCCCGGCGGCCGTGGCGCGCCAGGTGCTCGACGGAGTGGCCTCGGGTCTCGCACACCTCCATGCGCGCGGCCGGGTGCACGGCGACCTGAAGCCCGCCAATGTGCTGCTGGGGCCCGGCGGTGCGGTCTGGCTCGCCGACTTCGGCCTCACCGCCGAGCTGGAGGGCACCCACGCCTACGTGCTCCCGCTCGGCTCACTCGACCACGTACCGCCCGAGTGGTGGTCCGAGCGCACCGGCTGCCGGGGTACGAAGCTGCGACCCACGGCGGACGTGTGGGCGTTCGGAGTACTGGCCCATCAGGCGCTCACGGGCGGACAGCACCCCTTCCCGGGCGCCACCGCGCGGGCGCGTGCGCTGGCCGCCCAGACGTATGCGCGGGGCGGCGCCCGGCTTCGTCTCGACGAGAGCGTGCCCGAGGGCTGGCGGCAGCTGATCACCGAGTGCCTGCGCCCGGACCACGCCTCCCGCGCCCGGCTCACCGCCGGCCAACTGGCCGGGCGGGTGAGGCTGCTGTGCCACGACGCGGGTGCGGTACGGCGCCGGCGCTCGGCGGTCCTGCTGGCCGTCGGCTCGACCTTGCTCGCCGCCGCGGCCGGCACGGCGGTGGTACTGGCCACCGGAACGGGGGCTGACGGCGGCGCGACGGGGGCGAACGGCAGCACGGCGTCCGTCCGGAGCGGAGCGCCCGCCGGTGCGCTGCCGGACCGCTCCGACGTCCCACAGGCACTGCGCCCGCACATCGTCAATGCCGCGATGCGCTGCGCCCAGCGGGAGGTCACCCCGGCGCTGATCGCCGCGATGCTCAAGGCGGAGAGCGGCTTCGACCCCGATGCGAGCCGTGTCAGGACCAGCAACGGCATCCGCATCAGGGAGCACGGCATCGCGATGTGGACGCCGGAGGTCTTCGGGCCCTGGTCCCTGGACGGCGACGGGGACGGCCGCAAGGACTACATGTCGGCGCCGGACGCCATTGCCACGATGGGACCGTATCTCTGCTATCTCGACAACCAGTTCAAGCAGCACGGTCTGCACCGGGATCTGCCGGCGCTGATCGCCGCCGGGTACCGCACGAGCGCCCGCGTGGTCGTGGAGGAGCGCGGTGTCCCGGCCCGCACCCGGCCGTATGTGGACGAGGTGATGAAGCACCTGGCGGAGTACTCGCGCTGAGGGTCCGTGAGAGTGGGGTGTCCGAGGCCCGCCCTGACATACGTCAGGTACACCGTGAGGCACTTCTGGCAGATCGTGGATCACGCAGGGGAAAGCCGCACCGGCCTTCGGGGGATCCGGCGGAAGGCCGGTGCGGCACCACATCGCCGGACCAGGAAGGAACACCGGACATGCAGATGGCCAGGTTCAAGAAGGCGCTGACGGGGATCGCCGTGGCGGTCGCCACCACCGGGGCCGTCGTCGCCACGACCGGCGCGGCGGCCGCATCCGCCGCGCCGACGGCAGCGCCGGCAGCCGCGCAGTCCCGCCAGGCTGCCTCGCAGCAGGCACAGCAGACGTGCTTCGTGAACGACAACGGGGTCAACTACCGCGGCGGCCCGGGCACGGACTACCCCGTGCTGGGCCAGGTCGACAAGGGACAGGGGTTCGAGGCGCGGGGACAGGAGGGGAACTGGGTGATGGGCGACCTGTGGGGCGGCCGCACCGGTGTCTGGATCCACGTGGCCTACCTGGACTGCTGACGCGGGCCGAAGGGGCGGCCGCTGCGGCCCGGTTCACAGCACCGGCTGCCCCTTCCCCAGGGCGATCACTCCGCCCTTCGACACCGTGTACAGCTCCTGGTCCCGCTCCGGGTTGACGCCGATCGTGGCGCCGGGCGGGACGTCGACGTTCTTGTCGAGCACGGCGCCTCGCACCACCGCGCCGCGCCCGATCCGTACGTTGTCGTGCAGGACCGAGCCCTGGACGACGGCTCCCGGTTCGACGCTCACACCCGGTGAGAGCACGGACCGGGTGACCTGGCCGCGGATCACACAGCCGGGGCTGACGACCGACTCGCTCGCGATCCCGCCCGCGCAGAACCTCGCGGGCGGCAGCTGCCCCGAGTGCGTGTAGATGGGCCAGCGGCGGTTCTCCAGGCTGAAGACGGGCCGTTCCGCGATCAGATCCATATGGGCTTCGTAGTACGAGTCGAGCGTGCCCACATCGCGCCAGTAGCCGTGTTCCGCCGCGCTCTCGCCCGGCACGTGGTTGCCGTCGAAGTCGTAGAGCTGCGCCACTCCCCGCTCGGTGAGCATCGGCAGGATCGATCCGCCCATGTCGTGCACCGAGCGCGGGTCCTCGGCATCCCGGTGGAGGGCGTCGACCAGCACCTTGGTGGTGAAGAGGTAGTTGCCCATGGACGCGAACACCCGGCCGGGATCGCCGGGCAGTCCCGGAGGATCGGCGGGCTTCTCCAGGAAGCGTTCCACCCGGGTGCCGTCGGCGGCGGGGGTGATGATGCCGAACGACGAGGCGTCCGTGCGCGGCACTCTGATCCCCGCGACGGTGACGCCCGCCCCGCTCCCGATGTGCTGTTCGAGCATGTGCCGCGGGTCCATCCGGTAGACGTGATCGGCACCGAACACCGCGATGTAGTCGGGCTGTTCGTCGTGGACCAGGTTGAGGGACTGCAGGATGGCGTCGGCGCTGCCGAGATACCAGCGCGGGCCGAGGCGCTGCTGTGCGGGTACGGGCGTCACGTAGTTGCCGAGCAGACTGGACATCCGCCAGGTGGTGGTGACATGGCGGTCGAGGGAGTGCGACTTGTACTGGGTCAGTACGCAGATCCGCAGGACGTCCCCGTTGACGAGGTTGGACAGGACGAAGTCGACGAGCCGGTACGTACCGCCGAAGGTGACCGCCGGTTTCGCCCGGTCGGCGGTGAGCGGCATCAGCCGTTTGCCCTCCCCGCCCGCCAGAACGATCCCGAGTACCGAAGATCCACCGCGCATCGCGCCCCCTCACGCCGTCGGCTCGCGCCGTCAGTTCGTCAGTTCGTCAGTTCGACTTGAGCGTCTCCTCGTACACCTCGTACGTGCGCCGGGCCACCCGGTCCCAGCCGAACCCGCGGACCGCGCGCTCCCGTCCGGCCTCGCCCATCCGCCGTGCCGTGGCGGGATCGTCCAGCACCCGGTTCAGCGCTTCGGTGAGCCCGGTCTCGAAGTCCTGCGGATGCCCGGAGTCGTACGGCACGAGCAATCCGGTCAGGCCGTCCTCGACGACTTCCGGGATGCCGCCGACCGCGGACGCCACGACCGCGGTGCCGCAGGCCATCGCCTCCAGGTTCACGATCCCCAGGGGCTCGTAGACGGAGGGGCAGACGAACACGGCCGCATGGCTGAGCAGCTGGACGACCTGGGCCCGCGGCAGCATCTCGGGTATCCAGTGCACCCCGTCGCGCGCCCTCCCGAGCTCGTCGACGAGCTCCCGGAACTCGGCCCCGATCTCCGGGGTGTCGGGTGCGCCGGCACAGAGCACGAGCTGGGCGCCGGGGTCCAGCGCGCGGGCGGCGCGCAGCAGGTGCGGGACGCCCTTCTGGCGCGTGACACGACCGACGAAGAGGACGTACGGGCGGGCGGGGTCGATGCCGATGCGACGCAGTACGTCCGTGCCGGGGTCGGGCCGGTAGAGGGAGGTGTCGATGCCGTTGTGGACGACGCGGACCTTGGCCGGGTCGAGGGCGGGGTAGCAGTCCAGGATGTCGGCGCGCATCCCTCGTGAGACGGCGATGACGGCGTCCGCCGCCTCGATCGCGGTCCGCTCGGCCCAGCCGGACAGGGCGTAGCCGCCGCCGAGCTGCTCGGCCTTCCAGGGCCGCAGGGGTTCCAGCGAGTGGGAGGTGACGATGTGCGGGATGCCGTGGAGGAGCTTGGCGAGATGACCGGCGAGGTTCGCGTACCAGGTGTGGGAGTGGACGACTTCGCGGTCCTCCAGCGCGGCGGCCATCGACAGATCGACGGAGAAGGTGCGCAGCGCGTCATTGGCCCGGTCGAGTCCGGCGAGTGCGGTGTGGCGTACCACTCCGTCGGCGTCGCCTTCGCCCCAGCAGTGCACGTCGAGGTCGGTCAGTGCCCGTAACTCCCGGGCGAGGAACTCCACATGGACTCCGGCGCCGCCGTAGACGTCCGGCGGATACTCGCGTGTGAGCAGTCCCACCCTCATGTCTTGATGGTCACTCAGACCGGGCCGGGGCGGAAGACCACGGCGAGCGCTTACTGCTGCGGCGGGCGGTCGAAGACGCAGTCGCCGCACAGTCCGCCCCCGGGGCAGCGGTAGTAGAGGCAGCAGCTGGTCCGGCGCAGCGCCGGGCCGCGTACGGTGCCGGTCAGGTCGGGGTGGCTCAGGAGTCCGGCCGTGAGGTCCGCGGCCCGCTCGGCCACCTCGGGGCGGCCCTGTGCGTGTGCCCAGCGGACGAGTTCGCGCAGGGCGCCGGCGAGCGCGGAGCCCGCGTTGCCCCAGAGCAGCCGGGGCGAGATACGGACATCGCCGCGGACGGCTTCGGCGAGTGGGACGAGATGTCCGTACTGCACGGCCGCACGGATGGACTCGACCGTGCCGGGGAGGCTCCGTGTCCGAGTCCAGCGCAGATCGTCGGGCGCGGTGAGGGCCGGGTCCCAGTGCAGGGTCGCGGCTGCCGGGTCGGGGAACTCGCCGTGGAGCGCGGCGGCCCCCAGTGCCGTGGACCAGAGCCGGGCGGCGAGCCCGAGTTGTGCGAGGGAGGCGGCGACCCTGCGTTCGGGGGTGCGCAGCCGGGCCGCGACCAGGTCGACGCGCGCGGTGAGCGGGGCGAGGTCTCCCGCGTACAGCCGGGCGAGGGGAACATGTCCGGTGCCGGGTTCCCCGTGCCGTACGGCGAAGAAACCGCCCACCGATTCCAGCTGTTCGAAATCCACTCACGCCCTGCTTCAGTCAAAGTCCGGTAGAAGATCGATCAAATTCAGAACGGCCGCTGTCGGTCCACTGTCACCTTGCCATGTGACTCTTCGAAACCGCCGAGCGGTACTCGGCATGACGGCCGCGGCCATGACCGTGGCATTGCCTTCGGCCCGCGCCGCGACGCCCACGGCTCCCCGCGAAACGCACGCGCCACGCCCCACGACCGCCGGCCAGGCCCTGGCCCTGCTGCGCGCGGGCAACATACGGTGGGCCGCCGAGCGGCAGCGCCACCCGCACGACGACGCGGGGCGCCGCCGCGAGGTCGCCGTGGCGCAGCACCCCTTCGCCGTCGTGCTCGGGTGCATCGATTCACGGGTGCCGCCGGAGCTGGTCTTCGACCAGGGACTCGGGGATCTCATGGTCATACGGTCGGCGGGCCAGGCGCTGGACGAGGCCGTGCTCGGCAGCATCCAGTACGGAGTGGAGGAGCTGCACATCCCGCTGGTGCTGGTCCTCGGCCATGAGCGGTGCGGGGCGGTGTCCGCGGCGGTGGACCACGTGCGGACGGGCCGGCCGGCGACCGGCCATCTTTCCCGGGTGATCGATGACATCGCACCGTCCGCGCGCGCGACGCAGCACCTGCCCGGCGACTGGGTGGAGAACACGGTGCGGGCCAATGTCGCGCGCATACGCCACACCCTGGCCGCGGACCCGGCCTTCGAGGGAGCCGTCGTGGCCGGGGCACGCTTCGACCTGGACACCGCAAAGGTGCGCTTCGACCGGATCTGATCAGGTCATTCGCGGGGGCCACGACCGCGGTTGTACTCCCGTACTCCGTCGGCAGTACGACCCAGTGTGTGCTCAAGGACGACGACGCGGGCAGCCCGCGGGGGAGATCGTGGAGCCCATGAGCTCCCTCGCCCTGTCCGTGCTGCTGTCCCTGGTCTCCGCGGCCGCCTACGCGGCCGGGGCGATCGTGCAGGAGCGCGTTGCCGTCGGCACCCCCGCCCGGTCCTACGCACCGTTGCACAGCGCCGTGTGGTGGGTGGCGATCGCACTCAACGGGCTGGGGGCGCTGCTGCACGTGCTCGCGCTGGCGTACGGGCCGCTCAGTCTGGTGCAGCCGCTGGGCGCGCTCACGCTCGTGCTCGCCCTGCCGATGGCGGCGCTGTTCGCCGGCGGCGCGGCAGGGCCTGTCCGGGGGATCAGGCTGGATCAGCGAGCGGCGTCGTGCGGCTTCGGATCCAAGGCGGAGAAAGGAGACATGGCGGAGCCCTGCCGACTGACGACAACGCAGGAGACGGAGTCGCAGGGCGTCGCGAGCCCAGCAAGATCCACCGGACAGGCCCTGGGAGCCGGGGCCGGTGCCGGGGCGACGGCATGGCGCGGCGCGCTGATGGCCACGGCGGGTCTGGCCGGGCTGCTGGCACTGACGGGTGCGGCGGACCCCGGGGCAGGTGCGGGACAACTCGGCGGCGGAGACCGGTCGGCGCTCAGCGCGGCGGCGTTCGGCACCATCGCCGCTTTCTTCGTCGCCGCACGGCGGGTGCGCCGCGCCGTCGTACGGGGCGTGATGCTGGCCGGCGGCGCGGGGGTCGCCTTCGGCGTCGCTTCGGTGTTCACCAAGACCGTCGTGGCGGACTGGCTCGGCGGCGCACCCGGCGGTGCGGTCCCGGTCCCGAGTCTGTTGGTGATCGCGGGCCTCGGCGCGACGGGGCTGCTGCTGTCCCAGGCGTCCTACCGGGGCGCCGGGCTCACCGCACCGCTGGCGACCGTGACCGTCGTCAATCCGGTGGTGGCCGCGGCGGTCGGCATCGCGCTCCTCGGAGAGCGGTTCCGGTACGGGGCGACGGGCGCGGTGCTGGCGCTGGTGTGCGCGACCGCCGCGGCCGCCGGGCTGACGCTGCTCACCGCGGAACGGCAGGCCGCGGCCCCTGCCCCGGATACGCCGTATGCCTCACGGAGGTCGCAGGCGTCACAGACGTCAGAGGCGTCAGAGGCGTCAGAGGCGTCAGATCGTGACGCCCCCCGAGCGCAGGTACGCGAGCGGATCGATGTCGGAGCCGTACCCCGGGCCCGTACGCACCTCGAAGTGGAGGTGCGGTCCGGTGCTGTTGCCGGTGGATCCTGAGCGGGCGATCCGCTGGCCACTGTTGACCTGCTGCCCCTCGCGCACATTGAGCGCGGACAGATGCGCGTACTGGCTGTACTTGCCGTCCGTGTGCCGGATGACGATCTGGTAGCCGTACGCTCCCGCCCAGCCGGCCGAGACAACCCGGCCGGAGGCGACGGCCTTCACCGAGGTCCCGGTGGGCACCGGGAAGTCCACGCCCGTGTGGTAGCCGCTGGACCAGGACGAACCGGCCTTGCCATAAGGGGTCCCGGTGCTCGCGGCGACGGGCGCGCTGAAGCCGGCGGCGCGTCCGGCCCGGTCGGACCGTTCCTTGTGCCGCTGCTCCTGCTTCGGCAACGCCTTCGGCTTGGGCTTCGGCTTGGGCTTCGCCGCCTGCGGCTTCTGCTGCTGCGGCCCGGCGACGGACTGCCGGGCCTCGGGCGGTTGAGCCTTCGGCGGGCTCTTCGGCGGACTTTTCGGCCGCGCGGGTGCGGACGCCGTGGCCCGGATCACCAGCCGCTGGCCCGGATGGATGAGATCGGGGTCGTCGCCGACGACCTCGCGGTTGGCTTCGTACAGTGCCTGCCAGCCACCCTTGACCCGCTCGGACCGCGCGATGCGCGAGAGCGAGTCGCCGCGCGCCACCGTGTAGCTCTCGCGCTGCGTGGGGACGGTGGTCGGCGTCGCCACATGCCCGGCCCGCACGGTGCGCCCACTGCGCGCGCTCTCCCCGGCGTGACCGGCCTGACCGGACTCCCCGGCCTGTCGGCTATCGCCGGATCGCGGCTCGCGCCGCCGCTCCGGTGAGACATCGGGTGCGTCTCCGCCTCGGGTGAGTTCCGCCCGTACGGAGCAGGCCGGCCATGCGCGCGGTCCCTGCCCCTTGAGCACCTTCTCGGCGACGGCGATCTGCTGGTCCTTGGTGGCGAGGTCGGCGCGCGCGGCATAAACCGTGCCGCCGTAGCCCTCCCAGGTGGACTGGCTGAACTGGAGGCCGCCGAAGTAGCCGTTGCCGGTGTTGATGTGCCAGTTGCCGGTCGACTCGCAGGCAGCGACCTTCTCCCAGACGTCCACGGACGCGGCGTTCGCCATGCCCGCCCCGATCAGCGGCAGGGCCATTCCCGCGCCACCCGCCGTGACGGTGAGCGAGGCCCGGTTGATACGGCTCGGCTGGTATCGGCGGTGTCGTCCGCGAACGGCCATGAGTCCCCCCATTGAACGCATCAGCAGCGGACAAAACTATGGGCTCGGAAGAGGCCATGACAAGGGTGTGCGCAAGGCGCCACGGCGCACAGGGGGGCCGTCGTTCGGCGGAACCGGGGAATCCTGCGCCCCTCGAGCGACTTGAGGTCTCATGAACGCCGCAGTCCCGTGACCCGTATTCATACTGGCCACGGGGAGGGGCACTTCCGACGGACTCCAGGAGCACACGCATGAGTGGTACCGCCCAGATCGGCGTCACCGGGCTCGCGGTGATGGGCCGCAATCTCGCACGCAATTTCGCGCGCAACGGCTTCACGGTCGCCGTGCACAACCGGACCGCCACCCGCACACGCGAGCTCGTCGAGGCGTTCGGCGAAGAGGGTTCCTTCGTCCCCGCCGAGAGCCCCGAGGAGTTCGTCGCGGCCCTGGAGCGTCCGCGCCGCCTCGTGATCATGGTCAAGGCGGGCGATCCCACGGACGCGGTTATCGAGGAGTTCGCGCCGCTGCTGGAGCCCGGCGACGTCATCATCGACGGCGGCAACGCGCACTTCGCCGACACCCGGCGCCGCGAACGCGAACTGCGCGAGCGCGGGATCCACTTCGTGGGCGTGGGTATCTCGGGCGGTGAGGAGGGTGCGCTGCACGGGCCGAGCATCATGCCGGGCGGCTCAACCGAGTCGTACAGCTCGCTCGGCCCGCTGCTGGAGAAGATCGCCGCGAAGGCCTCGGACGGCACCCCCTGCACCACGCACATCGGCCCGGACGGCGCGGGCCACTTCGTGAAGATGGTGCACAACGGCATCGAGTACGCGGACATGCAGCTGATCGCGGAGGCGTACCACCTGCTGCGCGACGTCGCGGGCTACTCCCCCACCAGGATCGCCGAGACCTTCCGCGGCTGGAACACCGGCAGGCTGGATTCGTATCTGATCGAGATCACGGCCGAGGTGCTGGCCCACACGGACGCGGCGACCGGCAAGCCGTTCGTCGACGTCGTCGCCGACCGGGCCGAGCAGAAGGGCACCGGCCGCTGGACCGTGCAGATCGCCCTGGACCTCGGGATTCCGGTCTCCGGCATCGCGGAGGCGGTCTTCGCCCGCTCGGTCTCCGGGCACGCGGACCTGCGGGCCGCCTCGCACGCCCTGCCCGGGCCCACCCCTCAGCCGCTGGGCGAGGAGAAGGCGGCGCGCTTCGCGAGCCAGGTAGAGCAGGCTCTGTACGCGTCGAAGATCGTGTCGTACACCCAGGGCTTCCACCAGATCCAGGCCGGCAGTGCTGCCTACGACTGGGACATCGATCTGGGGGCCGTCGCGTCGATCTGGCGTGCGGGGTGCATCATCCGGGCCGCGTTCCTCGACCGCATCCGGTCCGCGTACGACGCGCAGCCCCAGCTGCCGAGCCTGCTCTCGGACAAGCAGTTCGCCGAGGAGATCGGAGTGGCCCAGGACGACTGGCGTGCGGTGGTGGCGGCAGCCGCGCGGCAGGGCGTGCCGACGCCCGGCTTCTCGGCCGCGCTGTCGTACTACGACGCGCTGCGTGCGCGGCGGCTGCCGGCGGCGCTGACCCAGGGCCAGCGCGACTTCTTCGGCGCCCACACCTACCGGCGCACCGACCGTGACGGCTCGTTCCACACGCTCTGGGGCGGCGACCGGTCGGAGGTGCGCACGGACTAGGGCGTGTTGCGAAAGTAGCGCCGTCCGCCCGGAGGGCGGGGCCCGCGGCGTCTGGTGCGTGCGATCGCAAGGCGGTGGGGGCACCTCCCAGGCGCAGCTCTGGGGCAGATCGCCCTCGTACTGGACGTACATGGATGAGTCCGACAACGCAGCGTGCGAGCACCTCCCGTGCCCGAAGGGCTACGGGGGAGCGCGTGCCAGGCGTCGCGGGCCAGGCGGGACTTTCGCAACACGCCCTAGTGCCGGGACGGGCACTGGATCCTGTCAGCCGGGAGGAGCGGGCGACGGTTCCGGCTCCGGTACCGGTGTCGGTCCCGGCGGCTCGGGGATCGGTTCCGGTGCGGGGCCGGGCGGCGGCTCCGGCGGCGGGACAGGACTGGGGGGCGGGCCCGGCCCCGGGCCCAGCGGGTCCGGGGGCGGGGTCGGTATGGGCGGTACGGGAGGGGGCTGCGGATGGGTCATAGAAAGCTCCCGGGAGTCGATGGAGCCCTATGGCTCCAGGTTCCTCCGTTGCGGGTGCCCACGCGCGGCGGATCCACGCGTCACCGTCGACGGGATGTCGCAGCTCCAGTCCCAGACCGAGGATTCCCAGGCCGAGGATTCCGAGGACACGGATTCCGAGGGACTGAGAGTCCGGCGTCGTCACAGTCCCGGGTGGTTCTCCTTCAGCTGCCGCCTCCAGCCGCCCGGCGGCGCGGTCGTCCCGGAGCTCGGGGTCTGCTTCAGGCGCGTGCGGTCCGTTCAGGCCCGGCCTGCGGTGGCCGGGACGGCGTGCGGGCTGCTCTCGGTGTCGCTGCCGGGCACCGGCTGCGACGGGTCGGAGCCGAGCTCGACGATGCGGTTGCGGGTGTCGACGTGGACGACGCGGGGCACCAGCGAGCGGGCCTCGGCGTCGTCGACCTGGGCGTAGCTGATGAGGATCACCAGATCGCCAGGGTGCACGAGGTGGGCGGCAGCACCGTTGATGCCGATGACACCGGAGCCGCGTTCGCCTTCGATGACGTACGTCTCCAGGCGCGCTCCGTTGTCGATGTCGACGATGTGGACGAGCTCGCCGGGGAGCAGGTCCGCGGCTTCCATCAGCTCGGCATCGACGGTGACGGAGCCGACGTAGTGGAGATCGGCCTGGGTCACGGTGGCCCGGTGGATCTTGGACTTGAACATCGTACGCATCATCGAGGTACTCCTGGACATAGGCTCCCTGCCTGCGTTATTGCAGGTCAAGGGCGGTTTTTCTACCCTACAACGAGTCGCATGTTCGGGCAGCGTTCCCCAGGTTCTTCAGGACTCATGCTGACCACTTGCCGACTTTCCTGACGCATCGTCAGGCGCTTGCGGGAGAGCTTCGCCCGCCCTCCTGGACCCCATCGCGACGACTGCACAAGCCTACGCAGCACCCTCCGAAGGATGTCCGTGATCACCGTCACTCTGGCGGCCTGGGCGGCGGTCAGGAGCGAGGGCGGTCGACCGGGAGCCGACTGCGCACCGCCATGGGTCAGCCGGCCCAGGCCCCCCCATTCCGCCTCAAAGGAAGGAGGCACACATGATTCAACAAGGAATCCAAGGGGCCGAAGCGGCGCGGCAACATAGCAGCGGATCGCCGGTCAGCAAAACCGGCGATTCTCATGACGATGGCTGTAGCTCGTCCGGTGGCCCTTGGTGGTGGCACGGGGCGAGTGTCAAGGACGTTCGGAATGCGGCCGGAGCAGAGCGCGAGTCGATGCCGCGATAACGAGACCAACACCCTCGGCCCGCTCCGGCTGGCCGACGCGTGCTGGCGCGGCGGCGCACGGCTGGTGTACGCGTCCTCGCACTCCGTCTACGGCACCCTCCGAGAACGCGTTCCGCTCGCCGAGGATTCGGACGAGGAGCGGCTGGTGCCGGGTGGGTACCAGTTCTGCTCGTGCTCCCCGCCGCGCTGCTTTGGGCCTCCCCCATCAGCCACCTCACCGCCATACCCACCGACGCGGCGCTGCCGCGGCAGACCTCCGGGCCACAGACGCATAGCCGACCGCAGATGCCTTTACCCCAACTCAACCGTTGTGGTCAATGGTGCCGCCATTGCGTTCCTCACTGTGCCCTTCATCTTGGCCGGGGCCGGCATCGGCGCGGTGGAGACTGCCCAGCACTCCGCGGTCGCGGCGCTTACCCCGAAGGACCTGCGCGGCTCCGCATTCGGGATGCTCGCCACGTTCCAGTCGCTGGGCAATCCCGCCGCCTCCACAGTCGCTGGCGTCCTGTGGACCGTGGTCTCTCCGACCGCCGCCTTCGCCTACCTGACGGCCTGGATGGTCCTGGCGCTGGGCGCCCTGCTGGCCCTCGCACGGCGCCAGGTGTATTGATCACGAACGTTCGCCGGGGTGGATGCCTGATGTCGTCTCCCGTCCTTGACCTTGACCTTGACGCTAGGGTCAAGGCTTAGCGTCTCGCGCATGGAAGAGACAAATACCCTTCACGGCCGGGCAGTGCTGATCACCGGAGGAGGCACCGGGATCGGTCGTGCGGCCGCCCAGCAGTTCGCCGCTGAGGGGGCCGAGGTTCTTATCGTCGGCCGGACTGGCGAACGCTTGGCGCAGACGGCCAGAGAACACCCGCGCATCCGAACGTTCGTGGTCGACGTCGCCGAGCCCAATGCCCCCGCCGACATCGTCGCCGCTGCGGTGGAAGCGTTCGGCCGCATCGATGTCCTGGTCAACAATGCCGCGATCACTCGTCCTGCTCCGCTCGGTGCGATCGACCGGAAGGTCGCCGAGGAACAGCTCACCACGAACCTTCTCGCCCCGGTGTTCCTCACCCAGCACGCTCTGCCGCACCTGGAGGCCGGTGGCACCATCGTCAACATCACATCCAACCCGCCCCACTACGGCTGGCCGAACAACTCGATATACGGATCCACGAAGGTGGCTCTGGACTTCCTGACCCACACGTGGGCAGTCGAGCTCGCGCAGCGCGGCATTCGCGTTCTGTCGGTGGCCCCCGGGATAACGGCGACACCGGTGCTGAGCCAATCCGGGCTCTCGGACGAGCAGATCGCCGTGGCGGGCAAGGAGCTTCGGGCCCGAATCCCGCTCGGGCGTATCGCTCAGCCCAAGGAGATCGCCTGGTGGATCGTGAACGCGACGCGCCCCGAAGCCGGTTACCTCACCGGTACGATCATCCGCGTCGACGGAGGGCTGAGCGCGGCTGGGTGAAGATGGAACGATGCTGATCGGAGAGCTGGCGAACGAGGCCGGCACCACCATTCGGGCACTGCGCTATTACGAACAGCAGGGCCTGCTCCACCCCCGGCGAGCGCCGAACGGGTATCGGGAGTATGACGAGACAGCAGTCGGCCAGGTGGTCAACATCAGGCTGCTGCTCTCGATCGGCCTCACTGCCAGCGACGTCCGTGCCTTGCTTCCCTGTCTCGATCAAGACATCGCCGATGGTCCCGTCTGTCCCGCGAGCGCACGAGTCATCGCTCGGAGGCTCACCGACGTGGAGGAGAAGATCGCCGCGTTGGACGTTGTCCGTACACGTCTCATCGAAGTACTGGCCCAGGCCCAGCGGCTGGTGCGTTGACCGCAAACGTCCGCCGGAATCGGTCACGCGGCTTGGCTTCGTGGCCGACCCCAGCGTTGCTGGCGTTCGCTGCGGACTTTGGCGCGTTCGCGGCGTTGGGCTGCCAGCACATCGGGGTGTCGGGCGTTGGCTTTGCGCCACCGCAGGTATGCCTGGAGTCTGCGGGCGAGCACCGTGTGGTTGCCAGGCCAGGGCGACGGTGGCCTCGGGCGGCAGATGCCCGAGCTGCGTGTCCGCGTCCCGGCCCTCGGCCAGATGGACAACGGGCCGCCCGGTCTCGTCCACGGCCTGGATGACCTGTTCGAGGCGATGCGCCATCGGGAAGAACGGGTTCATCGCCAGCCGCAGCGGAGTGCTCCGGTCGTAGACGGACAAGTGGTCGATGAGATCGCCGACGGTCATCTTCGTGTGCTCCCTGGGCAACTCCATATATATGCGATCGGCCTCGGCGACCCCATGCCCCACCTCCATGATCCTTCGCAAAGGGCCTCCGGACGTGGCTACGCCGTGGCCCGCCGCGTACACGGTCTGGCCCTCCCACACCGGGGTGGGCCTGAAGGGCCATGAAGGCGTCCCCGTTCTCGCCCTACAGGAGCCGTCCGTACTCGCCCTTGGCCTGGTGGACGAGGTTCTGGAGCGATGGCCGCAGCTGCTGGCGACGCCCGCTCAGCTCTTCTTCGGGGACCGCAGCTCGTGCGGTGCGGCGGACGGTGGTGCCGCATGTGCCCGTAGCCTCGATCGTCATCTGCTGGAGTTCCAAGTGCTCGACCACGAGTCGGTGCCCCGCACTTGGGGTACAGCTGGTCCGAGTCACCACTGCATGGCCTGCAGCGACCTACCTGGGAACGAAGGCGACCCGGAACATCTTGGGCCACCACTTGCCGGTGAGGAGGAACTGACTGGTCCCGGGGACGGCCGCGATACCGTTCAAGACATCGGCCCGGGCACCCTCCTGTGGTGTGAGGAGGCTCGTGGCGTCGACTTCCCCGGTGACCCTGCCCGTGTTCGCATCGATCCGCATGATCAGGTCCGAAGACCACACGTTGGCGTAGACGATGTCGCCGACACATTCCAGCTCATTCAGCCGGCTTACGGGCCGCCCATGAGCGGTGACGACAAGTTCCCCCGTCTTCCCGAATGTTGCGGGGTTGCGGAAAGTGAGCCGGGAGGAGCCGTTGCTCATCACCAGCCGGTCAGGGTGCCGCTGATGGCACAGGCCCCAGCCCTCGTCGAGGTAAGGAACCCGGCGTAGTTCGGCCAACGTCCTTGCATCCCGTTCGACCGCCAAGCCATTGCGCCAGGTGAGCTGCCAGAGAGTTCGACCGATGACGGTGATCCCCTCGCCGAACAACGGAGGGGGCAACTCGGCGCGGTTTTCCGGAAAGCTGCCGAGCGGTCCCGCCCGGACCGAGGACTGCCCAACCACGCCTGTGCTCTCGTACAGCACACCGTCTTCGGTCATCTCCAGGCCCTGGGTGAATGCCTTCGGGTCATGAGGCAGGGTCTCGATAACCTCGGCCCGCAGTTGCTCGATCCCGGCCGGGGCCCGTCCGTCCGTGCCCCGGCCGCGCCCCCCGGCTCCGCCACCCGTCTCACATGCCTGGACGAACATCCCACTGACCAAGGCCACGGCCACGGCACGGACCGCCAGTGCGAAACGCATGACCTCACCCTGACACAGTGGGCTACCAGCGCAACGCATCCCGCCGGACCGGCTCGCACACGTTCGCTCCCAAGGCGCAACGCCACCGGCGGATTCTTGTCGGGCCGCCGGTCCGCCAACACCGGTCGGCACCCCGTTTGGTTCTGTGGTCGTGTCGAGGATGTGATTGGGTCCGTGCTACCTGGAGGCCGGCCCTCGGCGGGGGACTACTGCCGCCAGAATCGACGACACGAGCTCGGTGAACCGGGTCGCCATGTCCTGCTTCGGCCGGTAGTTGTAGGCATAACCGTATGCTTCGCCTTCCCCTCGTGCCGGAGCCGCGTTCAGGACGGCTCCAAGAACGGGGACGTTGACGCGTTCGAGGACGTGCAGGGCGTCGACGATCTGGCTCCGGCTGGTCCGCCCGGCCCGCGCCACGAGCAGATAGCCGTCGATGGCGGTTGCCATCGCCGTGGTGTCTGCGAAGGGGAGCACCGGGGCGGTATCCACCACGACATGGTCGAACTGCTCGGCGAGAGTGTGCAGCAAGGAAGCGAAATGGGTGCTTCCGAGGAGCTGAGTCGGGTTGGGCGGGATCACCCCGCTGGTGAGCACCGAGAAGGAACCGGCCGACTGAAGTACCTCGTGCAGTTCGGCCTGGCCCACCAGGGCTGTGGTGAGTCCGGCGTCCCTGACCAGGCCGAGGGCTCGAGCAATAGAAGGGCGGCGCAGGTCGCAGTCGATCAGGCATACCTTTGCTCCCTCCTCGGCCAATGTGGCAGCAAGGTTGACCGACACGCTGCTCTTGCCCTCACGGGGCAGCGGACTGGTGACGGCGATCACCTTCGGCCGCTGGTCCACTTCCGCGAACTGAAGATTGACACGAAGCTTCCGGAACCCCTCCGCACGAGTGCTGTGCGTATCGTCGCGCAGGGAGACCGGTTGCCGAGCGGCGCGCGGGTCCTGCACGATGCTGGACAACACGGCGGGCCCCCCAGCCCCTGCCAGGCACTCGGCCAGGGCTTTGGAATCACGCATCGATGTGTCCACCGTCTCCAGTGCGACACCCAGCCCCAGCCCGAGAGCCAGGCCCACCGCCAGGCCGAGCACCATATTGAGTGTGGTGTTCGGGGACGAGGGCGCGGACGGCACAGTGGCAGGGTGGGTCACGGTGAGTCTCACCGGAGACGGGGCCGTCTTTTCTTCAGGATGCTCCAGCTTCCTGATCACGTCGGCAAAGCGAGTGGCGACCGCGTTGCTGATCCGCGCGGCTCGTGCCGCACGGGTGTCGGTGACGGTCAGACGGACCAGCACCGTGTTCAGCGGCGCCTCGGCCGAGATACGCGAAGCCAGCTGGACCGGCGTCATATCAAGCCTGAGGGACTTCACGACCGATCGAGTAACCTCCGGGCTCGCCGCTACACCGGCATAGGACTGGACTCTCGCCTGGGCGAACGAGTTGCCCTGATTGAGCTGTGATGTGTCGGCGTCACCTTGGAGAGACACGAATAGCGTGGTGGTTGCCCGGTACTCAGGAGTGGCAACGACGTTGGCCAGGATGCCTACTGCCGTCCCGAGCAGAGTCACAAGGGCAATGACGTGCCAGCGGCGGGAAAGGACTCGTAGGTAGTCGCGCAAATCCAAGGTCATTCCCCAGTCGGAGCGAGTGAGTGTGTAATCAACCTAGGGGCGTCTCGGGACATTTGAGGCGCACGGCAGGCGCGCTCGATTCTTTGTGACCCAACTGAGTGCATGGGGAGCCTCAGAGACGCTCGACGGTCTCCGCGCGGCACCGGTTGCAGGCGTCGAACACATAGTCGGCGGCACGTTCCACCATGGCGTAGTCGAAGTCGTCATGGTCGGTGGCAATGACCACGGCATCGGCTGCCGCGACCTGTTCCTCCGTGAGTTCGACGCACAGAATGTCGTCAGGGAGCTGGAGAGGGTCGACATGCGGTTCCACCGCGAGGACGTGAGCGCCCATTTGTCGGAGCCCGAGAGCCACGGCGACGGAAGGAGACTCCCGGATGTCGCCGGCGTTCCTTTTGTAGGCGAGCCCGAGAACCAGTACCTGGCTGCCATTGACTGGCTTCCGGCGCGCGTTGAGCCCTCTGGCGACGCGCAGTACCACATGGTCGGGCATATGGCTGTTGATGTCGTTGGCCAGTGCCACGAAGCGGAAGTCGTGCCGCAGCGCCTGTTTGACCTGCCACGAGAGGTAGGAAGGGTCAATGGGTAGACAGTGTCCGCCGACTCCGGGCCCAGGCAGAAAGCGCATGAAGCCGAAAGGTTTGGTCGACGCTGCGTCGATTGCTTCCCAGATGTCGATGCCGAGTGGTTTGCAGAACATCGCGAGCTCGTTGACGAGGGCGATGTTGACATGGCGGAACGTGTTCTCCAGGAGCTTGGTCAGCTCGGCCGTGCGTGGTGAAGTGACGGGGACAGTACGGTCCACGATGTCCTGGTAGAACAGCTCGACATGCCGCAGGGACTCGTCGCTCACGCCGGAGACCACCTTGGGGGTGTTCTCCAGCCGCCAGCTCTTGTTGCCCGGGTCGATTCTTTCCGGACTGTACCCCAGGAAAAAGTCCTCACCCGCCTTGAGCTTACTACCCGCCTCCAGAATCGGGCACACGACGTGCTCCGTCGTGCATGGATACGTGGTTGACTCAAGGATAACCGTGGCGTTCGGGCGGAGATACTGGGCGACTTCTTTTGCAGCGCTCTCCACGAAACTGAGGTCGGGAGCACCGTCCTTCAGAGGCGTGGGAACCGTGATGACACATACGTCGAACTCCGCGGCATCCGCGTAATCGGTGCTCAGGACGTACCGGCCCGAGTTGATGGCGGCCAGTAGGCGTGCTGAGGATACGTCCTCGGCGAACGACTCACCTGTGGCCAGACGTTTGACGCGCAGCTCGTCAACGTCGAGACCCACGACGTTGTGCCCGGCTTCCACGACACGAACGGCGAGTGGAAGGCCCACGTATCCCTGGCCGACCACCACTACCTTTTTTGTTGCCGCCGGCACAATCGAACTCCTCTCTGCTGGCCACGCAGAATCTTTCGTAGGAATATGCCTGACATATGCTCGACGCGACTCGCTGTCCACCTCTCGGGTGACACTCCTCCGGCGAATGGCCTCATGTCGGCGCCTGAGCCGCGCAAACGGGCTAATTACAGGTTCCGTTCATTTTATTTGCACCGTCTCCGGCTATCGTTACCGTGCGTTGCCGGTGCACTTGCCCCCGGCAATCGCCCCACCAGCAAACATGGAGTGACTGAGTGATGGAACGTCCGCAATACCTGGTCACCGGAGGAGCTGGCTTCATCGGCTCCCATCTCGTCGATGCATTGCTGGCGCGCGGTGAGCCGGTCGTTGCGCTCGACGACCTCAGCACGGGATGCCTGGAGAACCTTGCAGATGCGCGCAGGCAGAGTCATTTCCAATTCGTCCACGGCTCCGTGCTGGATGCATCGCTCGTCGACCAGTTGGTGCGTGAATGCGATGGTGTAGTGCATCTGGCAGCGGCCGTTGGGGTGAAACTCATCATGGAGCAGCCGCTGAACTCCTTCCTCATCAACACCAAAGGCACCGAAACGGTCATCAGGTCCGCTCACCGCTACGACCGAAGAGTGATCGTCGCCAGCACATCGGAGATCTACGGCAAGAACTCGTCCGGACCACTGAGCGAAACAGCCGAGCGCATTCTGGGAAGCCCCTCTGTCCCGCGGTGGTCCTACAGCACCGCCAAGGCGGTCGATGAGATCCTTGCCGACCTGTATCGGCGGGAATACGGACTGCGATCCACCGTCGTGCGGTTCTTCAACACGGTCGGTCCTCGGCAGAGCCCCGCCTATGGCATGGTCGTGCCAAGATTCGCCCGCCAGGCAGTTCGGGGAGAACCCATTTCCGTATATGGCACCGGGCAGCAGAGCCGCTGCTTCATCCACGTCGCAGACGTGGTCGAAGCCCTCTTGTCGCTGGTCGATCTTCCGGATGCCGTAGGTCAGGTCTTCAACATCGGAAGCGACGAAGAGATCAGCGTTCTGGATCTGGCACGGCGCATCATCTCGTGCGCCGAGAGCAGTTCGCCCGTGCACTACCTCGCCTACAGCGAGGTTTACGGACCGGAGTTCGAGGACATGGAGCGCCGGGTTCCCGACACCACGAAACTCAGGACCTTCACCGGCTGGCAGCCGCAGCGGAACCTCGACGACGTACTCGCGGACGCCGTCGCGGATGCCCGGGACGAGATGAGGCGACAAGCGCTGGGGCTCGCCGCAGACAACCCGCCCAAGCGGGAAGCATGCACCAACGACCAGACGGTGCTGGCAGGGCCATGTCCGGTCTAAGTCCGTGGCTGGTCTCAGCAGTAGCAGGGCTGGTCGCTCTCATGACCGCTGCCCTGCTGACCGAGCCCCTGCGTCGCCTCGCCCTGAGGCGCGGATACACAGACCAGCCGAACGCACGCAAAACCCATGCTGGTCCCACCCCTTACCTCGGCGGCATCGCAGTGGCGGTTGCCACCCTGGGCTCCGCAAGTGTGGTGATCTTCGCTGTGGAGGAGAGGGAGTCCACGGTGGGTGTCGTACTCATCTGCGCTGCCCTTGTCGTCGTTCTCGGGCTCACCGACGACCTTCGTCCCCTCAGCATCCGCCTTCGTCTCGGCACGGAGGCGGCGGCAGCTCTGGTCGTAGTTCTGTGGTGCGGTCATCCCGTGCTTTTCGGTACATGGCTCGACGTGGTACTCGCGCTCGTCTGGATCCTCTTCACCACCAACGCGTTCAACCTGCTGGACAACATGGACGGGGTGGTATCCACCGTGACCGCGGTCACCGCAGGGTTCCTCTGCTGTGCCGCGCTCTCGGTCGGACACCTCGCCATCGCCTGTGTCATGGCCGCCCTGGCCGGTGCCTGTGCAGGCTTTCTCTTCCACAACTGGTATCCCGCGCGGATCTTCCTCGGCGACGCGGGCTCGCTCTTCGTGGGCTTTCTGGTGTCGTCGGCCACTGTGACTCTGCACAAGGGCAACGACGCACCGTCGGGGTACACCAGTGTGCTACTCATCACCTTGGTCGTCACCGCGGACACCGGCCTGGTCATGGTCGCGCGGCGCAAGGAGGGCAGACCTGTCCTGCAGGGCGGTAGCGACCACATCGCCCATCGGTTGCGTCGCCTCGGCCTGACGGTTCGCCAGGTGGCCCTTGTGATCGGCGGCTCCGCAGCCGTGACGTGTCTGACGGCAGTGCTCGTCATGTTTGGTGTCGTCCCTCAGAGTGCTGTGCTGATCCTGGTTGTTGCCGTGACCGCCGTGGCTTGCGGCCTGCTCCTGAGAGTTCCTGTGTACAAGTAGGACTCCCAGCGTTGAGTGGAGCCCCGGCGGATCGGCCGGGGCTCCACTCGACGCGGGGCTGTCAGTTCGCCGCCACCGTAAGCGATTCGGCCGGCGGCAGCGCCGCATATTCGGGCAAAGCACGGAACCAGCACACCGTCTCGGCCAGTCCATGCTCCAGCGGCACTTGGGCGACATCGGGGAAGAGCCTGCGCAACAACCCGTCTGCGGCTTGGGAGTGGCGGACGTCTCCCGTCCTCGCCGCCTCGTGCCGGATGTCGGCAGGCGACCCGATGACGTCTGCGAGCTGCTGGGCGATGTCGAGGACAGGCACACGCGTACCGAAGGCGAGGTTCACCGGAGCGGGGAACGTCACCTTGCGCAAGACCGCATCGGCCAGCACCCTGACGACGGTTCCCACGTAGGTGAAGTCCCTGGTCTGCAGTCCGTCCCCGAAGACCCTCACGGGTGTGCCGCGCAGCATGGCGTCGATGAAGGCCGGGATCACGGCGGCATAGGCGTGGCCGGCCGGTTGCAAGGGCCCGTAGACGTTGAAGAACCGAAACGCAAGAACCGGCAGGTCGAACGAGGCACCGTAGGCAAGGGCGTAGGCCTCGGTGGCGAGCTTGCTCGCGGCGTAGGGACTCAGCGGCCGGGTCGGCAGCTCCTCGTGTTTCGGAAGCACGGGGACTGCTCCATAGACCGAGGAGGAGGACGCGGCGACGACCGGAACACGTTCGCGTCGACATGCCTCGAGGACATGCACCGTCCCGGTCGCGTTGACATGATGGCTGGCGACCGGGTCGGCCAGAGAGCGTGGTACGGACGGGCGGGCCGCAAGGTGGACGACCGCATCCACACCGGCCACGACGCTTTCGAGGAGATCCGGATCGAGAATGCTTCCCTCGATCAGCTCCGCATCGACTCCCGCCAGGTTGGCTGCAGAACCTGTGCTCAGGTCGTCAAGCGCGATGACCTTACCCACAGCCGGACGTGATGCGAGCTCTCGGCACAGGTTGGCGCCGATGAACCCGGCGCCTCCAGTAACAAGGACGTTCAACAGTGCTCACCTTTCGAACGGGGATGCGGTCCACCAGCCGCGGGCAATGGCAATGGAGGTGTAGAGAGCCTGCGTGTCGGCCACCAACCGTGCCTCGCCGAAGCGCTGAGTGGTGAACGAACGTGCTCGCGCTCCCATCTCCTGGCGCAGTTCCCCGTCGCGCAGAAGAGTCAGCGTGTGACGGGCAAGTTCAGCGGACGACGGTGCCGCCAGTAGCCCCGTTGATCCATCAAGTACGACCTCCGCGACGCTCCCGACGTCGGTGGCCACTACGGGCAGCCCCGCCAGGCCGGCCTCGATCAGACTGACCGGCATCCCTTCGTTGTCCGAGGTCAGCAACACCACGTCCGCCGCCGCGTATACGACCTCCACGTCGGTGCGCCACCCCAGCAGGTGGAGTGAGTCGCCGAGGACGGCAACGGCCTCGGGGTCCGGCTGAAAGTCTCCCGCTCCACACACAACGAAATGCGCAGCGGGCACGACGCGGCGCACTTCGCGGGCCACAGCGAGGAAGCGGTCGGGCCGCTTGATGCCAGTAATGCGTCCCACATAGGCGACCACGGGGCAGCCCTGCGGAAGCCCGAGCAGTCGTCGAGCCGTCGGCGCGTCCGGGGCGTTGGCAAGCCTGGTGCCGGGCGGCACGACCGTGAACTGGTGCCGCTTTCCGACGCCTGCGGCGACGAGGTCGTCCCGCACCCGGCCGCCCACGGCGACAAGCCGCTCGGTGAGGGCTGCCAGCCTGCGCTCGGCCTGCACCACGACGCGAGTCTTTGCCGGGGAGAAATAGCCATGCAGGAGGTGGCCGTGAAAGGTGTGCACCCTTGAGGGGACACGCGCCAACACGGCAGCCGCACGCCCCAGTGCTCCCGCCTTGGCTGTGTGGGTGTGGACGATGTGTGGCCGGAATCGGCGCATCGCTGCCGTGAGCTCGAGAATGCAGCGCAGGTCGTCCGTGGGGCGCACGGCCCGTCCCAGCCCGTTGAGCCGACGGACCGGGAGTTCGGGTGCACACTGATCCAGATAATCGGCTTCACCCGGTCCCACATGCCCGGTGATCAGGCAATGGTCGAATCGTTCGGTATCCAGTCCTCGCATAAGGGCCGACACCTGGACAGCCGGACCACCGATGTTCATTCGCGTGATGACTCTTATTACGCGTAGGCGAGGTACACCGGAGGCCGGTGTCCGATGCGTGGCGGTCGACATGGGCCAGATATTAGGCGGAACGCACTCCAGTATCCGTCAAGGGCACAAAGGCTCCGCGTGGCGCCCGGCGTCACCTGGTCGCGCCGGATATAAACGGCTCAGACCTGGTCGGGTCTCTCTCGAGCCAGGCAACGGACGGCGAATGTGCTGCCATTTATCTGGAAGCGGGAGTCAATGCCGACCACCGTGCAGGAAATGCTCAGACTGATCTGGAAGCACCCGGCCAACCGGGGCGCACGCGTGAAGGCCTTCACCGGCATGGCGCTGTGGCAGGGATACAAGCGCCTCGTGGGCAGACCCTTCGACCTGAAGGTCTACGGCGGCATGCGGTTCCGGGCTTATCCGGACAGTACTCAGGTGGGTCGGTTCGTTTATTTCGGCGGGCTGCCGGACTACCGGGCCATGACCTTCATGAAGCGTTATCTCCGCTCCGGTGACGGTTTCATCGACGGGGGGGCCAACGAGGGAATGTTCACCCTCCTGGCGGCCCAACTCGTAGCTGATCAGGGCGAGGTGCATGCCTTCGAGGCCCACCCGGTCTATGCGAACAGGCTGCGTGAGAACGTGGAAAACAACCGGCTGCGTTCGGTATCGGTGCACGAAGTGGCGGTCGGCCAGAGCCCTGGCACGCTTCCGTTTGTGCTGCGCGGGACCGGTTCTCGGATCCTGACCGCGCAGGACAACGGCGAGGTCGTCTCCGCGCGGATCGTGCGCCTCGACGAGACGCTGCCAGACCGCTCCTGGGCCATGGGCAAGCTCGACATCGAGGGCGCGGAGCACTGTGCATTGCGCGGAGCGGAGAAGCTCCTGTCGCGTGCCGAGCCGGCGGTGTGGTTCCTCGAACTCGTCGACCCCTTCCTCGCACGGTTCGGCTCGTCCTTCCACGAGGTCAGCCGATGGCTCCAGGACCGCGGATACGACCTCATGCACTACGAGCCCCGGCTGAACCGGTTCGTTCCCGGGCCGGCCGGCGACGGGCCGGATGTGTTCGCAGTCTCCCGGGAACGCCTCCCGGAGATCGAGGATCGGCTGCGGGCGAACCGCGAGCAGGCAGCTGGTCGCTCCACGTCTCGGCTTGATCGACGCGGCGCACGGCAGGCGCAACGGTGACGACGGCACGCGTCTGCGAAGTCATCAAGTCGCTCGACGTCGGTGGCGCCGAGGTTCTTCTGGTGGAACGGCTGCGTCATGCAGCCCGATCCGAGCACGACTACACAGTGGTGTTCCTCCAGGCTTCCACCGAGACGCTGGCCGATGAGCTGCGCGCCTGCGGCGTGAAAGTCGTCGATCTGCGTGCCATTCCACGGTGGTTGCGCTACGCCGAGCTGGTCAGTGTCGTGCGGAAGCAGGGCCCCCACGTCGTCAACGTCCACTCCCCCGCGCTGGCGGCACTGCTGCGCCCGCTGACGCGCCCGATGCGCCGCCGCCCCCTGATGGTCTCCACGGTCCACAATGTGTGGTACCGCCCGCTCACCATGCTCCTCGACCGGTCAACGCGCTGGCTCGACGATGTCACGGTGGCGGTGTCACCACAGGTGGCGGATGCGCCTACGGTACGCGGAGCGCGCCGGGTACGGACCCGAATCCATGGCGTGGACATCGCCGCACAGCGGTCCTGGGCCCGGCGGACCCAGCACGTGCGGTCGGAGTTCGGACTCCCCGCGAACTGCTTCCTCTTCGCGTGCGTGGCGAACTTCCACGCGCAGAAGGACCACATGCTGCTGATCGGGGCGGCCGAACAGGTTCTCGCCCGGCGGAGCGACGCGCTGCTGGTCCTCGCCGGGGCCGGACCCCTGCGCGACCACGTATGCGCCGAGATCGACCGGCGCGGGCTGCGTCAGCGCATTCACTGCCTCGGTGCGGTCGCGGGTGCCAACCGACTGGTCGCCGCGTCGGACGCGCTGGTGCTGTCCTCCTCGTACGAGGGCCTTCCCGTGGTGGTCATGGAGGCGATCGCTGCGGGCGTACCGGTGGTGTCCACGGCGGTCGGCGGCGTGCCCGACCTGGTACGCGACGGGGACAACGGCATTCTCGTGCCGCATGGGTCCCCACGACAGCTGGCCGAGGGCATGCTGCGGGCCATGCGTCCCGAGGTGCATGCCACGCTCGTCGCCGGAGCGCTCGCCGACGCGGAAGTGGTGGACGTGCGGGCCACGGCGGCGTGGTTCGACGAGCTGTACGGCGCCGCGATGTGCGGGAGGCGCGAGGAGCGGACGGAGACGCCGTGGAACGACATGCGGGTGTGATGGTCAACCGTGACTCGCCCTCTGGCTCCTCGTGCGTCGCCGGATTCCGGGTGCTCACCGTATGCACCGGCAATCTCTACCGCTCCCCGCTCGCTGAGTGCCTGTTGAGAGAGCGGCTGGCCGCGGTGCGGGAGGCGATCCATGTGAGCAGCGCGGGCACACAGGCCGTCCCGGGTACGCCGATGGCGGCCACGGCCGCTTCCCTGGCCGTCGGACGGGGCGGGGACCCGTCGGGGATGGCCGCCCGTCGGTTGACGGCCGGCCTGGTCGAGCATGCGGATCTGGTGCTCGGAGCTGCGATGGAGCATCGGGAGGCGGCCGTACGCCTGTCCCCCGTACGGGCACTGTCCCGGGCGTTCAGCCTGCGCGAGTTCGCCCGGTTGGTGAGGGCCGAGGACGGCGCGGGTCTCACGGATCCGGCTGCCCGGTTCGCCGCGCTCGTCGCGGGTGCGGCGGCACGGCGTGGTGCCGGCCCGGCGGGCACGGCCGATGACGATGTGGCCGACCCGCTCGGTGCGGGTCCCGAGGTGCTGCGGGAATGCGTGACGCGGATCGAGGAGTCCGTGGAGCGGATCGCCACCGCGATGGGGGCGGGCTGAGGCGTGGTGCCGGTCAGGCGCCGCACGGCGGGTAGGGCTCCACGCGGGCCCGAAGCGGCGTGACGAGCGGTTGGCGCAGGAGCCTGGGGGCCCGCTCACTGACCGGTTCCAGCAGATGAAGCGTCAGGGTGCGGCTCTGCTGCGCGGGCAGTTCCAGATCCACCGTGTAGACCGCGTGACCACGCTCGAAACCACTGTGCATCATGGCAGGGCGACCGTCGACAGTCATAGCGGTCAACCGTGCGTCCGCGCTGGCGTAGTAGGAGACCAGCAGTCGGTTGTCACCCGGCCGGGTGGGGTAGGACGGCTTGTCGCCGCGCTGGGTGACGTAGGGAGGAAGCCCTGATGCGGGGGCCCGGTTGGTGAGGGTGATCCGTGCGGTGACCAGACGTCCGTCGTGCGTGCAGCGGCCCGGGATCCAGTGCAGCTCCCGCTCCAGGTAGTAGTCGAGCTTTCCGCCTGCGGCGTTGTTGACCACCAGGCCGGCGAAGGGTCCGGGCTCCGTCGGCAGCGTACCGCTCAGGGGACGGGTCGCCAGCAGACGTTGCTCTTCGTACCGAGTGCTCCACACCTTCAGGCGCTCTTCGGCCACTACGTCGTACGTGGCCCTGAGCAACCCGGGGAGCCGCCGGGGGTCGTCGAGGGCGTCCACGAGAGTGGTGGCAGCCGTGCGCGCCACTTCAAGGAGGAACGTCTTGCGCTGCACGCTGTCCGGATAGCGTGCGTAACCCGTGCGCTCGGCGAGGTCCAGTACGTTGTCGGCGGTGAGTTCCGTACCGTCGGGCATCCGCCCAGGACCCGTTGCCCGCAGCAGCCGGGCGAGGGCGCTGGGGTCGAGGGCGATTGCGCCGTCCACCTGCTGGCCGCTGTGTTCGAGCCAGGCTGCCGACCAGATGCGGGCAGCGTAGGGGAAATGGGGGCTGACGTTGGAGTTGGCCCAGGTGCCTGCGGGGTCCATGCGTCCGTACTGGGCCGTGTACTCGGCTCCCAGATCAACCGACGGTTTGACCTGCGCCATCATCGTGTCGGTGGCGAAGGTGTCGAAGCGCAGTTGCCCCTGCTGGACGGTGAGCGCGGCGAACGCTCCGGGCAGGCCGCCCGTTCCACGCGCTTCGGCGGTGTTCTGGAAGACCACGAGATACCGCCGCGGGCTCTGCACGCCCAGCATTGAGGGGAGTACACGGGCTGCCACGGTGGCGTCGGACATGGCCGGCACGATCCGGTCGAGCTGATGGGCCATCTGGACCCGTGCATGGTCGGCGGCCGGGACCCAGGTGGTGGGCGGGAGTTCATGCGCCTCGTCACGCATGTCGACGGCCACCTGTGCTGCCCGCTCGAGATCCGGAGCCGCGCCGCCCAGCCCGGACAGCAGCGCCTGGAGGCCGCCTTGGCGAGCGTCCCCAGCGTGCTCCGAGGCCATGCGCACCACCGGCGGAAGCACATCATGCGTCAATCGGTCCGCGGTGTACGCCACGCCCCGGACGGTGTTGAGGGGCCGTCCGAAGAAAGGCACCTGTGCGGCGAGGTACCAGGCAGGCCCTGTGGTGAGGTAATGCGCCCGGGCGGCGTGCGCTGCCGCGGAACGCATCGCCGTCTTCGGGTCCGCCGCCTGCTCGGAAGCCGTTTGCGCTGGGCCGGCATTCCCGGCGGACCCGTTGACCGATTGCCGCAGCTCGTCCAGCGACCGCTGGGCGGCCAGAAGTTCGATACGGGCGAACAGGCCGGTGATCACGATCCAGCCCGCTCCGGCCACGCACAGCAACGCGACGGCCCACAGGGCAGGCGCGGCCCGGCGCCGAAGGGACGGGCCGGTGGGGTCCGCTCCGGCCGGCCGCCTGAGGCGCTGTCGCAGGCGTCGCAGCAGGATGGCGGGGGCGGCGGCCAGTCCTTCATGTACCCTCGGGCGGCAATGTGCGGCCGCCACCGAGCGCCACCAGCCCTTCCGCCCCACCCAGGAGGACGGACGACGGGTCCTCACCGGTGTCCGCGAGACAGGGCTGACGCGGCTTCACAGAGAGTGAGCAGGGTGGAGCACCCGTTTGATGAGGCCGTCATTTCTTCACTCTCCTCAAGTGGTTCGGGTCCATGGCATGAGGCGACCGGTTCTGGTCGATATCTTCATACATAACCTCCATGTCGAGCTTCGGCGCTACGAGTTCCTGAAGTCACCGGATGGCGTATCGGGTCGTCGCCTGTCGGCGTGCCACCGCCGCGCGGAGCCGTCACAGCGTGTGTTGCTGAATAAGGGTGATGCCGGACAGACACAGACCAGGAGGCAGACGGGAGAGTCGGACGAGCATGCGTCAATGGGCCTGGCATTTACGCATTCATGAACCTACGGAGTGCTGACGGTGCGGCGAAGCACGTGCAGTGAACGGCAGGTCCCGAGCGCCGTAGAGGTTGTCGCGGACGATCACCGCGCTCCCAACCGCTCGCTCGTCGAGGTCCTGTGAACAACACGCGGCCACACGACAAGCAGCGGCCCTGGCGACGGCATCTGCGAACCTTCGGCTCACTCACCGTCGCCGGCCAAGTGGAGGCGGCGCTCTCGTTCGCCACCACCGCGGCACTGGTCCGGCAGGTGGGCGGCGCCGTCGCGGGACAGGTGCTCTTCGTTCAGGCCGTGGCAGCGGTCTGGTTCCTCCTGTGGGATCCGCGCCTCGAGGATGCGCAGCAGCGCTTCGTCCCGGCCGAGCGGCTGCGCGGCCCGGGCCGCGGGACCCGGCTGTACTACCGGTTGGTCGGGCTGGACATTGCGGCGGGGCTGCTGGCCACGATCGTGGGTGTGATGGTGGCGGTGGCGGCCGCTGCCATCGGATGGATCTCCGCCGAACTGCTCTGGCTGCTCGTGCCCGCCTTGGTGGGGGCGGGAGCGGCCACACCGTCTGGCAGTGCCTCGGCCGGCTTCGCGCTCACTGATCAGCTGTGCCGGCTCGGCACGATCCGTCTTGTGCTCGCCGTTTTCGGCTGTCTGGTGACTCTGACGGCGCTGCTGGCCGCCGGCCCGGTCGGCTACCTGGCGGCGACCGTGGTCACTGGTCTGGTCTCCACGGTCGTACTCATGGTCTGTGCCGTCCGGCGCGTACGTGAAGCATGCGGTCCGCCCACCCCCGGTCCCATGGCGCTGCCACCGGGTCTGGTGCCCTTCCTGGTGAAGACCTCGGCGACCGGATCGGTCTCCGCGGCCTCGGAGAGCGGCGTCTCACTGCTTGCCGGGCTGTTCGGCGGCCCCACGCTGGTGACGTATCTGAAGGTGGCCACCTCGATGGCCCGCCTCTTCGTGAGCTTCGTCAGCCCTGTGGCGGCACAGCTCTACCCCCGCCTGGCCCTGGCGGGAGCTCATGGACACCGTACGGCGGTGATGCGCGACGTCCTCCGCTCCAGTGCGCTGACCGGAGCGATGGGAGTGCTCGCGGTGGCGGTCGCTGCTCCCCTCACCGGCCTGCTCCTGGGGCTGGTGTACGGCGCCGAATACACAGTGCTGTCGACGGCGACGGTGGTGCTCCTGGCTGGGGCCGCGCTGCGCGGCACGGTGATCTGGGGCAAGGTGTTGCCGTCGGCTCTGGGATTCCCGGGTATCCGGCTGGCCTTCCTGACGGCCGAGGGCATCTGCCAACTGGGGATGCTGGCCACCGTGACTCAGCTCTGGTCGGGACCGGCGCGCATGACATTGGCCTTCGCGTGCGCTTCCCTGTGCCTGCTGGCGCTGAGCACGGCCTGCTGGTTCCTCGTGCTGCGGGTCCTCGTCACGTCGATGCCCCGTCCGGGTGCGCCTACGGCGCCGGTTGGCAAACCCGCAGGAACAACCTCGGCGTGAAACTCACGACCCTCGCGGTGTGCAGGCACCTGTCCCGCCGTCGGCGGACCGTTCGACGGCTGCGGTTCACCAGCTGTCGGAGCGAGCCCCATCCCTGCGTAGGTGAAGAACAGCAGCGTCAGCATCGACCCGGAATAGAGCGTCATCTCCGTCATGGACATCGCGAGTACGGCGACGGTGAACAGCAGTGGGGCGTCGCGCGTCGACACCAGGCGCTGGAGCAGCCGCCCCAGGAAGAGCACCAGCAGCAGCACGCCAGGCACACCCACTGAGGCGAACACGCACACGAACAGGTTGTAGGGCAGAACCTGGTCGAATGCCTCGTAGACGTGGACCGCGACTCCGAGGTCGTCCCGGGACGACGCATACCCCCATCCGCTCCCGAACAAGGGGTTCTCGAGCCCTCGGCGCATGCCTGCGACGATGCTCTGCCACCGCTGGTCGGCGCTGGAGGCGTTGAGGCCGAACGAACGGGTGACCCAGTCGACGGTCTGCAGTCCCAGCAGGGCGAGCCCTCCGAAGACGACGAGGAGCCTGGACAGCGTCAGCCTTTTCTGTGCCCAGACGACGAGGACGACGATGGTGGCGAACCAGACGCTGCGGGTCTGCGTCAGAAAGATCCCGTACAGCAGCACCGAGCCGACAAGCCACGGCCACGGGGTACGCAATTCCGACGTCAGCAGTGGGCACAGGGCGGCCAGGAGGAGCGCACCGGTCTGCGCTGGGTCGCCGATGTCGCCTCCGACCAGCCGCGTCTGCTCCTGGATCACTCCACCCACGACATTGACCAGGGCGTAGCACGTGACGATGCCGTAGATCAGCCTCCGGTCCGTCTCACGGCGGGACAGGAGGAGGAACACCCCGCCATAGACGGCGATCCGAAGCAGCGGGGTCACGGAGGCTCCCGTCTCCACTGTGGCCAGGAGTGACCAGGCCAGGAACAGCACCAGACATACCCGGACGGACCTCTGGGATTCGGCATGAACGGTACGCTGCTTGGTGAGACAGCACAGACAGGCGAGCAGCAGCACATCGCTCAGCAACAGTGGTCCCATGAGCGGGGTCTGGAGAGCGGTGACACCAAGACCGCTGCCCGTCACGATGGCGGCTGCCAGCAGGATCTCGGGCGGAAGAAACAGCGCCGAGAGCGTGATCATGACCGTCAGCGCCGCGGGGAGCGGACCGCCCGGGCCCGCAAAGTGGGCGACCAGCGCCACCGAGACCGTGACACCCAGGATCGGAACGGCTTCCCGAGACAGTACCCGCATCACGTGCTCCCTCCACCGCAGGCAGGACGGCCCCTTGCGTGAGTCCCGCCAAGACGTCGCAGGTGCCGACGGAAGAACAACGAGCAGGCGTCCTCGGACATATCGCCGTGGTGAGTATGGCCGGACCGCGAACAGCGGCGTATCCGGCGCGCGGTACCGCACTCCGCCGGGTGGAACGACGCCGTCCAGGACGTCCGCCGGAGGGGTGTACCGGCCGTCCGGATCGGCTCGTCGGCGAACCGACCGCGTTCCGCTGTGCCACGCTTGGGCAGATTCCGCAAGCGAGGGCCGATGGGGACCGGTGCCTGCACAGGACTCCGTATCAGCGCCGTACGCCGGGCGGCTGGTTGCCAATCGTGACAGGCACTGATCCGGCCAACCGGTTTCGTCTGGAGGAAGACGTGACGCTCTGCAGCAGCCTGGCCTTCGTGGGCAGCGTATTGGGCGGTGTGCCCTCGTGAGCGCCACACTCCACAGCAGCGAGTCTTCGCCCGTCACTCCCTCCCCGACGCAGCCCCGGCTCACGGTGGTCACCCTCTCGGGGTCCCGGCAGGCGGATGTCGACGACTCCGCGGACTTCCGCACCTGGACCGCACTGGCCAGCCGTCTCGGCGCTGCCGAGTGCATCTGGGCGGGCCCGCACCTGGAGTGCCGACGAGGATCGCTTCACGTCCTCAGGCGCCCCCGGCGTCCCGGAGTGCTGCGATCGCTGGTCTGGGCGGCCGGATCGGCTCGGATCGGAGTGCGCCTCGCGCGCGCCGCCCAGCGCAGGGGCGACACCGTCGTGGTCAACGGAGCGGAACCATGGGGGTGGCCGTCCGCCTGGCTTATCGCCCGTGTCGTGAAGTGTCCATGGCTGTTGGACATCCACGGTGACCTCCTTGCGCTGCCAGTCGCCGCTTTCGGCCGCTGGCGACGGACCGTGCTGCGGCGCGCTGTTGTCATGTTCGCCCGACGCGCCGACGACTGCAGGGTCGTCGCCCAGTCGATGCAGGACGGCCTGGAGCGGCGCGGAATCCCTTCCGTGCTCGTCCCGCCGCGGCTGCTCCCCGTCTGGGAACAGCCGCTGAAGCGCTGCCGGCCCCCGCTCGCCACGGGGGCGGCACCTCGGCTTCTGGCGGTCGGCCGACTCCACCCATCCAAGGGGTACGATCTGCTGCTGCTGGCGATGGCCGAGCTTGTGGGGACGCTCCCCACGGCGCGGCTACGGATCGTGGGCGATGGACCGATGAGGACCCGCCTCCGTGAACAGGCCGAACAGCTCGCTCTGTTGGATCATGTGGACTTCCTGGGCGCACGCGACATCGACGACATCCGCTCGGAGCTGTCCCGCACCGACGTCTTCGTCATCTCCTCACGGGACGAAGGCCTACCGAGGACTCTTCTGGAAGCCACGGCCGCGGCCGTGCCGGTCGTCGCCACTTCGGTCGGCGGAATTCCGGCGGCCGCGGCGCGGTGGGACAGTGTGACGCTGGTGACGCCCGGCCCAGCCGCGATCGCGAGCGGGGTACGCCAGGTCCTGGCACGCCCGCCCAGCGACGACCAACTGGCCTCAGTCCGCAGCGACGTTCTCGCGACCTATGGCTTCGAGACGAACATCGACTCGCTGGCTGCCCTCTTCCGGTCGGTGGGCACGGTCTGAGCCGAACGCCCCGGAGGCTGCCGACGAACGAGACAAGTGAGGAGATTGCTGTGGACCGAGCGTCAGCGGCTGGTCAACGGGCCTCGTGCACACCGGTCCCCGGCGGGCCGGAGCCGCGCCCGCGGCTGGTCTATGTCGTCCCCCATCTGTCCCGGACCGAGTCAGAGCACTTCGCGCACATTCCGGCCCTGCTCGCGGCGCTGGGGAAGCGAGTCGACGTTGCGGCTGCCATCGAGCGGGGAGACCCGCCGGCGCGCCTTGCCGGCGTGCGGCTGCTGCTGCGCGTGCCGGGCCGGAGTCGCCTCGGTCGCGTGCTGGGCACCGCGCTGACCGTCCACCGCTGCGCCCGCGCCGGCTACCGGACCTATTTCCTGCGCTACTCCACTCTGTTCGTGACCGTCCTGATCCTCACCCGTCCGGTGTACCGCCATCGCATCTTCCTGTGGCGCAGCGGCACGGCCAATCTGTGCGCGCCGGGCGAGCGTAAGTCGTTGCACCACAGGGTCCGTCACCTCATCAACCGGCTGACGGCACGGTCGGTGCACTGTCTGGTCACCGGACCGGAAACCATGATCCCCGTCATGGCTCGGCAGTGCGGAGTGCCGCGTCACAAGATGCGACTGCTCTACAACGACATCGACGCCGAACGATTCGCCCCGTTGACCGCGGACGCGCGGAGAGCGGCTCGGGCGAGGCACGGGTGGTCCGAGGACGAGTTTGTCATGCTGTACGTCCACCGGCTGTCGTATCGGAGAGGGGTGCGTCTCCTGGTGCCGCTGTTCAACGCGGTTCGCCCGGCGGTGGAGGACCCGGCCCGGGATGTCCGGCTCGTCGTCGTGGGTGAGGGCCCGGAGCAGTCCCGGCTGCAGCACCAGGCGGCTGACCCCGCGCTGGGCGGCCGGATGCAGGTCCTGGGCGCCATGCCCAACCGTGACCTGCCCGAACTCTACGCTGCGGCGGATTGCCTCGTCATGCCGAGCTACGAAGAGGGGTTTCCGCGGGTGCTGTTGGAGGCGATGGCCTCGGGCACGCCTGTGGTGACGACGGACGCGGGCGGCTCCGCCGACGTGGTGGGTTCCGACTATCCGTATGTGGCTCATGTCGGTGACCTCGAGGCGCTGGCCAACCACGCGCGCGCCGTCATGCTGATGCCACGCGAAGACCGACGCCTGCTCGGGCTGCGGCTGCGGGAGCGCGCGCGAACGGAGTTCTCACCCCAGCGAGCGGCTGCAATGCTCGAAGCGCTGCTCTGACGCCCGCACCGCCGTTCGCCGGGGCGCGCGGCGGCTCGGAGCCGCGCAACGGGCCCATACGCCGATCCGCAGCCTCATCCCCGGGGCCGGAGCAGCGCCAGATACGTCGAGCACAGGAGGTTGGGCCAGCGACACACGGCGCGTCCGATACGGTTCGCCTGCGGACCGAGCAGCACCCGCTCGTCGGCCACCTGCCAGCCGTGCACACGCCCCGAGGCCCGTACAAAAGCGCGCGCCTCGTCCAGCGAGAAGAACCAGCGGTGACGGTCCCTGGGCGGTACTGCGGGCAGTCCGTACTTCTGAGAGATGGGCTTCCCACGCAGATGCCTGAGGCGGGTACGCACCTCATAGGCGTTCGGAAGAGTAATCACGACATGCTCACGCGCCACCCGGCACAGTTCGGAGAAGCCGAGATGGAAGTCATCTGTGTGTTCAAGAACGTCGAATGCGGTGACCACGTCTGCTGACCGGCTGTCGAAGGGCAGCCGCTCGCCGAGGTCGGCCACCACCTCGGCCGACGGGTCGATGTCCACCCCCACGTAGCGCACGTGGCGGCCGCTCAAGGCAGTTTCCAGCTCACGGGTGCGGCATCCGACGTCGACGACGGTGCCGTGCCAAATGGAAGGGTAGGTGCGAACGATGCCGGCCGCCTTCTGTAGTGCCATGCCGCCGTCGACTTTGGCAATGTCCATCGTGCGCATCGGTCCTCCTTCTTGTCCGCTTCGCATACATGGCGTGGCGCGACGACGATGATGGTTACTGGAGCCCGCGTAAACCCGAGATGGAACCTATTCTCACAGCTCATTACAGTATGTCGGCTTCGGACATGCTCTAGAGCTTCTCCGAAAGGGGCGGATGAGTGACGTGATGAACGCGGCTCGCCTGGGGCCCGGGTGGAGTGGAGCCGCGCGCGGTTCTCAGCCGGGTCGATTGCTGGGGACTCCTTCCTGGCCGCGGAGTCATATCATGAGCGTTCTTGTCCCAGCGCCGCTCGGTACCACTCCTCGACGCGGCCCGCGACCACGGACCAGTCGAGCTCCGCAGCTGCACGTCTCCCGAGTTCGCTCATCCTGCGCCGGTCCGATTCATCATCGAGCAAGGCCATCAGGGTGCTGACCAGTTCCGTCTTCAACCCGGACGGGAAGACCCGGTAGGCCTCCGGGGCAGCCACCACCGGATCGAGCGACGCCTCCGACGACACCACGACGGGCGTACCCAGTGCCAGAGCCTCCAGCGCGGCTGTAGGTACGCCCTCTCCCTTGCCCGGCAGCCGACGCGAGGCGAGTACGAACACCTCCGCACGGCGCACCAGTCGGTAGACCTCCTGGCGGTGCAGCGCACCGGCCAACTCCACTCCCGGCCCACCTGTCGCGAGGTGAGCGAGCCTGCCCCGCTCCGGGCCCTCACCCACGATGACGAGGCGCAGCCCGGGTCGCCTGCGGGCCATTTCGTGGAAGGCTTCGATGAGCAGGCTGTGGTTCTTTACCGGGTCCAGCGCGCCAACGCTGACGATCAGGCCGCGTTCACGACCGCAGGGGCCGGCGGCAGAAGGCATGCGGGACAACTCGAGACCGCTGGACATAGTGAGGATGTGCCGCTCATCCACGCCGCACTTCACGAGGTCGGCCGTGGTCCCAGAGCCCAGTGCGATGAACGCGTCCACGTGCTGGAACGCATATCGGGCCAGTCGCCGCCGTCGGTCGGCGAGTCTCCCATGGACGGTCAGGAACAGGGGGATACCGAGGCTGCGGCACACGGGTCCCAGCCACATGGCCTCAACATGGTCCCCGTGCAGGTGCAGCATGTCCACGTCGTGCGAACCCGTGCTCAGGAACCGCTGCCGGACCGTCGCGGCGGCCTCAGCCGCGAACGCCGCCCTGTCGGACAACTGGTTCAACACCCGTGACAGGGCGGTTGTTCGCAGTGCCAAACGCGTGGCCCCCGACGGCACCGCAGTTCCGTGCCGGAAGACCATGGTTACCCGGTGCCCGCGGTCCACCTGCTCTCGCGTCAGGCATTCCACATGGCGTTCCAGACCGCCCGGCATCGGCGGGACTCGGTAGCTCAGCCGCAGAATATGCATCGACGTGTCTGCTCCATCCCTCGCCCCGCGCGGCGAATGTATCGCTGGATCAAGAAGAATTGCGTGACGTCACAACGCTCGCGGTCCCACCCGCGACGTCTCACTGATATGGACCAGCTACCGAGCTCGTGCGCCGCAGCGCGTCGGGCCGGTTCTGTGCTGGCGGCGGCTGAACCGTTCTCACCCGCCGACGAGATTCTGCGGTGCGTTCCCCTGCGGTTTTGCGGCGCTCCCTCGCCGCTGGTGCCGGCAAGGGCGCTGTGGCCACATTCCCCACGGCTGCCGCCGCGCACGTCAACGGCCTGGTGCGACGGTGATTCCCTCGCACCAGGCCGTGATGCTGGACAGAAGGCGCCTGCCCGGGTGTCAGGGGATGGTCCACGACACCCGTTGACTCTCAGCCTCGTTCAGTGCCCCTACGCCGGCGCTTGGCGATCACCAGCGACCCGCCACTGAGAAGCAGCAGACCGCCTGCCGCGCCGAGTAGCGCCACCGGTGCACCGGAAGAACCGGTCTTCGCGAGCTCCGAGGAGTCATCGTCATGGCCGGAGGATCCGCTGTCACGATCCGAGTCGTGATCGCGCCCATTCTCGTCGCCGTGGCCGGGCCGGTCGTTGTCCCTGTCGTTGCCATGGTCAGGCCGGTCGTTGTCCCTGTCGTTGCCATGGTCAGGCCGGTCGTTGTCCCTGTCGTTGCCATGGTCGCCGTCGTCATCGCCATGGTCGCCGTCGTCATCGCCATGGTCGCCGTCGTCATCACCGTGGTCGCCGTCCCCAGTCACGGTCACCCGTGCAGACAGCGTGAGCCCGGATGTCTGGCCGACGAGTTGAAAGTCGTACGTGCCCGGGCGGACGCCTTCGGGGATGATGACCCTGCCCGTCACAACGCCGTTCTCGTCAGCGGTGAAAGTGCCGAGTTCGATGATCCCACCGCCGCCGTTGCCGCCATCACCGTCACCTTTGTCACCTTTCGGTGTGGGCGTGGCAAGAGGCAGAGGAAAGGTAGGCGATGATCTCAGTGCGGCCGTGGCCGCGGGGGCGCCGGCAGCGCCAGGAGCGACGAGGACGAGTCGGGCAAGAACCGTCTCACCTGGCTGGAAGCCCGTCGCGGAATGGTTGATGTCGTCACCGGGCGTCAGCTCGGTGTCGTCGATCGTAAGACCTGGAACCGGTGGGTACTGCGCGAATGCCGGCTCGGCGGCAACAAGCGGAGCAGCAACAATGAGGGCTGCACTGGCGGCGGCCAGGGCGCCGTGCCATCTAGGACGTCTGGGCATAGTGTTCGGCTCCTTCAGAAGGCGCATCGGTGAGCGTTCGTTGTCGTCGACGCGGGGAAAGGCAAGTCCCCCGTGACAGGCCGTGGAAATTCTCAGGACGTGGACCTGACGTGACCGCCCATGCGGCCACAGCGCGCAAGGGGGCGGGTTGGACCCCGCGATCTCCTGCGTGGTGGCCTTCGGCTGTGCGGAATGCCACCTGAAGTGGCCCCAGTGCGAGGGCGACTCGGTCGTTGATTGCGTACTCGGACCGTGTTCTCGTACTCAAGAGGCGCATAGCGGCGTGGTTGAACAGGTACGCCGATTGGGCCACCTCTGCATCCATCGCGCTCATCACTCCCTAGCCTGAGTCGGCTCTGCCGTACGCTCTGTGCCAATGCCACTGTCTGCCGCCCGACTCAGCGCACTGCTCGGTCACCACTCGGACAGCAAAGATTGACCGAAAATCAAACAACGGGATCCGTATACCTGGGCAGCTCCGGCCAAACAGGCTCACCGCGGTGGTCCACAGGACGGCCCAGCGGTTGCACTCATGTGGCTCATCAGCACTCGCGCCTTCGGCGTCCTACTGGTACCGCCTGTCGGTGAAGGCCGGATGGCTCCGGATCCAGCTTCCAGCACCGAGCCAGTAGTGCTTGGTCAGGTTCGTATCGGTGCTGGTTTGTCGCGGTGACAGGTAGGGACAGGCGCCGGTCCAGACCACGAGGATGGTCTGCCGTCTGCGGACGGCCTGGGAGAGGCAGGCTGACGCCGTCGCCCGCCCGGCCTGCCGCCCCACGTATGACCAGAAGGAGAGCCCGCAACGCGAACCCGTCGGCCTGCGTGATCGACGCGCAGAGCGTCAAGACCTCCACCAGCATCCCCGCCTCGAGCCAGGGCACCGACGCCGGCAAGAAAATCGTCGGGCGCTCGCGCCATGGGCGGTCACCGATGCGGCCGCTGATGGTGCCCACGTAGCAGTCGTCCGCGATCGGAACGCCGACCTGGTCCGCGAGGACGAGTGCCTGCTGGGCGAGGTGCTCGCTTCGTCGGGACTTCTCCAGTCCGAAGAGCCGTCCGAGGTGGACGGCACTGACCTTGCCGGGGGTTTCGGAGTGCCGGGCATGGCCACCCGTCCGGGCCAGCTCTTTGGCGAGCAACAGCAGGCGCTCCCGTGGGCTTTATGTCTCCGGAGCCGTTGACACCCCCAGGCCATGCGTTCGACAGGGGGAAAACATCATGCCAACTCCGGAGGTCAGGCGCCCCATTGCGGGGCCACCAAGAAGGCAATGGGGACACCGGGTGAGTTGCCGTGCGTGCGGTTGCGGCTCACCCGGTGTCGATAGGGCGGACTACCTCTGGTTGAGGGGGAGGGCGACGTCGAAGACCTGGCGGTTGGAGGGGAAGGCTCCGGCGTCAGTGGCCGCCCCTGTGAGGGGGTTGACTTCGTAGAAGCGGTAGGAGCCGTTGGTGGCGAGGGCAGCAAAGCCTCGGTTGCCGGCGTCCTTGGACGAGAAGTAGATGTCGAAGCCCGCGCTGGGGCCGGCGTTGACTCCGAGACTTCCGGTGGGGGCGAGCGTGCCGGAGTTGGCGGGGGACTGCAGCGAGACGCGGTCGTTGGCGGTGTCGATGTCGAACAGACTGGTGGCTGTAGCCATGTCGAGGTCGTTGTTGGTGTAGGCAGCACCGGTCACCCCGAGGGCCGTGGACGGCGGCATGGTCGGGTTGGTGAGGGTCCCGTCGGCGACGGTGCCACCGGTGGCGACGTTGACGTTGTGGCGCAGGTTCTGTCCGGTGTCGCTGATGATCCGCAGCCGGTCGGCGGCCGGGTTGAAGTCCACCCCGAAGAAGCTGCCCTGAAGCGCGATACTCAGCTGCGAGACCTTCGTCGCCGCGGCGTTGCCGGTATTCAGTGTGTAGACGCCGCCGGCGTCGCCGACGCCGTAGAGCAGGCCGTTTTGGACGCGGTAATCGATGCCGACCAGAGCCGTGTCGCCCTGCAGACCGGTGACGGTTCCGATCGAGGTGACCGAGCCGGGTCTGTTGGCGCGGAACTGAACCAGACGCTGGTCGCTGGTCAGCCCGGTCACCTTCAGACCTTTGCGGCCGCCACCGGGGTCCGGGTCGGCGGCCAGCGCGGGAGCGGCGGTGGACAGGGCAGCGGTGAGCACCACCGCGAGGACTGCCTTGCGCATGAGATCTCCAACGGAGTCGAGGCGCCCGCTCAGCCGGGCGCCACCCATACGACGAAAACAGCCAACCATCCCCTGGGCACATCGAGCGCAGCCATACGGCGGCATTCCCAGGCCGTGCACAGAGCGGCGGTGACCAGCTGTGCAGCCACCACACCCTTCAGGCACAAGCGGGCGGCCCCACAGCACCCGAGTGACATCAAGAGTCACTGACATTGATCATGACGCTTGCCCCAAAACGACTCCCGAAGTCACACCGAAACGACTCCCACAGAAAGGCTCTGGCCCACTTGTTGTGGTCGCGTACGCAGGGTGACTGTTGATCTTCATGTGATGTCGGTTGAGGTCGCCCGAAAATCGCCCGGCTGGAATGCGGTGTGGTCGACGTGCTGCGCCGTGGACGAAGTACTGCCGCAGCTGGATGAGCTGCTGTTCTTCTCAGTCGATGGCGTGTTTGTGGAGTCGGTGGAGGTGACCGACTCAGTCGTCCGCATCGAGGCTCGGACGATTGCCAGGCGGGCGTCCCGCCCGGGATGCGGGCCTGGACTAGGGAGCGTCGTCGAACGCGGTAACCGTGTGTGAAGCCGTGATCTGCCCCGCACGAAGGACGTCGGATGGACGAGAGCGACGCCGGTCATGAGCCCTGCGTGACAGCGTCTGGGCGACGGTCCGAACGGGCGCCGACCGGTCGAAGCCGTCGCGCCGGCGGCCGGAGTCCCGGTCGTCGCCCTCGACGTCTGGTGTCCGTCGAGCCGGACGGCGCCCTCCTGGTTAACGTATCGGGTTCCACAGTCGCAGGCGACTGCCGGCTGCCCACTCCCTCCAGCCCCTCGGCCTGGGCCTTTCGGGCTCACGAAGGCGACACTGGCTTCCGCAGCATCGTCACAGTGCAAGCCATACCGCCCGGCTAAGCGACAGGAGATCCAGGAGTCCTACCCGTCCTCTTGCTCCCGTGTCTGGACGCGGCCAGGCCACCCAGCTGACCGCCGTACCGGCGGATGCCGCGCCCCGCCGGGGGCTTCGCCCGGACCGCACAACGCCTCCTCGCCCTGGCCGCCGGCATCCGGCACAACTGGACCACCAACGCCAAGATCAAACGATCACTAGTCCCCTATGACCACTGAAGACATCGGACTCATCCAGGGGGGCGGCAGTGGATACGCAGGCCGTACAATTGAAGAGTTCTTCAATTCTGAAGTTGCCGTGTCGAACAAGTCGGCTAGGAGGCGGGGCTGCAGTGGCCGGTTTTGTCGAGGCCGTGGTGGAGCGGGTGCGCGAGGCACGAGCCGCGCTGGCAGACGCTTATGCGGCTGAGGATTCCTTCGGCGTGGCCGTCGCGCAGGAAGAGCTGGAGGATGCCCTGCGGCTGGCTGAGCAGCATGGCATTGCTGTGGATGCGGGGACGGACGAGGGGTGATCGGGATGCCGGTTCCGCTGTATCAGGCCAAGGCCGAGTTCTTCCGGATGCTTGGTCATCCGGTGCGGATCCGCGTGCTGGAGCTGCTGCAGGACGGCCCGATGCCGGTGCGGGATCTGCTGGCGGCGATCGAGGTCGAGGCGTCGAATCTGTCGCAGCAGCTGGCGGTGCTGCGCCGCTCCGGCATCGTGACGGCGACCCGCGAGGGTTCCACCGTGGTGTACGAGCTGGCCGGCGGGGATGTGGCCGATCTGATGCAGGCCGCGCGGCGGATTCTGAGTGTGCTGCTGGCCGAGCAGCAGGGTCTGCTGAAGCAGCTGCGCGAGGTTGAGGAAGAGGAGGCAGCGAGATGAGCGGCCGGTTCTTCCCTCCGTGGCGCAGGCATCTGCCGGTGGCGGCGGTCGAGCACGTACGGCCGGAGGTCCAGCGGCATGTCATCTCCGTGCCTGTCGGACCCGGGTCGGTTCGCGAGATACGGCAGGCGGTGGCCGAGCACCTCCTCGGGCTGGGTGTCGAGCCTCGGTCGGCGTTCGCCGACGCGGTGCTTCTGGTCGTCAGTGAGCTGGTCGCCAATGTGGCGCGGCACGCGCACGAGTCGGCCATGACGGACGTCACGATCACGGCCGGCGCGGGGCATCTGGTGATCGGCGTGGCGGACGGGGACCCGCGCATGCCGGATCTCTCCCCCGGCGGCATGGGTGAGGGACTGCGCACGGTGACCGAGCTGGCCGCCCGCTACGACGGCGACATCAGTGCGGAACCGGGCACCGGCCACGACGGGAAGGTCGTACTCGTCCGGTTCCGCATTCCTTCGCAGAGAACACAAGGAGAACACCGCAGTGAGTGATCGCTCGTCCCGGAAACAGACGCGCGGAGAGAGGGACGTTGAGAGGTGGAAGGAGCGCGGCGTCATGCTGCGCGTCTTCGTGTACGTCTTCGCGACCCATCTGTTCGCCGGCTTCGTCTGGCTGCTGTTCTACGTGGGTGAGCACGCACAGAAGTAGGTGTGCTGCCGCAGCCGCCGTAGGCAAGGCCGTATGGTCCCTCAGATGGGCCGTCCGGCTCTGTTCGTCTGCGGTGACTTCGTGAGTTGCTTGGTTCCGCTGGGTGCTGTGTGCCCATCAGAGCCTGCTCAAGAGCAGCTCCCGACTGGTGGCGGTGTGGGGCCGGTTCCGCATCCAGCGGAAGGGACCCGCCCGCGTACCCGGTGGTTTTCGCGCGCCGGCGCAGCATAGAGCCGACGTCTCTCCAGCCTGCGGGCGCGGACCGGCTGTCGAAGGAGGGCCGTCATGACCACGGCCGCCGAGCCTCCGGCGCGCATGGTGGAGCTGAGCCCGGCCGAGGCTCTCGAACTGCTGGGCAGCGTGCAAGTGGGCCGCGTCGCGTTCTCCCACCAGGCGGTGCCTGCCATCCGGCCGGTCAACCATGTGGTGGACGACGGCGACATCGTGATCCGCACCCATACCAGCTCCGCCCTGCTGCACCATGCGCTGCTGTCCGAAGTTGTTGCGTATGAGGCCGACCAGCTCGACCCCGAGACACGCAGCGGCTGGAGCGTCGTCGTCACTGGCATGGCGACTCGTGTATCGCGCCCTGATGAGCTGGCCCGCTACGAGGGTCTGCTCTCGCCCTGGGTGGACTCCGAGATGGATCACGTGGTCCGGATCCGAGCAGAGATCGTGACCGGATACCGGCTGGTGCGTCAGCTCCCCGGCGTGTAACCCGCCCCTGTCAAAGATCGTTGCCGGCGTAGGAGAGGTTGAAGCTCTTATTGGTCAACGGGAAGTCCGGAACGATCGTGTCGGTGAGGGCGACGGGCAGGGCAGGCCAGTTGAAGAACGATGGATCCACGGGCTTGACCCTGGCCAGGGTGCCGTCCGGGCCGAGTTCGATGCGGGTGGTGATGGTGCCGCGCCAACCTTCGACGATGCCTGCGCCTGCGCCCGGGCCCGGGACGGGTGAGGGTGCGAGGACCGTGCCCGGCGCGAGGCCCTCGGCCAGGTGGGCGATCAGGGTGAGGGAGACGTCGATCTCCTGGGCGCGGATGAGAAAGCGGGCGAGTACGTCGCCGGTGCCGTGGGTGGGGACGACGAGCTCGGTGTCGTATGTGGTGAAGGGGTGGCTGACGCGGGCATCGGTGCCGGTGAGGCCGCTGGCGCGGGCCACATAGCCGAGGCAGCCGATGTCCCGCGCGGCGTCGGCAGTGAGCACGGCGGTGCCGGTGAATCGGTCGCGCACGGTGGAGCGGTCGAGTGCGAGGCCGGCGATCTCTCGAATGTCCGAGCCGATCGCCTGCAGGTGCCGCGGGTCGGGTAGCGCGTGCAGGGCGGCGCCGCCAGGCACGACGCCACCGCGTAGCAGCCGATGACCGGTGATCTCGGCGTTGAGGCGCAGGAGTTGTTCGCGTACGCGTTGGGCGTGGGCGTTGAGGATGCCATGGCCGACGTCGTTGCAGAGCATGCCGAGGTCGGCGACGTGGTTATGCAGGCGCTCCAGTTCCAGGAGGAGGGCGCGGGCGTGTTGGGCCTCTGGCGGGACCGTCATGCCGGTGGCTTCTTCGACGGCGAGACAGTATGCGAGGGCGTGGCCGACGGCGGTGTCGCCGCTGATCCGTTCGGCGAGGGGCAGCCCGGCTGTGGTGCTGCGGCCTTGGAAGAGCTTTTCGATGCCTTTGTGGACGAACCACAAGCGGGCTTTGAGTTTGAGGATGGTCTCGCCGACGACGGAGAAGCGGAAGTGGCCCGGCTCGATCAGCCCGGCGTGTACCGGTCCGACGGGGATTTCGTAGACGCCGTCGCCTTCGACCTCCAGGAAGGGGTAGGGGCCTTCCTGTTCTGCGAAGGGGGGCGGGGGCCCGGCGTCGGTGAGCATCGGGTACCAGCCGCGCGGCCAGTGGAAGTGGCGCACCAGGCGGCGCGGCAGAGGGTGATCGAGCGGCACGATGCCGAAGAGGTCGCGCATTTCGCGCTCGAACCGGCCTGCGGGGAAGGACATGTGGGCCAGGGTCGGCACCTCCGGCCGGTCGGCGTCGAGGTGTACGTGCAGTTCGGTACGGGCATCGGGCGGTCCGCCGACGAAGAGGTACACCACGCGGATCCGGTCCTCGTCGTGGTGTGCGGCGACCAGGGCGAGGCGGCGGCCGGCACGCAGCAGCTGCTCGGCGCGCTTGGGCAGTTCGGCGGCATGGATCTCGTGAACGGTGCGCATGGCTTCAGCGGGCTCCGATCGCCTGGGCGGCATCGTGCAGCAGGTCGGTGAGCGGACCGGTCGTGATACCCAGGGCCGCGCAGGCCAGCAGGCCCAGGGCGAGCGGCCATCCTGTCGTGGCGTGCGGCTCGTTCGTACGGGATGTGGGTGCGGGGCCGAGCAGCATCCGCGCGGTGCGGGAAGCGAGTGCGGCGAAGGCGATCAGCACGAGCAGCAGGGCTGCCGCGGTGGCCCAGCCCATGCGGGCGGCGAATCCGGCGCGGACGATGCCCAGTTCGGAGGCGAACAGACTGAACGGCGGGAAGCCGAGCAGTGCGACGACCGCGAGACCGAAGGCCCCACCGAGCCCGGCAGTCCGGGCGAGCAGACCGCGCACCCGCCCGATGTGGGTGCTCCGGGTGAGGTGCAGGATGTGGCCGGAAGCGCAGAAGGCGACCGCCTTGGCGAGCCCGTGCCCGGCGATGTGCAGGAGCACGGCGGCACGGGCGAGCGGGGTGCCGATCGCGGCGCCGAGGGCGATCAGGCTCATGTGCTCCATGCTCGAGTAGGCCAGCATCCGTTTGTAGTCGCGCTGGGCCAGCAGCAGGGCAGCTGCGAGGGCGAGCGTGAGCAGCGCGATTCCGGTCAGCAGGGCGCGGGTATAGCCGTCGCCGAGGGCGGCGTCGGCGATGCTCTGGTAGCGCAGGATCGCGGTGAAGGCCACGGACAGGAGAACCCCGGACATCAGCGCGGAGACGGGGGCGGGGGCCTGGCTGTGGGCGTCGGGCAGCCAGGCGTGCAGGGGCGCGAGGCCGGCTTTGGCGCCGAAGCCGACGATGACGAGCATGATGCCGAGTCGGGTCACGGCCGGGTCCAGACGATCGGCCCGGGCCACGAGGGTCGGCCAGTCCAGGGCGTACGCCTCGGCGATGCCGGCCTGTCGGGCGGCGTAATAGATCAGCACTGTGCCCAGGAAGGCCAGGGCGATCCCGGCCGAGCAGATCACGACGTACTTCCACGCGGCCTCGACGGATGTACGGGTGCGGCGGTGGCCGACGAGGAAGGCGGTAACGATGGTGGTGGACTCGATGGCCACCCACAGCACCCCGAGATTCGGGGTGAGCACGGCCAGGCACATGGCCGCGAGGAACGCCTGCACGAGGACGTGGAAGAGCGCGGTGCTACGGGCATCTGTCCGTCCGGCGGTGCGTTCGCCCGCCAGATAGGTGGGAGCCGTGGCGCAGGCGATCAGCGCGACGGCGCCGACGACCAGGAGCATCCACACCGTCAGGGCGTCGGCCCGCAGCAGCCGGCCGTACGCGGTCACTGCCTCGTCGCGACCGAGGGCAGCGGCCAGTACGGCGCCGCACACGATGACCGCCAACGGGGAAACAAGCCCGCACCAGTCGCTCCGGCGAGAAGCGTCGGCCACCGGTGGAGGTGGTGCCCCGGCCCCTTCCGCCGGTCCGGCCGTGACGCCGACCGGGGCAAGCTGACGGGACACTTCCCTGCTCGGCTCCCGTACCTCCGCGGCAGCCGGGCGCAGACCAGTGAGCGCATAGGCGCCGGCTGCGGCAAGGGGTACGGCGACGGGCGCGGTCAGCAGCATCACGGTGGAGACGGCAGTCATCAGTCGTGCAGCTCCCGCAGGTCGTCGATGTCGGTGGTGCCGAACGCGGCCCGCATGCGGGCGGTAAGCAGCTGAAGGACCAGCACGGCGAGCAGAACGTCGAAGGAGACGCCGAGTTCGACGATCAGCGGCACTCCGGAGGTGGCGAGGAAGGCGGTGGCGGTGATGCCGTTGTCCAGCAGCAGGAAGCCCACCACCTGGGCGAGCGCCCGCCGCCTGGTGACCAGGACGAAGAACCCGATCAGGACGACCGCCAGACCCACCGGCAGGGCCTGCGTGGCCGGGGTGGGGTCGAGCTCGGCCAGGGGCCGGGCCACGGCATACGCGAGCAGCGTCAGTGCCGCCGCGGTGAGCAGGGACGCCGCCACGTTCACCAGCGGCTGGGTCTCGCGGGTCTCGGCGCCGTCCGGGTCGTACATGCTGTGCCCGGCACTCAACGCGGCCAGCGCCCGGCGCATCAGGTACGGAAGCACTCCGGCCCGCAGGAGACCGATTCCGGCCGCCACCGCGATGAGGTCCCAGCGTTCCTCGTGCAGCCCCAGCAGGACGGCGATGGCGGCCAGGGCGATGCCCTGGAGGGCGAAGGTCCGTACGATTGCTCCGAGTTCACGCCGCCAAAGGATCACCACAGCCGCCAGCAGGAACGCCCCGCAGGCCAGGTCCAGCAGCTGTGTGTACAGGCTCTCGCTCACCGGGCGCTCACTCTCCGCTCAGGAAGTAGGAGGCGGTCACCGCGAGCAGCGCCAGCAGGAAGGATCCGGCGAGCAGTTCGGGCACGCGGAACAGCCGCAGCTTGGCCCAGAAGACCTCGGCGGCCGCCAGGACCGCCCCCAGCAGCGCGACCTTGACCACGAGCAGGACGAGGGCGAGGGCGAGCGCCGCCGCCGATGGGGAGGTGGCGATGCCCCACGGGGCGAACAGCGAGGCGAGCAGCCCCAGCAGCACGGTGAGCCGCATCTGCGCGCCGAGCTCGACCAGCGCCAGATCGGGCCCTGAGTACTCCAGCACCATCGCCTCGTGCACCATCGTCAGCTCCAGATGCGTGGACGGGTTGTCCACCGGGAGCCGCCCGGTCTCCGCGAGCACGGCGACGGCGAGCGCGGCGGTGGCCAACAGGCCCGCGGGCGAGGCCAGCCGTGCCGGTTCGTGGACAGCTCCGGAGACGATGGTGGGCAGGTTGGTGGAGCCGGCCGGTATCGACAGCGCGAACACCGACATCAGCAGGGTCGGCTCCACCAGGGCCGCGATGGTCATCTCCCGCGATGCGCCCATGCCGCCGAACGCGGTGCCGGTGTCAAGGCCGGCCAGTGCCAGGGCGACCGTGCCCAGGGCGAGGAGCGCCACCACCAGGATCAGGTCCGCGCGCCCGGCGACCGGGGTGTTGGTGGAGAGCAGCGGCACCAGCGCGGCGACCACCGCGGTGGTGGCCACCAGCAGTGCCGGTGCGATACGGAAGGCCGGGCCGGTCCCGATGGGGGTGATCGGTTCCTTGCGCAGCAGTTTGCGCGTATCCCGCCACGGCTGGAGCACACCGGCCCCGGCCCGCCCCTCCATGCGCGCCCGGACTTGCCGCATCAGCCCCGTGAGCAGGGGAGCGCCTGCGACGACCACGGTGATCTGCCCCGCCACCGCCGCGTATCCGGCGGCGCTCACCAGCCCACCGCCAGTACCAGGAGCAGGGCGACCAGGCCGAAGAAGCCGTAGCCGAGATAGAGGTGGACGCTGCCGCCCGCCAGCCGACGTGCGGCCTGCCCGGATCTCGTGAGGAAGGCCAGCACCGGTTCGTACAGCCGGTGCTCGATCCGGTCCGGCACCCGGTTGCGGAAGCGGACACGCTCGACCAGGTACGCGGACTCCCGCGCGTGGGTGACGTTCACGTCCTGCTCCGGGGCAAGTACGTCGTCGAAGACGCGCTGCAGCGGTTCGGCGAACGAGGTCGCTGTATAGGCCATGCGCGGAGTGGGCGCTCCGCCGCCGCAGTCCCACAGCTTGGCGTCCCTGCGCCTCCGCCTGCGTCTCGCGTACAGCGCAGGCAGTCCGGCGGCGAGAGCCAGCGCCACAGTCAGCGCGGCCACCACCCACAGCGGCGAGAGCGAAGCAGAGATGCCCTCAAGACGCAGCTTCAGTCCGCCGCCCGACACGGCCTGGGAGCCCGGGAGCCCGGCGGCGAGCACGGCCCGGTCAAGGCTGCCGCCCAGCAGTCCCGGGACCAGCGCCAGCCCCACGCACCCCGCCGCGAGCAGCCCCATCCCGGTGAGCATCAGCGGCGGTGACTCCCGCGCGTCGGCGGCCTGCTCGCTGCGTGGCCGGGCGAAGAAGCAGACCCCGAGCGCCTTGACGAACACGGCCGCGGCGATCCCGGCGGACAGCGCGATGAGCGCCACCGCCAGGGGCAGCATCACGGCGACGGCCACCCCCGGCATCTGAAGTCCGTGGATGAGGGCCTGCAGAAGCAGCCACTCGCTGATGAACCCGTTGCCGGGCGGCAGCGCCACCGCGCCCAGCGCGGCCAGCGCGAACAGGGCGGCCGTCACCGGCATCCGGGCCCGCAGACCGCCGAGCCGGTCGAGATCCCGTACGCCGGTGGCGCGCAGGACCGAACCGGCCGAACAGAACAACAGAGACTTGAACGCCGCGTGGTTGACAACATGCAGCAACGCCGCCGCCAGGGCGAGCGCGGCCAGCGCACCGTCACCGGCGGAGGCGAAGAGGCCCGCCGCCCCGGCCCCGATCAACACCAGCCCCATGTTCTCCGACGTCGAGTACGCCAGCAGCCTCTTCAGGTCCGAGGCCATCGCGGCCTGCAGAATCCCGTACACGGCCGACAGCCCGCCCAGCGCGATCAGCCCCAGCCACCACCACGCGGGCCCCCCGCCCAGCAGATCGAACCCGGTGCGTACGAGGCCGTAGACGCCGAGGTTGACCATGGCCGCGCTCATCAACGCCGAGACCGGACTGGGCGCCTCCGGGTGAGCGCGCGGCAGCCAGGCATGCAGCGGCACCGCCCCCGCCTTGGACGTGAACGCCGCAGCCGTCAGCACGAACACCAGCCCCTTGACCGTGGGCGACATGCCGCTCGCGCCACGCCGCAGTGCCGCGAAGGATTCGTCCCCGGCGTGCGCGGCGAACAACGCAAAGGCGACGAGCAGCAGGATCAGTCCGAGGTGGGTCATCACCGCGTACCAGACGCCCGCCACTCGCACCGACGGCCGCTCGCGGTGCTCGGCCAGCACCAGCAGTAGCGAACCGAGCGCCATCAGCTCCCACAGGACCAGGAACGTGGACACCGAGCCCGCCGCAGGCACCAGCACCAGCGTCAGGGCAAAAAGCGGCAGCACCGTCTGCGCCGTCCGCGAAGCCGGCCCGTGCGGGCCGTGCCCGGCCGTGTACCCGATGCCGTACACCGACACCGCCGCCACCACGGCCCCCGCCACCGCCATGAACAGACCCGACAGCGCGTCCACTTCCAAGCGCACCCCGGCCAGCGGCAGCAGCCCCGGCAGCTCGGCCGACCATCGGGCTCCGCCCAGTGCTGCCACGCCCGCCGCACCCCCGGCCACACCCACCCAGGCCGTGCACACCCCGGCCGCCACGACACGCAGCCGGACCGGCAGTACGGCCGCCCCCGCCGCCCCTGCCCCACCCACGGCGACAGCGGCGCCAAGGCCGGCCGCGACCAGGCTCATCGGCCGGTCACCCGCCGCAGCGCTGCCACGATGTCCTCCGGCGCGGGCGGACACCCCGGCACCTCAAGACCGACCGGTACGACGTCGGCGACCGCGCCCTCGACCCCGTACCCGCCGGCGAACTCACCGCAGCTGATCGCACAGTCCCCGATCGCGACCACCAGCCGCGGCTCAGGCATGGCCGCCACGGTCCGTCGTAGCGGCTCGGCCATGTTCCGCGTCACCGGCCCGGTCACCAGCGCCACATCGGCGTGCCGGGGCGAGGCCACCAGCCGCGCTCCGTACCGCTCGGCGTCGTACACCGGATTGAACGCCGCCGCGATCTCGATCTCGCACCCGTTGCACGAGCCCGCGTCCACACAACGCACCTGGACCGAACCACCCAGTTCCCGCGCCGTCGGGAGGGGTTCCTCCGCCGGGGGCGGCGGGGCAGGTTCGGCCACCCGCCCGGTGTCGCGGATCTTGCCTAGCAGGCCCATGAACGCCCCTCCCGGTGCTGGTGAGGACTCTTCGCAGTCGACTAACGGACGGCCCGGAAACCGGTCACAGCCCTTTTCTCATGCTTTGCCTATTTTTGTTGGGATTTTGTTGTCCGCGTACTCGCCGACAAGTGGAAGGCTGCCGCCCCTCGCCGCGCAGAGCGCTGTCCATGTACGCCGAAGGGCGGCCGCCGGTCTTGGGATGGCTCAGGTCCGCGGTTCTCCCTCGGACGCCGCCGCCTTCAGGTCCGCGAGCAGTTCGGCCTGTCCCGCCAGCACTCCGGACAGGATCGACCGCGCGACTCTCAGCAGCTCAGCCACCTGGGGACTGGTCAGCGAGTAGTACACGGCCGAACCTTCCCTGCGGGTTGTGACCAGATTGGCGCGACGCAGGACAGCCAGTTGCTGCGAGAGGTGAGCGGGCTCGACGCCGACCTCCGGCAGCATTTCGGAGACCGCGTGCTCACGCTCGCTCAGCAGTTCCAGCACACGGATCCGGACCGGATGTCCCAGCGTCTTGAAGAACTCCGCCTTCAGTTGGTACAGCGGCGCGCTCACCGAACCGGCCCTGCGTCCGGACGTGCTGCCGTAAGGCCGGATGATCGTTGTCGAGCCTGCACCGTGGATCGCATCCACCCAAGAATCTTCGCCATGGGGCCATCCTCGCGCCCTCACACCTACGTGACGACCTCTGGAATTGCTAAGATTAGCAATTCAGAAGGTCCAGAGAGGGAGGTTCGGGTGCGAATCCCACGACTGCGTGGTGGCGGGGCTCTGCTCAAGTGCCCTGCGTGCCGACTCAAGTGCCTGCCCGCGGCCGTCGCCCCAGACGGCTCATGCCCGCGCTGCGGGCATCAGCGCATGCTGAGCATGGACATCGACCGCGGCTGGATCCGGCATACCGCCCGCGCGGCGCGCAGCGACAAGCCTGCCAACGGCGAGCACTGAGAGCGGCGCCGCCCATGAGCATCAGCTGGAGCGTCGAAGAACAGCGTGGCGTGGCGGTCATGAGTGTCGCCGGGTTCCTCGGCAACAACGCGGTCGGCCGCTTCTCGGACGGATTCGACTGGGTTCAGGCCCGCAGCACGGGGACCGTCGTCCTCGACCTCACCGAACTGCTGGGGTGGAGCGCCGAGGGAGAGATGGCGGTCATACAGGCAGCCACCAGACTGCGCAGCAGTGACCGTCCCCTCGCCGTGTGCGGTCTGGACCGCCTGGAGGTGACGAATTCATGGGCCGACCATCTCGGCTCGATGACCCTCTACGCAGACCTGGACTCCGCCCTCGACGCCCAGAATCCGGTCTCCGGCTGACCCGCGCGCGGACCGTCGCAGGGGGAGGGGCAGCCCGAAGCGCCACCCAGCACCAGCGGCTGGACATCACAGCTTCCCGTTTCGCGGATGACGGCTATGTCTGCTGCCCCAGCGGCGGTCCGGTGGCTGCCGGGTCGAGGTAGGCGGGACCGGGCAGGCCGTTCGACGCATGGCGATCCCGGTCAGAGCCTCGAAGATGGTCGGCGGGCATTCATTGTCATCACGGGCACTGCGAAACGACTCCCGCAGAAACTGACGCAGCCACTCGGCGATCAATGGCCTTCATTCATAGGCGAAATAGGTCGATAACCAATCATCTGTTCCGGCATCTGCCACTATCGTGGCACCGTGCCCCGTCCATTGGGAGAGCTCGAAGACGCGGTCATGACGCGCATCTGGCAGTGGAACCGGCCGGTGACGGTCCGGGAAGTGCTGGAAGATCTGCGGCAGGAACGCTCCATCGCCTACACCACCGTCATGACCGTCATGGACAATCTCCATCAGAAGGGCTGGGTGCGCAGGGAAGTCGAAGGCCGCGCCTATCGATATACCGCGGTCTCCACCCGGGCCGCCTACTCGGCCGCACTGATGAACGAAGCCTGGTCCTTGAGTGACAACCCCGCCGCGGCGCTTGTCGCCTTCTTCGGCATGATGTCGGTGGAGCAGCGCGCGGCGCTCCAGGACGCTATCCGCATCGTTCAGCCCCAGGTCCAAGAGGGCGTCCAAGACCCTCCGGCCCCCGACGACGCCGAAGAAGCGGGGCGTTAGCGTCCGGGCGTCGACCGTCTCCGGCATCCCGCCGGCACGGTCAGCGCCACCATGGCCGTCGTCGGAGCCACTCCCTGCTTCGCGGCCTCGGCCCCGGCTCCTCACCGTCCTGACACGACCGGACGCGCCGGGACGCTTCCGGTGGTGGCTGCCATGCACGCCCTGCGGCCTCTCACCTCTCGGCGCGGGTCCGTGGCTCACGTGCCCCGGCCGTCGGAAGGCCGGAACACGCGGAAGGCGGCAATGGGAGCGAACGCCTCCTGCCCAAGGGCGCCGCTCAGCAGCCCGGCCTCCACGGAGACCGCCTCTGGAGGATCGTGGGTTACGCCTTCTTCAGGAACTGGGTTTTGAGGACCAGGCCCTTGACCTTCTTGGTGTTGCATTCGACTTCGTCGGGCTTGCTGGTGAGGCGGATGTTCTTCACCAGGGTGCCGCGCTTGAGTGTCTCGGAGGTGCCCTTCACCTTCAGGTCCTTGATCAGCGTCACGGAGTCGCCGTCCTCCAGGACGGTGCCGTTGCTGTCCTTCACCACGACATCGCTCATGATCTTTCCTTGCCTGCTTTCGTTGCGGTGCTTCTCTTACATCTGGCCGTGCGCGGCGGGATTCCGCGCGCCGGGCCAGTCGTCGCTGTGCCACTCACGCGTGTGGCCGCTCACGTCCTGGTACGGCGCAATTGCCGTGGCCAGGTCGCAGTGAACGGTGATCGGCGGGTGGGTGCCGTCGGGGACGATCGAGCCGTCCGCGGGTATCGCGGCGAGCTCCAGACTCCGCCCCTCCTGGGTGAGTCGGCGGGCTGCCTGGGCGACGGCGAGCTGGCCGCCGACGGACCAGCCGCGCAGTTCGGTGAGGTCGAGGATGACCGGCCCGGTGCCACGGGCCAGGGCCCAGCCCACGGCACCGTTGAACCGGTCCACCCCATCAGCGCCGAGAAACCCGGACAGCGAAAGGACACAGAAGTCCGACTGCGTGGTGTAACGCCACTCGATGGTCATTGTCGCTCTCTCGATCTCACGGGGTTCTCATAGGGGGAGGGTGATCCAGATGCTCTTGCCCCGGCCATCCGCGTCCGCGCGGACGACCGCGGTGCCGCCGACCGCGAGAGTGAGCTCGACGACTGTGGCCAGGCCTCCGCGGTGTCCGAGATGAGCGTGCAGCAAGGCGGGCTGGTAGGGGTGCCGGTCGTGGACCGCGAACGCGAATGTGTCCGGGCCGGCCGCGTAGATCACCGTGACGGTCGGAGAGAGCACGGCAGCGTGCTGCACGCAGTTGGTGACCAATTCGGACAAGACCAGCAGGGCAGGGTCCACGGCGGGGTGGCGACGGCTGATGCCCCATTCGAGCATCACCTGTTCGGTGGTCTCGCGCGCGATCCGGACGGCGGACCCCTCGGCTGGCAGCGTCAGCACATGCCGGTAAGGCAGGGCTTCCATCGGAGAGGTCATCAGACTTCCCCGTGAGCCAGGCGGAACCCGGTCACCGTTTGGGGGCGGATGCGTACGAGGGTGTCGTGCGGGCCGTGGACCCAGCCGGGCAGCGTACGGCGGTAGTGCGCGGCCTCGTCGGGGTCGGTGATGACCTCGGCCGGCCCGGTGGCGGTCACCGTCCACCCGATGCCTCCGGCCACGCGGATCTCATCGGCGTGGTAGGTGAGCGCGGCCCTGTCGGAGAGGGCTGTTGCCTGGGCAGGGGTGCGGACGATCAGTTGGCCGTACTGGAGGAGGTGCACGGCCGGGCGGACCACGGGGCTCTCGCGCTGGACGTACACCAGCCGCCCCTGGGCGGCGCCTTCGAGCAGCCACAGAGCCTCGGTGCCGGACACCTCGACCATGCGACGGGAGACGGGGACGGTCATCGGGAAGCCTCCTCGGCGACGGGGGCGGGAGACTGCGCGGGAACGCCTGGCAGCACCCCGGCGTGATGCAGAAGGGCGCGGGCCCCGGCGATCGCCTCCGGGGTGGTGGCGTACTCCCGTCCCTCCAGCCGCAGCAGATCCAAAGCGCTGACGGAGTCGAGCACCTGGCGCTGGCCGGGCCGTATCCCGGACGTCATGACGGCGATGCCGCGCCGGTTGAGCTTCTCGACCGCGTCCTTGAGGACCAGGGCGCCGGTGGCGTCCATGGTCGTGACGCGCGACATGCGCAGGATCACCACGCGTACGTCGGCGACCTCGCTCAGCTCCAGCAGGAACCGGTGCGCGGCAGCGAAGAACAGCGGCCCGTCGATCCGGAAGGCGACGATGTGCTCGGCCAGCAGCGCATGCTCCTCGTCGCTGTGCTCGCCGGGCAGATCCGGCCGGAAGTCCACCTGATCCATCCGGGCCTGCTTGGCAACCGCCCGCAGCGCCAGCGCACCCGCCACCACGAGCCCGATGATCACCGCGTAGACCAGGTCGAGGGCGAGGGTGGCGACCGCCGTCAGGACGAGCACGATTCCGTCGGAGCGGGTCGCGCGGGCCATGGCGCGCAGCGAGCCGACCTCGACCATGCGGACGGCGGTAGCCAGCAGCACCCCCGCGAGCGCAGCCAGCGGAATCTTCGAGACCAGCGGGGCGGCGGCGAAGACGATCACGGCGAGGACGCCGGCGTGGGTGAGCGCCGACAGCCGCGAGCCCGCCCCGGTACGGACGTTGACAGCGGTACGGGCGATGGCGGCCGTCGCGGGGACGCCGCCGAACAGCGGCGCGGCCAGGTTGGCGACGCCCTGGCCGAACAGTTCCTTGTCGGGGTCGTGCTGCTGCCCGACCGTCATCCCGTCCGCGACGGTGGCTGACAGCAGCGACTCCAGCGCGGCCAGCGCCGCCACCGCCACCGCGGGGGCGAACAGTGAACCGACCGCGCTCACGTCGAGGAAGCCGAGCGAGGGGGCGGGCAGACCGGACGGCAGATCGCCGATCGGGGCTGCGGCGTCCAGATGGAACACCATGGCAATCACGGTCGCGGCGATCACCCCGACGATGGAGAACGGGACGGTGGGCCACAGGCGCGCGCCGAGCAGCATCACGGCCGCGACGCCGATGGCGAGGGCGACGGCGGTCCAGTTCGGGGTGCGTACGAACTCCTCCACCGCCCGCCAGGTCACCACCAGGACCCTCTCGCCCTCGGGCTTGGCCACCCCGAGCGCGTTCGGGATCTGCTGAAGGCCGATCACGCAGGCGATACCGAGCGTGAAGCCCTCCACCACCGGTGCGGGTATGTACCGCATGTACTTACCGGCCCGCAGCAGGGCGAGCGCGATCAGCATCAGCCCAGCCAGCAGCCCGACCATCAGCACCCCGCCGGGGCCGTACTGGGCCACGATCGGCACCAGCACCACCGTCATCGCACCCGTCGGACCCGACACCTGCAGATTCGAGCCGCCGAACAGCGCCGCGAGCGCACCAGCGACCACCGCGGTCGCCAGTCCCGCCTCCGCCCCTAGCCCGGAGGACACGCCGAAGCCGAGCGCGAGCGGCAGCGCCACGATCGCCACCGTCAGGCCCGCGAGCAGATCCCGGCGCGGGCTCCGCGCCATGACCGCGAAGTCCGCCCGCGCAGGCAACAGGGAACGCACCCGGCCCAGGGCCTGGGTGAAGACCGCACTCACTGCGCCGCGACCTCGGCTTCCCGCAGCTCCGCCAGCAACTCGTTCTGCCCGGCCAGCAGCTCGGTGAGGATCCGCCGCGCGGCCCGCATGAGATCCGTGACGTCCCCACCGGCGAGCTCGTAGACCACGGTCGAGCCCTCCCGCGTGGACGTCACGATGCCGGAGCGGCGCAGCACTGCCAGCTGCTGTGACAGGGCCGACGGCTCCACCTCGATCGCCGTCAGCAGCTCCCGCACCGGCATCGGCCCGCCCTGCAGCAGCTCCAGGACCCTTATGCGGACCGGGTGCCCCAGCATCCGGAAGAACTCGGCCTTGGCCTGATACAGCGGAACCGGCACGGTCTCGGACTCTCCTCATAACCTCGGACGGAGGGGTATCGCTTGGTGCTGTGCCCGCGGCTACCTACGGACACAGCCACCCACAGCATGTATTGAATTGCAGAATTTCGCAATTCATGGAGTGCCGCTCCACCGAGGGTCTCCGCCTGGGGATCCTTGCTGGCCTGTGTCAGGTGTGGTCCGATGGGCGTGCGGGGATTGTCGGTCGCCTGGCAGTTTTCTCCGGACGATGTGCTCTCGACCGCCGTCGGTTGAGGAGGAGCCGTGGCCTCGCCAACACAGTTCGGTCGGCTGACGATCTACCTCGATGGTGCGCGTCCGTCACGGCACGGGGCACCGACGGCCGAGCAGATCGTCCTGTGTGCCCATGAGAGCCGCCTGCTCGGAGCGAGCGTGCGCTCCGCTATCGCCGGGTTCGGAGATGGCGGCACCTTGCGGCAGGAGAGACCGTTCGCGGTCGTTCGGCACCTTCCCGTCGAGATCGTGCTCGTGGACGACATGGTCATCCTGCAGGCCTTCTTGATCCGCCTGGACCGCATGAGCGTGGGCATGCACATGCTGGCGACGTTGGAGCCGGTCGACGTCGCGCCCACCGGAATCAGCCGCGAGGGCTGACCTCGATGAGGACATCTGTGTCACGCGGCCGCATGCTCACCGCGGCTGTCCGCAGGTCCCCTACCGGGTCCGATGGGACAGCTCCGCCCCTCGTCCTCGCCAGGTCGACAGCGTAGGCTGACAGTGATGGCGGTGGGGCTCGCCGAAACCGCGACCGCGTACCTGGGTCGACAACAGTCCCTACCTGGACTGCCACGCAGGCACGCCCACAGGTAGGAGGACATCATGCCCCGCCCGTCCCGGACAGCGTCTCAGCCAAACCGGAGCAGCCGCAGCCCTGCGGACACCCCTCGCGTCCGACGCACAGCGCGAGGACGGCAGAGTGCGGCGCGCGGTCCACCGTCCATGGAGAAGCGCAGCTCGGTGAGGAAGCAGGACGATGTCACGCGGAGAACCCCCAGCCCGGCCCCGCGACGACGCAGCGCCGCCGGCGGAGGTTCTGCCGGTCGACCCGGACGTCGAGGTCGGCGCCGGACCACAGGCCCCTCCCCAGCCACCGGCCAAAGCCAAACGCTCCCGCCAGGCGGACGTCCTGGCGGTGGTCGCCCTGGGCGGCGGACTGGGCAGCATCGCCCGCTACGGCCTCGCCCTCGCCTGGCCCACCCCGGCCGGCGGGTTCCCCTGGGCCACCTTCATCACCAACATCTCCGGAAGCTTCGCCCTGGGACTGCTCATGGTCTGCGTCCTGGAGGTGTGGCCACCCAACCGCTACGTCCGGCCCTTCCTGGGCGTCGGCTTCCTCGGCGGCTACACCACCTTCTCCACCTACACCGTGGAGATACACCACCTGCTCTCACTAGGCGACTGGTCAAAGGCCGACGCCTACGCCCTGACGAGCATTCTCGCCGGGCTGGTCGCGGTATGGCTCGGCATTGCGGCCGCCCGCCGGGCCGCTGGACTGCCGGTGCGCCGCGGCCCCAGCCGCCACAGCCAAGTACCCCCCTCGCCGACCGCCGGACCGGCCACCCCGCCACCCAAGCGGTCTGTCCCGTAAAGAGGCAGTGATGAGCCTGCACCTCCCCCGGCACCACCCCGAGGAAAACCCTCCCCCACGGCCGCCGCGTCCGCCGTTGAACGGCCCGGTCCTGCGGATGACCATCTACCTGGGCGAGTGCGACCAGTACCACCACAAGCCGGCCTACACCGAGATCGTCCACCGCGCCCACCACGCCGGGCTTTCCGGCGCCAGCGTCTTCCGCGGCTTCGAGGGCTTCGGCACCTCATCGATTGTGCACACCACCCGCCTGCTCGATCTCGCCGAAGACCTCCCCCTGACCGTCGTCATCATCGACGAGGAGGACCGCATCCGCGCCTTCATGCCCCAGGCCCGTGAAGTCGTCCCCGAGGCACTGATCACACTGGAACCGGTCCAAGTCGTCGCGCAGAGCAGCACGGGAATCACCCCCGTCACCGAGGAGCAGATCAATTGAACGCCGTAGTCCTGGTGTTCCTCGGTGGCATGCTCGGCGCGCCCCTGCGCTATCTCACCGACAAGGCCATCCAGGCCCGCCACGACAGTGTCTTCCCGCTCGGCACCTTCACCGTCAACATCGCCGGGTCGTTCATCCTCGGTGCCCTGGCCGGCGCCGTAGCGGCCCACGGCCTGCCCAGCGACGTCATGCTGCTGCTGGGCGTCGGCGTGTGCGGCGCCCTGACCACCTTCAGCACCTTCAGTTTCGAAACCGTCCGGCTCCTCGAAGACGGCTCCCTCGCCGAGGCCGGACTCAACGCCATCGGCAGCCTCCTGGTCGGCCTCGCCGCCGCAGCTGCCGGTTATGCCCTTCTGACTTGGCTGTGACTTCAAGCAACGGCGCGAGGGCTTTGGAGCACCAGGTTGGAAGACTCCGTATGCGGATCGCAACTGACCTGCCGAGCCCCTGACATGGTCCGGAGCGCGACTGTCGCCGCTGTTCCCCGCTGGGCCTCCACCGCGAACATGACCCGCCGCCTCACCACGCCCACTCCTGCCTGGCGCGACGACTTCGGGATGGCCGCGTGAACGTCACCGACCGCCTCGGACGCCTCACCCGTCAACGCTTCCTCACCCTGCCGGGTCGAGGCCGCTACCAGAAGCGGACTCAGGGGGCTGGGATCGGCAGGGCCGCCGGTCGCCATTCTCGCCTGAGCAATCCGAACACCCACGAGTCGGATACCTCGCCGTTCACGACGCAGTCTTCCCGCAACGTCCCTTCACGCACGAACCCGATCTTCTCCAGTACCCGGGCGGATGCCACGTTGCGCGTATCGGTCTCGGCCTGGACTCGGTTCAGGTCCAGTGTGTCGAATGCCCACTGCAGCAAGGCGTGCGCCGCCTCCGTCGCGTAGCCGTGGCCCCACATCGCCTCGTCGAGGCAGTAGCCCAACGATGCGCTGCGGTAGTCCGGGTTCCATCCGGTCAGCACGCACCAGCCGACGAAGGCCCCGTCGGAAGCACGGTCGATGGCAACCCGTGCCCCGGTGCCTTCGTCCGCCATCTTCCGGCACATCGCGATGAAGCGCTCGGCGCGGGCCCGTTCGGTCCACGGTGGGGAGTCCCAGTAGCGCATCACGTAGGTGCTGCTGTGCAGCGCGAAGAGGGGGTCCGCGTCGGTGTCGGTGAAAGGGCGCAGTCGCAGGCGAGCGCTGTGCAGTATGGGGGTGGCCAAAGTCATGCGCACCAGCTTGGGTCCTCACGGGGCGGGCAGAGCACCGAATTTCCGATCCCGATCCGGTCCTCACGACCCAAGGCTCCGCCTACCAGCAGATCGTGCACGCCTTCAACCAGCACCCTGACCAGGCATTCAGGGTCCGCGAACGGCACGACTGCTCGCCCAACCCGGGTAAGGCCACTACCAGAAACGGACTTAACGACCTCTCAGGCGAGTTGATCGACAGGCTTGGGGGCTCGCTTCGTGCCGACAACGACCAAGTGTTCGCTGATTTGCCGTCGGACAGCCGTCAGTTGCGGCGGCCCTGTGGCCTCCTTCTGGTCCCCCGAGACTCAGTCCATATGTGGTGAGGGCGCGTGTCGCAAACGTCAGCAGCGCTGCCGATCAGCGGCTGATGGAGTGTACTTCTACTCCGATGGAGTGACCCGCTGAGTGACCCATCTCTGAGCGGGCAACTTGAGCGAGAACTTTTGCCCCACTTCGCGGAGAATGGACACCGTATGACACAAGCACTGCGGGTGGTCGTCACAGCGGCGTTGCTCGTATTCAGCGGTCTGGTCATGAGCGGAACCGCTCAAGCGGTCACCACTCCGGCGACGCATACGTGCCCGATCGGGTCTACCGCTCCCACCGACGACGAATTCCTTCTCCCTGGCTGTAATGACGCTTTGTTCAGGATCTACTGTCGGACGGTTCACGGGTTCGGGGGCGGATTCTGCACGGACGAAAAGACATGCGTCTGCACTGAGGGGCAGCGACGTATCTGATGGCTCGGCGATGCGATGGATGCGCCAGATCGCAGTCTCGTTCCTGGAAGGCAGTCGTCGCGACGACGAACCGCCCCTGGCCATCGATGAAGGCCAGGTGAGGGAAAGTGACGGCCTCCTGATCGTGCCCTACAACTCCGTTCAGTACCTCGCCACGCGCGATGAGATGAAGCGGCTGCTGGACCGCTGGCCCATCCTCGTGGATCTCCAGAGCGGCTTCCGGACACCGGGTGGCCGTCACCGGCCGAAACGCGCAACGACTGCGTACACTCGCCGATTCGGTCGACCAGCCCGAGAACCTTCTGACGCTGACCGCGGATGCCGCAGACTGGGAGGCCACCTCGGCGGCGGTGGCCGCCACGGTCGAGCGTTTCGGCGCTCTGGACGCGGATGTCGCCAACGCCCGCGTGGACGGCGGGGGCCAAGGCGATGACCGTCACCTCGGGCCAGGTCAGCCTCGCCGAACGTTCGGCGAGCAGGAGGCGGCCGGTGGACCTGCGGCTCTGGCCGAGGAGCTCGACGCTGCTCGTGCCCGGCTCGCAGCGCAGCTGCCGACCATGCCGCTCGACCGTCCTGTCGGCGTGTTCGCACACGTACTCCCGCTCGATCAGTGCCTGCTCACCCGCCTCGTGGAACTCGTGGCCCACCTCGACGATCTAGTGCCCCTCCCGGCAAGCTTTGCCCTGTCGCGCCGCCAGTCTGGAGGCGCCCACGCCGTCGGTGCCTGCTGAAGCCACCGATGCGGTAACCGCCTGCCTCACCCGCATCGCCGTGGCTCGTCACGGCTTCCTTCCGGTGATGCGCACCCTGGCCCGCCGCGAACGCGCCACCGAGCCGATCGCGGCGTTTCAGCCCGCTGAGGCAACAGTAGGGTTTCGCCAGTTGGTTGCCTGGTCGGGCGCCGCGTTTCGGGTGCCCAACCAGGCACTTCCTCGGCTACAGGTACGGGCGGGTGATCAGCTCAATCGCGTGACCGGCAGGGTCTTTGAAGTACACCCCTCGACCGCCGTGCCCGTTGTTGATCTCGCTTGGGCGTCGCATCTGCGGATCGGCCCAGTGCTCGATGTCGCGATCACACAGCCGCCGATACGCCCGGTCGAACAGCTCGTCGTCGACCAGGAACGCGTAATGCTGCATCTGGATCTCCACCGGCGGCTCGGCGAACTGAAGCAGCACGCCGTCGGGGAGCTGGATGTTGGTGAACGGGCCCCAGGACGGTGCTTCCGGGACTTCCAACAGCTCGCGGAAGAACTGAGCCGACTCGTTGCGATCCTTGGCGGCGATGATGGTGTGGTTGAACGTGACTGTCATTCAGCTGACCTCGTTGTTGTTGGACACGAAGAACGGACTCGCAATGCGCGAGCATTGGGAGGTCCGCGTGCCGAACTGAGGGGGTGCCTTCTGCGCACCCGCTGTGCGATCAGCCCTCCACCGGGTGGCCAATCTGTGCGTGGCGTAGCGCCGGTCCGGTGTTCACGTTGGCTGACCTTACTTGATCTTGCTGGCTACGACAATCGGACAGCGATCGCGGGTGGCTCGTCGGCGCCTTGGCCGGGTATGCGATGCACTGACGGATGGGGTGAGTCAGGGGCGAAGTGGGTCTTCCGCTCGGGCGCGGGCGTGAACGGAAATTCTGGCGAAGCCAGGAGCACACGTCGCAGTCCGCCTGAAACAAGATCACCGGACTCTACGAAACTCGAGGCAGCGCAACCCCGAGGCGGTCAGGCCGTCGGGGACGGCATGCAGACGCCCAGCAGTGAGAGGAAAGCGGAGGCCGCAGGTGACGGGGTGAACCGGCTCCAGATGAGGCGCTCCACCCGTACCGGCCCGTTGGTGATCGGCACACACCGCAGCCCGTGCAGTTCGGCGGTGAATGTCGCGGGCAGCAGGGCGATGCCCAATCCATTGCGGACCATCCGGACCATGAGCTCGACGCCGGACACCTCGAAGGCGACCTCGCGCCGCAGGCCGACCGCCGCGAACGCCTGGTCTGACTGGGCGCGGGCGGCGCTGCCGTCGGCGAAATCCACAAACACCTCTTCGGCGAGGGAGCGGAGATCCACCTCGTGTTCCGTGGCCAGCGGGTGGCCCGGGGCGACCACCGCGACATGCCGCCCGTGGGCAAGTTCCTTGTCACGGACGCCCTGCATACGGAAGCCGGGCTGGACGCCGAGGAATGCCGCGTCCAGTATGCCGTCGCGCACCTGATCGAGGAGCCGCTCGCTGGAGCCCGCCCGGAGACTGATCCGTACCTGGGGGTAGCGCAGGCGATAGTCCCGAAGCACCGCGGGGAGGTCGACGGCCGCCACGGTGGGGATCGATCCGACGGTCAGTTGGCCCCGTATCTCGCCGGTGGCCGCCGCCACCGCCGCCCGGGCCCGCTCGGCCGCCTCCAAGGACTGGCGGGCAGCGGGCAGGAACGCCTCCCCGGCTGTGGTCAGCCGCACCCTGCGGCTGGTCCGATCGAACAGCCGGGCGCCCAGCTCCTTCTCCAGCCGGGCCACTTGGTGGCTGAGCGCGGACTGGACGATGTGGCACTGCTCGGCGGCGCGGGTGAAGCTGGCGGTTTCCGCCACCGCGAGGACGTAACGCATCTGCTGAAGATCCATTGGCCAATCGTGAAACGAGCTGGATCAGATGACAAACATGCGTTGGACCAATGAATGCCTGCTCGGCGATGCTCGCATCAAGGGCAGGCCACGACAGCCGGGGACCATCCGCCGCGGAGCGGCGAGGTCCGGAGCCGCCGGCCCCGTTGTACCGCCACCGGCGCCCTGGGCGCCCCGACCCCGCGGAGATACCCATGCGCGTGATCGCCTTCGACCATCTCGTCCTCACCGTCGCCGACATCGAGCGTTCGCTCGCCTTCTACACCGGCCCTCTGGGCCTGAGGCCGGTGCGGGTGGAGGAGTGGCGAGCCGGCAGGGCCCCCTTCCCGTCCGTGCGGGTGAGCCCTACCACCATCATCGACCTCGTCAAGGCGCCCGCCGAGCGGACGGAGGGCTCCAACGTCGACCACATCTGCCTGGTGGTCGAGCCGCTCGACTGGCAGCAGGTCATCGATTCCGGCGTCTTCACGGTGCTGGACGGTCCCGACGAGCGCTTCGGCGCCCAGGGCACCGCAGTCTCCCTCTACGTGCAGGACCCGGACGGCAACACTGTGGAACTGCGCTGGTATCCGCAGGACGCATGAGAAGTCCCACGGCGACCCATCGGTGTTGGTGCTGGCGGTGGCGTACCAGGCGAGGCGCTCGATGGAGGTGCCGGCCCACAGCTGCCAGCGGGCGTCGCGGGTGGTCAGCTCGGCTTCCGGATCGAGGTCGCCGGTGGTGAACGCCACTCCGGCGAGCCCGTCGGCGGACTGGATTGCCAAAACTCCCCAGCGGGGGTGGTCGATCCGCCAGCCGCGTTGGATGAGCGGGATGACCGCGAGGAACGGGTCACGGTCTGCACTCTTCGGGTCGGGCACGGCGAGATAGGCGTCCGGGCCGTCTTCTGGCTCTCCGAGGGCCGCGTCCTGGCCGGCATGTCGGTGACCCGCACGATGGCCCTGCGGGGTGACGAACGTGGTCTCCTGCACGTTCGTACCAGGCAGACAGCGGCGTTCGCTCCGGTACCGCACCGCCGGTTCCAGGAGGAACCGGCCGCCGCGGTCGGCGTCGAGCATGGCACCGAACACCGCGGCCGAGTCAAGATCCAGCAGGCCGAGCCAGTCCACTGACCCGTCGCGGGCGATCAGTGCCGCGGTCCGGCCGTCGCCGATCACTGCGTAGTCGCGCAGCGGAACGTAGCCATCGGTCCGCGAAACCACTGGGCGACGGCGATCGGTTCTGGGAGAAGCTCCCATGACTTCACCATCTCATCGGGCCTGCTCCACGCTTTGCACGAAGCTGATCGCGATTCCACGCGGTACCACGGTCGGGCGGGTGGTGCCGTGAGGCTCCACCCGCCGGACGGGTTCAGTGCGCGCGTCGTCCGTTCACGGCTGCTGCCGCTTGGAGTGGTAGCGCTGGGCGAGCCGGGCCAGCGCGACAGCGCCGAGAAGCAGTCCGAAGTCGCGCAGGGCAACGTCGTAGTGGCCCGGGATGGTCAGCAGGTTGACGATGATGCCCGCCAGCCATCCCGCCACCAGCCAGCCCCCGAAGCGCGGAGCCAGCGCCACGGTGACGCCGGCCACGATCTCGATCACACCCACCGCGTACATGGCCGCCTGGGCGCTGCCAGGAACGATGTTGTCGATCCACGGCGCGAGGTAGGTGGGCCAGTCCACGAGCAGGTTGGCGAACTTGTCCAGCCCGAACAGGATCGGCGCCACCGTGAAGCCGGTACGCAGGATCACGAACGCCTGGTAGCCGGGGTCGGTGAGCGCCGCCCTCCGCGGGGCGGCGGAGGTGGTGCTTGTGGTTACGGAGGACATGGCCCTCTCCTTCTATCGGCAAGGTTCATTAGCAATAGAAGCGCCGATCCGGTCTATAGTCAATGGCCGTAGGTTTTACACTGGTGTTCGTGGACACCCCGAAGGAAGTACGCGACCCCGACGTCTCCGCCGTCGCCGCTCTCGACGAGCCGACCCGCAGGAGGCTGTACGACCACGTGGTGCGCCAGCCGAGCCCGGTCAGCCGTGACGAGGCGGCGGCCGCCCTCGGGCTGGCCCGGAAGACCGCCGCGTTCCACCTGGACCGACTGGCCGACGAATTTCTGCTCGACGTCGTCTACGAGCGCCGCAGCGGACGCTCCGGGCCAGGCGCGGGAAGGCCGGCCAAGCTCTACCGTCGCTCGGCGAAGCAGGTCGCCGTCAACCTGCCGGACCGCCGCTACGAGCTGGCCGGACGGCTGCTCGCCCAAGCGGTGGAGGAATCCGACGCGACGGGTGAGCCCGTGCGCACGGTGCTGCACCGCAAGGCCGAAGAACTCGGCAGGCAACTGGGCGAGCAGAACACGACGAACGTCTTCGACCTGTTGGAGCGGTACGGCTACGAGCCACGCCGCGAGGAGGACGCCATCATTCTGGGCAACTGCCCCTTCCACACGCTGGCCCAGGAGCACACCGAGACGGTGTGCGGCATGAACCTCCACCTGCTGCGCGGCGCCCTCAGCGGGCTCGATACGGGAGGACTTGAGGCATGCCTGGCGCCCAGCCCCGGACAATGCTGCGTCCGACTACAGCCGGCCGCCTGATCAGACCGAGCCCCGCAGAGATGGAGGATGGCTGGGCTTCCGGCTGATGGAACCGGAGGGTCGGCTCTTCGCGGGCTCTGCACGTCCCCCGGGCGTGGTAGTGCCTTGCCTGCCTCACCCTCGCGCGATCACCGTGCGATACATTTTGCCGCGCCTTGACCACGATCATTCTTCGACACGGAGCTGGCTTCTCAATGACCGACATAGTCAATGGACTTGGCCGGGCCGCCGCCTACGGTGCCCTCGGTGTGGTCCTGCTGATCCTCGGCATCGTCCTGGTGGACGCGCTGACGCCCGGCAAGCTCGGCCGGCAGATCTGGGAGGAGCGCAACCGCAATGCGGCGGTACTGCTGAGCTCCGCCCTGCTGGGCATCGGCGGCATTGTGTTCACGTCGATCTGGACGACGTACGACGACTTCGGCAAGGGCCTGGTGTCGACGGCCGCGTTCGGTGTGCTGGGGCTCGTGCTGATGGCCGTGGCGTTCCTGGTGGTGGACCTGGTGACGCCGGGCAAGCTGGGAGCGACGCTGGTCGAGGCGGAGCCGCACCCGGCGGTGTGGGTGACGGCGTCGTGCAATCTCGCGGTGGCGGCGATCGTCTCGGCGTCGATCGCCTGACGGTACGGACGGTACGGGTGTGCCTCCGGGTGGCTCTCCGGAGGTACCTCCGGGTGGCTCTCCGCTTGCCTTCCGTCGCGTCGGCGGACGGAATTCCGGCGCTTTGTGCTCCCCGGGCTGCATTGCACCGGATCCCGCGTGATGCTGGTATTCAGTCGCTCGACACCGGATTCGCCCGGAGGCACATCATGACGCAGGACAAGAGCGAAGAGCCGGAGAGCAGGCAGCGGCCGGTGCGTTACTTCACCGGATCGGAGCGCCCCTTCGATCCCGAGGATCTGGTGATGGCGTCCGGCCGTGAGCCCACCCCCGCCAATCTGGCACGTGCCCGCAAGGAGATCGAGGAGAAAGGCGCTGCGGCGCTGGAGCGCTACCTGCCCTGACGGGAGCGTGGGCTCGCGCATCAAGAGCACAGCAATCACACTCAGTTGGCGTTCGTCACGCTTCGTACGTACGGCGCCACACACGCCGGAAACACCACGAGGGAATAAGCCCGTCCGTGCCGCTCGGCCCGAGCGGTCGGCGGCAACGGACGGCCTTCCGGGGACTCCGGACCCAGGAACATCGGCACGAGGAACGGCCGTCGATGTTGCGGCTCTTGGCCACTGCGTACAGCTGGTCGTCCGTCGGCTTGTGCGCCCTTGTGGGAGCGCAGACCGCCGCGCCGCGACGACGAACATGTCCTCGGTCGAGGTGCGGCTCGCTGTCTTGGACTCACCGCTGCGTGCGCGCTCCTTGTTGACCGTCGCGTCCCAGGTCGGCGGCTCTGTGTCGGGTAGCCGCAGCATGAACCGGGTACCCGCAGCACAGGAGGAAAGGACATCGCCATGGGTGCAGGTATGTGGGGTTTCCCCGAGACCGCGGGGCACGCACCGGGGGCGCAGCTGATCGGATACAAGGTCGAGGCGACCGACGGCGCCATCGGCAAGATCGACAGGCACTCCGAGGACGTCGGGCGCTCCTACATCGTCGTGGACACCGGGCCGTGGATCTTCGGCCACCGGGTCCGCGTACCGGCGGGTGTGGTCACGCGGATCGACCACGAGAACGAGACGGTGCACGTGGACTGTTCGAAAGAGCAGATCAAGGAGTCGCCGGACTTCGAGAGCGGACGGGACGACGATGACGTGATGACCGTCCGCCTCATCGAGCAGTACTACGCGAACCGCCACATGTGAGGCCCCGCGGCCGTGAGGCCCTGAGGCCCCGGGGTGTCCCGGCTGCCCGGCCTCCTGGTCGCGTCCGGTTCCCGGGCCAGGATCCGGAGCCGTCCCGGAAGAGTCCCCCGCCCACCGGGACAGGACCCGGACAGGACCCGAAGGCCCCTGCTCAGGCGCCGCTGTTCGGCGGCGCGGCGCTGATGTGCGCCAAGGCGGAGCCCGGATCGCGGGCCCTCGCGAGGTCCCCGAGCGTGACGACACCCAGCGGCCGGCCGTCCTCGACGACCGCGAGCCGGCGCACCCCGTGCACCCGCATCATCCTCACGGCCTCCGCGGTGTCCACGTCCGGTCCGATGGTGAGCACGTCCGGGGTGCACACGGAACGGACCGGCACCATGTGCGGGTTGTGGCCCATGGCGACCGAACGCACGGCGATGTCACGGTCCGTCAGCACGCCGAGCAGCCGGTCCTCGTCGGCGACCATCACGTTTCCGATGTCCCTGTCCCGCATCAGCCTGGCGGCCTCGACGAGCGTTGCCTCGGGAGCCAGTGCCAGCACTCCGTTCGTCATCACGTCCTTCACGAGCTGCGTCATGGCTCTCACTCCCTTCGCTGCCGGCATACCGCGCCTGCCCGCGCCGGACCCGGTTATCCGGAAATGCACGGTCTGCGCCCGGTCGAACCGGGGACACAGGGACTTCCCTTGGGCATCACCCCAGGTAGAAGGGCTGTTCGTCACGCCGCGTGACAAGCGGGGATGCGAGGGTGACCCGGTCGTGTTTGCCTGGCTCATGGCCCCGGGCCCGACGCCTACAGGCGTCCGGCCACGGAAGGAGGAGCCATGACCACAGCAGGTGAACCCGTCAGGACTCCGGAGCAGCTCCGGGCGATGGCCGAGGAGCTCACCCGCGGCGCGGACCGCTGCAACGACCCCGAACACCGGGCGCGGCTGCGCCGCAAGGCCGAGGAGCTGCGGCAGCAGTACGACGCCGACAGCCCCGGCGCCGCGGGTTCCGCGAGCACCCAGGACAGGCAGGACACACACGGCACTCCGGGCGCCCCGGGAGCGCCCACGCACCACCACCATCAGCGGCAGCACGGCCCACGAGGGCCACAGCGTCCAGGGCCGGAACGGCCACGCGGCGCCTGACGGACAGCTCGGCGGCCGCCCGTACACCCCACGCCGGTACGGGCGGCCGTCCGCTGCCCGGAGCGTTGTGCCCGGGTAGAATCCGGTTCGTCACGCTGGAGACGACATGACCGTGCCCGATCGAGGACGGAACGAACCGGGGCCGGACCAGCTGGCCGCCGCAGTCACGCAGCTCACCGCCGAACTCGCGGCTCTGCGCCGCGACGTCGCGCGCCACCATCTGCTCGACCTGGCCTCGGGCGTCCTTGTCGCGCAGCTCTCCCTCACTCCCGCCGAGGCCGTCGACCACCTCGCCCAGCTGGCACAGACCACCGGTCTTCCCCCGGAGGATCTGGCCGCCGACATCGTCAACGCCGCATCAGGGACGGCGGGCGCGGCGGGCGAGAACGCTCTGCAGGCCGAGAGCGCCACGCGGGACGAGCAGGCCACGAACGCACGGAGCGGCGCGCATGCCGGGCACGCCCCGACCGCCCCACGCACCGTCGGCACCCCCGGCACCCCCGACGCCCTTGACGCCGTCGACAGCGCGGACGCAGCACTCGATGCGGACAGGCGCGACGCGGACCGGGCCGACGCGGACCGGGCCGACGAGAACCGGGCCGACGAGAACCGGGCCGACGAGAACCGGGCCGACGCGCGCAGGGCCCGTCACATCGAGGCTGCCGCGGAGGCCGCCGCGCAGAGCGGCAGCACGGTCGACGAGATCGCCGAGACCCTGCTCGACGGCGGGATGCGCCCGCTCGGCGTCCGTGGCCTGTGGTTGTTCCGGCGCACGGGGACGGACTGTCTCGAGCTGGCCGGGCAGGCGGGAGTGAACTCGCTGGAGGCCGCGCACTGGCGGTGGATTCCGCCGGCGGCGGGCAGTCCGCTGCACCGGGTGCTGACGGAGGCCGCCCCCGTGTGGCTGCCGTCCGGCCCGCCGGAGGGCGAGCGGCTGCCGGGGCCCGCTCCGGCCGCGGCCCGGGCCGTACTGCCGTTGCGGCAACGCGGGCTGGTGACCGGGCTGGCACTCGCCGACTGGCCGGGCCCCATGACCCTGGACGAGCCGGTGCAGCGGGCGCTGACCGGTCTGGCGGTCCCGGCCGCACGGATCCTGGACGTGGGCGCGCCCGACCCCGCGGAGCCCGCCGTACTTGCCCCGCTCCTCGATCTGCTGACGCATCCGGCGATGGCCCTGCGCGCGGACCCGGACACCGGGACCTTGCACGTCGAACACCTCAACCGGCCGGCGCTGGACTCCGCGGGCCCGGTGCACGGCCCGGCGGGCCGCCCGCTCGCCCAGGTGTTCCCGGCCATGCACGCCGATCTCGTACGACTCGCGCAGGCGGCGCGCGAGTCGGCGGTCCCGCAGCGGGCGGCCAGGGTGCCCGCCGAGCACCGGGCCGGGGACCCCGATCCGCTGCACGACGTCCGGGTGCTGCCCGTCGGCCCCGGCCGGACGGTCGTGTTCTGGCACGGTGCCACCGATCCCGGGATGTCCCTGTCGCGGGTGCTGGGCCGGCTGGAGAACCTGGCCGCCTTCGAGGACGACCTGATCAGCGGCAGGTCCCGGTGGAGCGAGCAGGCGTACCGGATCTTCGGGCTCGACCCGGCCACTCCCCCGGTGCCGCTGGGCCGGCTCGCGCCGCATCTGCACCGCGACGAGGCCGGGAATCTGACCGAGCTGCTCACGGCGCTGACCCGCAGCCGGGAGGGCGCGCACACCGTGGTCCGCGCGGTCCGCGAGGACGGCGGGCTGCGGCATGTCAGGATCGCCGCGGAACCGCTGCTGACGGGCGGTGTCCTCACCGGGATCACCGGGGTGTACCAGGACGTCTCGGCGCAGCACCACACGGAGATCGCGCTCAGCGCGACCTTCGACCGGCTGACCGCCGCACAGACGCAGGCCGCGCTGCGTCATCAGATCGTTCTCCAGTTGCAGCAGGCGATCGTCCCCGAAGTGCCCGTTCTGCATCGGCTGCCCGGCCTCCAGGTCGCGGCCCGCTACCGGCCCGCGGCCGAGGAGTACCGGGTGGGCGGTGACTGGTACGACGTCCTGCCGCTGCCCAGTGGCCGGGTGCTGGTCGCCGTCGGCGACATCGCCGGCCACGGCATCGACTCGGTGACGGGCATGGTGGCGCTGCGCAACGCGCTGCGCGGCCTGGCCTTCACCGGTCATGCGCCGGGGCGGCTGATGGCCTGGCTCAACGAGGTCACGCTCCACACGCACGGGCACCCGACGGCCACCGCCGTGTGTGCGCTGTACGACCCCGCGGACCGGTCGCTGCGCTGGGCCAGTGCCGGGCATCTGCCGCTGCTCCTGCTCCGTGCCGGGCAGGCGGACTTCCTGGATGCGCCGCGGAACATCCTGCTGGGCGCGGTGCCGCAGGCTGAGTACACGGAGTCGAGCACCGCGCTCGAGCCCGGGGACACGCTGATGCTGTACACGGACGGTCTGGTGGAGCGCCGGCACACCGCGCTCGACGAGAGCCTCGCGAATCTCCGCCGTGCGGCGGAGCGGCTCGGCCCCGGCGGCCTGGACGAGCGGACGGACCGCCTGCTCGGCTCGGTCACCGGGGACACCGACGACGACACCAGCCTGGTGGTCGTCCGCGTGTCGTGAGGCAGCGTGTCGTGAGGCCGCGTGTCGTGAGGCCGCGCACCGCCCCCACGCCGCATACCGCGCCCACGCCGGGTGCGGCCCTGGCGCCGCGAACGGCACGGACGCCGCGTGAGGCGCTGCCACCCGATACGCCCGGGCACCGGCAGGTCAGCGCTTCAGCCAGCTGCGTACGCGCGCGACCAGGTCGTAGGCGTCGACCGGTTTGGTGATGTAGTCGTTGGCCCCGGCTTCCAGGCTCTTGGTCCGGTCTCCCGGCATGGCCTTGGCGGTCACGGCGATGATGGGCACGTCGGCGAAACGCGGCAGCTTGCGGATGGCGGCGGTGGCGCTGTAGCCGTCCATCCCGGACATCATGACGTCCATCACGATCAGGTCCACTTCCTGGTGCGCGGTGAGCAGTTCGATGCCGGACCGTCCGTCGTCCGCCGTGAGCACCAGCGCCCCTTCCGCCTCCAGGATCTCGGTGAGCGCGTACACGTTCCGTGCGTCGTCGTCGACGATCAGGATCACCCGCCCGGCGAGCGTCGCGTCGTGAACCGGCTGGGACTCCCCGCCCGGCCGGGCCTCCCGGGTGGCGAGCCCGGGAGTGGGCCGCTCCGGCAGGGAGCTTCCGACCGGTACGTAGAAGGTGAACTCGCTGCCCTCACCCAGCCGGCTCTCGGCGACGATCACCCCGCTGAGGAGCTGGGCGACCTCGCGGCTGATGGAGAGGCCGAGTCCGGTGCCGCCGTAGCGGCGGCCGATGGTGACGGCGCCCTGCTGGAACGCTCCGAAGATGGAATCCAGGTGCTCGGGCGCGATACCGACGCCGGTGTCCCGTACGCGGAAGGCGACCACCGGTACGCCGCGCAGCGGCGCGGGGAGTTCGTCGTCCGTGGCGTTGTCGACCCGTAGCTCGACACCGCCACGCTCGGTGAACTTCAGGGCGTTGGAGAGCAGATTGCGCAGCACCTGGCGGAGACGGGGCTCGTCGGTGGTGATCTCGGCGGGTACTCCGGGCGCCGCGATCACCCGGAAGTCCAGGTTCCGCTCGCTCGCCAGGGGCCGGAAGGTCACCTCGACGTGGTCCAGGAGGCGGCGCAGCGAGAACGGCTCCCGGTGGATGTCCATCTTGCCCGCCTCGACCTTCGACAGATCGAGGATGTCGTTGATCAGCTGGAGCAGATCGGATCCGGCGGAGTGGATGACCTCGGCGTAGTCGACCTGCTTCTCCGTCAGATTGCCGTCGGGGTTCTGGGCGAGCAACTGGGCGAGGATGAGCAGGCTGTTGAGCGGGGTGCGCAGCTCATGGCTCATGTTGGCGAGGAACTCCGACTTGTACATCGAGGTGCGGGAGAGCTGTTTCGCCCGCTCCTCCAGCTCCTGGCGGGCCTGCTCGATCTCCAGGTTCTTCCGTTCGATGTCCCGGTTGCGGTCGGCCAGCAGGGCGGCCTTCTCCGCGAGCTCGGCGTTGGAGCGCTGGAGTTCTTCCTGCCGGGCCTGCAACTCCTGGGAACGCGCGCGGAGTTCGGCGGTGAGCCGCTGGGACTGCTCCAGCAGCTCGTCGGTCCGGGCGTGGGCGATCAACGAGCTGACGTTGACGCCGACCGTCTCGATGAACTGGTCGAGGAAGTCCCGGTGGATGCCGCTGAAGGGGCGCAGCGCGGCGAGTTCCAGGACGCCCAGCACCTGGTCCTCGACGAGGATCGGCAGCACGACCAGGGCCGCGGCATCGCCGGAGCCGAGTCCGGAGGAGATCGTCACAAAGCCGGGACGCAGATCGTCCACGGCGATCGTGCGGCGGCTGAGCGCGGCCTGGCCGACCAGGGATTCGCCGAGCCGGAAGCGGACGGGGCGGCGCCCGGCCGGATCCGCCGGCGCCCCGTACGAGGCGATCATGACGAGTTCGGGGCCGTTGCCGTCCTCGGTGTACTCGCCGTACTCGGCCAGGTAGAACGCGCCGTACTGGGCCGAGACCAGCGGCGGCACCTCGCGCATGATCATCCCCGCCACCCGGGTGAGGTCGCCGCTGCTCTGCATCAGGCCCGAGATCCGGGCCAGATTGGTCTTGAGCCAGTCCTGTTCCTCGTTGGCGCGGGTGGTTTCGCGCAGCGACTCGACCATGGAGTTGATGTTGTCCTTGAGGTCGCCGACCTCTCCCGGGGCCTCGACCGCGATGGACCGGGTCAGGTCGCCCTCGGCGACGGCGCTGGTCACCTCGGCGATCGCGCGGACCTGGCGGGTGAGGTTCCCGGCCAGCTCGTTGACGTTCTCGGTGAGCCGCTTCCAGGTGCCGGAGACGCCTTCGACCTCGGCCTGGCCGCCGAGCCGGCCTTCGCTGCCGACCTCCCGGGCGACGCGGGTGACTTCCGCGGCGAACGACGACAGCTGGTCGACCATCGTGTTGATGGTCGTCTTCAGCTCCAGGATCTCCCCGCGGGCGTCCACGTCGATCTTGCGGGTCAGATCGCCCTGGGCGACGGCCGTGGTGACCTGGGCGATGTTGCGGACCTGGTTGGTCAGGTTGGTCGCCATGGAGTTGACGTTGTCGGTGAGGTCCTTCCAGGTGCCCGACACGCCCCGTACGGTCGCCTGCCCGCCCAGATCGCCCTCGGTGCCCACCTCGCGGGCCACCCGGGTGACTTCCTCGGCGAACGAGGAGAGCCGTTCGACCATCGTGTTGATGGTCTCCTTCAGCTCCAGGATCTCGCCGCGGGCGTCGACGCGGATCTTCTGGGTCAGATCGCCGCGCGCGACCGCCGAGGCGACCTGGGCGATCGACCGCACCTGGGACGTGAGGTTGTCGGCCATGGTGTTCACGCCGGTGGTGAGTTCCTGCCAGACGCCACCGACGCCCTTGACCCGGGCATGGCCGCCGAGCCGGCCCTCGCCGCCGACCTCCGTGGCGACCCGGGTGACTTCCGAGGTGACCAGCGAGAGCTGGTCGACCATACCGTTGTAGACCCCGGCGATCTCGCCCATGATGCCGACGGCGTCGTCGGGGAGCCGGGCGGAGAAATCTCCGTCGCGTACGTCCGTGAGCCCGGCCAGGAGCTTCCTGAGTCCTTCTTCGCTCAGTGCCGCCGGTGGCCGGGCGTTCTCCAGGGCTCGGTCCCGCGGGTGCGGCCGAGAGTGACCGGATGCGTCCATCGCCGACCTCGTGTCGCTCGTTCGGCGTCCTCTGTCCACTCTCGACTCTCGCACGCGCCGCACCGGGCGACACCCCCGGATTCCGTCACGGCCGACGAGGTGCCGCGATCTCCGCCCACACCGCCTTTCCCGGTCCGCGCGGCACCGAGCCCCAGGCACGGGCGAGCCGCCCCAGCACGACCAGTCCGTGCCCGCCGGGCGTGGCGGGGTCGGCGTGGGGACGGGGGCGGGGCGCCACCGGGCTGGCGTCGGTTACCTCGACCCGGAGCCGCTCGGCGGTGCAGTGCAGGACCAGTTCCAGCGGTCCGCCGGCGTGCAGGCAGGCGTTGGTGACCAGCTCCGAGACCACCATCAGCACGTCCTCGGCGACGGCACGCCGCTCCGCGTCCCAGTCCACCGGGCCGTCCGGCGCCTCGTCCCAGGCGTACGGATCGCCGTACGCGCCGCCGTACGGGGGTTCCGCGGCGTCGCCGGGCGGGAGCCAGTCCCAGTCGGCCAGCGCCGCACGGCTGAAGTCGCGGCAGCGCCCGACCACACCCCGGGACCCGGAGAGGACGAGCCTGCGGGTCTGCCCCTGTGCCGGAAGGGCCGCGCTCACGGCTACTCCCGCCGTGGCTCCGCGAGAGCCTCACCGAGGCTCGCGTACCGGGGGAAGACCGCCCCGGCACCGGTGATCGCGAGCATCCGGGCCACCTGGGGACGCAGGGCCGCCAGCTCCACCGTGGCTTCGGTCTCCTGCGCCGCGAGCCGTGCGCGCAGCAGCACGTTCAGTCCCGTGGAATCGCAGAACAGCAGCTCGGAGCAGTCGACCAGGATCCGCCGTGCGCCGCCGGCGATCCCCTCGTCCAGAGCCGCGCGCAGCGGCTCGGCCGTGTCGTGGTCGAGCTCGCCGCCGACTTCGATCACCACGATGTCCGGCTCGGGGCCCGGCCGCGTCCCGACAGTGAACCGGCCTGCGCCGCCGTGCTCCGGCCATCCGTCCCGTGCTGACACCATGCCCGGTTCTCCTGGTCCGTCCGGCCCCCGGTGACACACCCCCGACTATGGCATTCCCTCCCGTTCCCCGCTTCCGGTCGGCCGGATGGCCGGGGGATCCCGGACGCCCTTCCGCCGACCGACACGCGTTCGTGTGGCCAGGGCCTGATCCCGCGGACAGGCCCTAGGCTGAAATACCCGTCGGTCCTTCCCATGAGCGGCGAAAGATGGCGTATCCGATGAACTCACCGAGCGACTTCGAGCTGCTGGGCGTGACGATCCAGGTGGAGGGCCACGCCGACATGCCGGTACCCGTGCCGTCCGCCGAGCATCCGGACGCCGTGCCACCGCCCACCCCCCTGGTCCTCAGGGAAGGAGCGGAGTTCCGGGTACGGCTGGAGTTCGGCGTGGGAGCCGGGCACGACCTCGAAGGGCTCAGGTTCATCGACGAGCGCACCCGGCAGGGGGTGACGGTGGGACACCAGGAGATTCTGCTGGGCGACTACCGCAGCGGCGGCCCGTACGAGATCGTGCTCCCCCCGGAGCGATTGCCGATCGGCCATATGGCCCGCGACACGTACCAGGTCACCGGCACGTTCGTGGACGCGACGGGCCGGATCCTCGGCCGGGAGACCCACAGTTTCGAGATCACGAAGGACTGGCCTCACTGACGGGACGTGCCTCGCTGACGGGACGTGCCTCATCGGTGGGACCGGCATCGCGGACGGAACTGGCGTCACCGACGGAACTGGCGTCACCGACGGCACGGGTCCCGCTGACGCGGCGTGCCGGTGCATTATCCGCCCCCGTGCCGGGCGGCCGCGTCTCACGGGTCCGCCGCGTCATGGCGACGCCGGCGAGCACGACGAGCATGCCCGTGACGACCCGGAAGCCGAGTTGCTCGTCGAGCACGACAGCACCGAGCGCCACCGAGACGACCGGCAGCAGATATCCGACGGTGGCGGCACTGGTGGCGCCTTCGTCGGCGATGAGCCGGTAGTTGAGGTAGAAGGTGAGGCCGGTACCGAAGACCCCGAGGACGGCGACGGCGACCAGGGCCGTCGCGTCGGGGCGCCCCGGTGCGAGTCCTCCGCCGGTGGGCAGGGCGAGGGCGCTCAGCCCGCTCGCGGTGACGAGCTGGGCGGCGGAGAGCGCGATGGGCGCGGTGCCCCTGCCGGTGAGTGTGCGGGCCATGTAGGCGAAGGCGACGGCGTAGCTGACGGCCGCTCCGAGCAGGGCGAGGGCGCCCCAGCCGATCAGTCCGGTCCGCTGCCAGGGCGCGAAGATCAGCAGTGTTCCGGCGAAGCCGAGGACCAGTCCGCCGAGCCGGACCGGGTGGAGCGCGCGGTCCGTGCCGGTGCCGATGCCGATCAGCAACGCCCATAGCGGAGTTGTCGCGTTGAGTACGCCTGCCACGCCGGAGTCGACCGTCTGCTCGCCGATGCTGAAGAGGAAGAACGGCAGGGCGTTGCAGAGGAAGGCCGCCACGACGAGATGGCCCCAGGTCCTGCGGTCACGCGGGAGGCGCTCCCGGGCGTACCCGGCGAGCGCCAGCAGGACCACCGCGCCCAGGACACAGCGGACCACCGTGATCTGGACCGGGGTCAGGCCGTGGTTCAGGGCCAGTTTGATCCAGAGGAAGCCCGAGCCCCACAGCAGGGCGAGCAGGCCCATCCGTATCGGTGTTCCTCGGCCGCCGTTCTTCACTGGTGTCTCCCCTGCCCGGTGGACCGTCGTCCTCGTACGCAACCGTCCCCCACGCAATCCGACAGGACAAGTGAAAAGTACTGCACACACCATTAACCTGTACTGCATGCTTGATGTGCGGCGTATGCAGGTGCTGCGGGCGGTCGTCGGCACCGGGTCGGTGACGGCCGCGGCCGCGCGGCTGGGGTACACACCGTCCGCCGTGAGTCAGCAGGTGGCCGCCCTGGAGAAGGAAGCGGGTACGGCGCTGCTCGAGCGGGTCGGCAGGGGCGTACGGCCCACGGCCGCGGGGCTGCTGCTCACCGAGTACGCCGACGCGATCAGCCGGCAGGTCGCCGAGGCGGAGACGGCGCTGGCGGATCTGCGGGAGGGGCGCACGGGCCGGCTGTCCATCCGCTACTTCGCCACGGTCGGCGCCACCCTGGTGGCTCCCGCGCTCGCCAGGCTGCGCCGCGAGCATCCGGGCGTGCAGGTCGAGCTGAAGCTGATCGACCCCGAGGATCCGCTGCCGGAGGTGAAGCAGGGCCGGGCCGACATGGCTCTCGTGGTGCTGCCTCACGACCGGGCGGTCGACGGGATCCGGCTGGAACATCTGATGGACGACCCGTACCGCGCGGTCCTGCCCGAGGGGCATCGGCTGGCCGTGAAGCGGGTGCTCGACCTGGACGACCTCGCCGACGAGCCCTGGGTCGGCAGCGAATGGCCGGGGCCCTGCCTCGACGCCGTGCTCGACGCGTGCGCCGCCGCCGGGTTCAGTCCGGACTTCGTGGTCGACGCCGAGGACTACGCCACGGCGCAGGGATTCGTCGCGGCCGGTCTCGGCATCGGCATGATCCCGCTGACCGGGCTGCGGAACCCGCATCCCGGCGTCGTCGTACGCAAGGTGCGGCGGCCCGAGCCGGTGCGCGCCGTCCACGCGGCCGTCCGGGAGACGGCCCCGGCCCTGCCCGCGCTGCGCGGCCTGCTCGACGCGCTACGGGACGCGGCCACTCGGTAGTGCCGCGACCGGCAATGTTTGCCGGGAGGGGCACCACCCGCCGCGGCGGGTGGGCCGGTGCGCCACCGACCGGGGCCGGGCCGGGCGGCGGGTACGGGACAGCAGTGGCGGGTGGTGCCGGGCCCTCCCGTGCCCGGCGCCACCCGCATGCCCACCGGGCCCCTCAGCTCCGGTCGTAAGGGGGGAATTCGCGGCCTGTCCTGCGGCCCAGCAGTCCCGTCTCGGCCCTCCGCGCATTCGGGAGGCCGCAGCCCGTTCCCGCGGGCCGGCCGGGGTCCGCGGGCCGGTCGGGGTCCGCGGGCCGGTCGGGGCCCGGGCCCGGACCGCCGGTGAGTGCACCGAGGGCGTGGATGTAGTCCTGGGTGTGCAGTTGGCGCCACAGACGCTCGGCTCCGCGGCGGGCGAGGGTGTGCTCCTCTCGGACGCTGCCGCTGAGGCGGACGACCTCCTCGGCGGTGTACGTGCGCTCGATGCCGTTCCAGCGGGGGTCCGTGGCCCACCGGCGTGCCAGCTCCTCGGCCGCCGCCGCCGTCGTCGTCCCTGCCTGCGCCATGACTGTCTCCCGGGGTCGCGTGACATCACATCGTTCTTGTGAACTGTGCGAAAGGCCCGACACCGAGTGACAGTCCCGTGGCAGCCCTTCCGAAGTGCGGCCCGCCGCCCTTCCCGGAGTGCGGAAAGGTGAGCAATGCGCCCGGTTCAGATGGGTCCGGCGGGCCGCACTGAGACTCTGACAGTGGCACTCAGTGCCATCAACCATGGCAGGACGCCAACTTCTGCGAATCTTCCCGCCCTTGATTGCGAAGGTTGCGAAGCCCGCAACGGTCACGGTGTCCTCTACTGTGCAGACAGCCGGAGCAGACAGCCGAAGAGGGTGGCGATGGGCAGGACGTACGCGGGGGCGCGACTGCGCCGACTGCGCGAGGAGCGGCGGATGAGCCAGGCCGAACTGGCCCGCGTCCTGGCGATCTCGCCGAGCTACCTGAACCAGATGGAGCACGACTCGCGGCCCCTGACCGTGCCCGTGCTGCTGCGGCTGACCGAGGCGTTCGGAGTGGACGCCGGGTTCTTCTCGGAGCACGACACCTCCAGGCTGGTCGCCGATCTGCGCGAGGCCATGGCCGACGAGGTGGCGGCAGGCCAGGTGTCCGCATCCGATCTGTCGGAACTCGCGTCCCGGCTGCCGACGGTCGGCGACGTACTGCTGCGGCTCAGCCGGCGCAGCCAGGAGCTGGGCGAGCGGCTCGCCGAGGCGGCCGAGGGCCGCGACGCATCCGCCGGCGCGGCCGGGCGGCGCACCCCGCACGAGGAGATCCGCGAGTTCTTCTACCGCCGCCGGAACTATCTCCACGCCGTGGACACCGCGGCCGAGGAACTCGCCGCCGAGGCCGGGATCCGGCCCGGCGAGGTGCGTCAGGCCCTCGCCGCCCGACTGGCCGCCCGGCACGGTGTACGGATCGCCTCGGGCGGAGACCGGCCGCATCACTACGACCCGCGCGGCCGCACGCTCTATCTCGGTCCCCGGCTGCGCCCGGGACAGCAGGCCTTCCGTATGGCCACCCAAGTGGCGCTGCTGGAGTACGGCGACGGCCTGTCCTCGCATGCCTCCGAGGACTTCGAGGACTCCTCCCCCACCTGGAGTCTGGCGCGGATCGGGGTCGCCAACTACTTCGCCGCCGCACTGATCCTGCCGTACGCCGTCTTCCACGCCGCCGCCGAGGAGGTGCGGTACGACATCGAGCGCCTCACCGACCGATTCGGCCTCGGCCACGAGACGGTCTGCCACCGCCTGAGCACCCTTCAGCGGCCCCGCCTGCGCGGGGTGCCGTTCTCCTTCGTCCGTGTCGACCGCGCGGGAAACATGTCCAAGCGGCAGTCCGCGACCGGTTTCCACTTCTCCCGGGCGGGCGGCACCTGCCCGCTGTGGAACGTGTACGAGGCGTTCGCCGCACCGGGCCGGATCCATGTCCAGATCGCCGCGATGCCCGACGGGCAGCGCTATCTGTGGACGGCCCGTACGGTGACCCGGCAGCACGGCGGCTGGGGAGATCCCGGCAGGACGTACGCGATCGGTCTCGGCTGTGAGATCCGGCATGCCGGGCGCCTCGTCTATTCCGACGGGCTCGATCTCGACAACGCCTCGACGGCCACGCCGATCGGCATGGGCTGCCGGGTCTGCGAGCGGCTCGACTGCCCTCAGCGGGCGGTACCGCCGCTCGGGCGGCCGCTCCTGATCGACGAGAACAGCAGCTCGTTCGTGCCGTACCCCGTCATGGAGGCCGACTGAGCCCCTCCAGGGCGTGTTGCGAAAGTCCCGCCTGGCACGCGACGCCTGGCACGCCCTCCCCCGTAGCCCTTCGGGCACGGGAGGTGCCCCCACGCTGCGTTGTCGGACTCATCCACGTACGTCCAGTACGAGGACGATCTCCCCCGGAGCTGCGCCTGGGAGGTGCCCCCACCGCCTTGCGATCGCACGCACCAGACGCCGCGGGCCCCGCCCTCCGGGCGGACGGCGCTACTTTCGCAACACGCCCTAGGGTGACGTCCCATGTGGTCAGAACAGCAGCCGCCAGGGGGCGGACAGAACCGGCAGGACCCGCGGAACCCGTACCCGCAGCAGCCGAATCCCTACCAGCAGCAGCCCGGTCCGTATCCGCCGAGCGGCCCGCCGGGCCAGGCGCCGTGGGACGCGCCGACGCAGCCCGCGGGTCTGCCCCAGGGCCCGCGTGGCGGCCGCAGCACGACGACGGTCGTCGCCGTGGCGGCGGCAGCGGTCGTCGCCGCCGCCGGGGTCACGGGTTATCTCGTCCTGGGAGGCCCGGGCGGCGACCAGGACGACACCACAAGACCCACCTCTTCGCCCACCGCGACCGCCACCGGGACTCCACGTGGCGCCGAGGGGCCCCGGCCCACCGTCCCGGGCTGGAAGACCGTGACGAATCCGAAGCGCGGCATCGTCTTCGACGTACCGCCCGAGTGGGCCGTCAAGTCGGCGACCTGGGCGAGCTACGTCACCGACGAGAAGGACCCGGAGGACAAGCCGCTCATCGGCTTCTCGGCCCCGGCGATGCTCAAGGAGAAGTGGTGCCAGTCCGACGACGACCTGAACGGCGCCAAGGAGGACACGGCCCTCGCCTCCGCCGGCTCCCGCGGGGAGGACGGCGCGAGGAACACCGAGGAGGCCGCCCGCAACAGCGTGTCCCTGTGGGTCTACGGCGCCTACGCGCAGCCGGACAGGGCGAAGATCCAGGCAGGTCCGGTGGAGTCGTACACCACGGCGTCGGGGCTCAAAGGCAGCGTGGCGACGGCCGCGTCCTCGGGCGCCGCCAAGAAGGGCAAGTGCGACACGGACGGCAAGGCCACCACGTTCGCCTTCAAGAACGCCAAGGCCGACATCGTGTCCTGGACGTTCGTCGGGGCCACGGGCGTGGCCGAGGAGGTGCCGGACGAGACGGTCCGGAAGATCCTCGGAACGGTACGGCTCATCGACGGCCCGTCCGGCTCCTGAGCGGCGGGCGGCGGGCCGTCTCAGCGGCATTCCGCGCAATTCGTCACCCGTCCGGTCGTGCATCGCGCGGCCGGACGGGTGACGATGTGCTGTGAGGCGAACGGAGGCCCCCGATGAGCAACTCTTCGATCCGTATGTCAGCCGCGTTGTCCGCCGAGCACCGTGCCCGGCTGCTGGAGATCGCCAAGGACGTCAAGTTTCCCGAGGGGGCTCGCGTCTTCGAGGAGGGCCGCCTCGCCGACCGCTTCTGGATCATCCGGTCCGGCACGGTCACCCTGGACATCCATGTGCCGGGCAGGCGCCCTGCGGTGATCGAGAACCTCGGCTTCGGTGAACTCGTGGGCTGGTCCTGGCTGTTCCCGCCCTACGTCTGGCAGCTGGGTGCCGAGGCCATGACTCCGGTCCGGGCCCAGGAGTTCGACGCGCTCAGCGTACGCATGATGATGGACGCCGATCCGACCCTCGGATCGGCCATCGGCCAGTGGGTCGGCCGGGTCCTCGCCCACCGGCTGCACTCGGCACGCATTCGTCTGCTGGACCTGTACGCCCCGTACGGGAGTGGCCTCACACAGTGACTACCCGGAAGGATGCCCGGTCGGGGCGCCATGGGTGTGCCGCATCGGGAGATGCCCCTCGGATACCCTCACGAGTGGCGCCGGGGGTCGGGTACGCCCCGGGCGCCCGGTGGAGGTCTTTCCGATGGTGCCCAACGGGGCCCGCGCATGATCAGCAAGCTGCTTCCTCCGCCGATCGCCGTCTCTGAGGTGTTCCGCGATCCGCCTGTGTCCACGATGTTCCCCGAGGAGCAGGCGCAGGTGGCCAACGCGGTGCCCGAGCGGCAGCGGGAGTTCGGCACGGTACGGGCCTGCGCCCGTACGGCACTGGCGGAGCTCGGGTTCGAACCCGCGCCCATCCTGCCGGGGCCCGGCAGAGCACCGCACTGGCCGTCGGGCGCGGTCGGTGCCATGACGCATTGCAAGGGCTATCGGGCGGCTGCCGTGGCGCGTTCCTCCGACGTCGTGACGATCGGGATCGACGCGGAGCCTCATCTGCCGCTGCCCGACGACGGCGTGCGGAATCTGGTGACGCTGCCGGAGGAGCGTGCCGCGCTGCAAAGGCTGAGTGTGCTGCGGCCGGAAGTCCACTGGGACCGGCTCGTGTTCAGCGCCAAGGAGAGCGTCTACAAGGCGTGGTATCCGCTGGCCCTCCGCTGGCTGGACTTCCAGGAAGCGGTCGTCACGATCGATCCCGACGACGCGACCTTCCACGCCCGGCTGCTGGTGGAGGGTCCGGTTGCGGCCGGCCGTCGGCTGACCGGGTTCGACGGGCGGTGGCTGGTCGAGTCCGGACTCATGGTCACGGCGATCGCCGTTCTGCCCTGACCGCTCCCCGCGATTCCGGCGGCAGGCGCGGTTCGCCGAACTCCGTTTCCGGGGCGGGCGATTCTCGCTCGCACGGTCGCGGGTCCGCTCTCCACGCCGGCCGAGCACCAATCGGGCGCCGTCGAACGGCCCGGGCCGGGGCGGGTCCCACGCGGGTCCTCGACCGGTTCACAGCCTCCGCGGAGACCCGCCTCGGCGAGCCCGAACTCTCGCGAGATCGCACCCGGGCGGTCAGCGTGCCAGTTCGCCGTCGAGCCACTGCTGGACTTCGGGGGTCACCGGGTCGGTGATGTCGGCGAACTCGTCGTGCTTCTCGAGGAACTTGGCCACGTAGGGGCAGACGGGCACGATCCGCTTGCCGGAGGCGCGGACGTCGGTCAGGGCCTGCTGGACGAGGATCGAGGCCAGGCCCTGACCGGCGTGGGCGTCGTCGATCTCGGTGTGGAAGAAGACGCGCTGCCCGTCGCGGTCGCGGTAGGCCGTCAGGCCGGCGCGCTCGCCGTCGACCAGGATCTCGTAACGGTGCCGGGCGTCCACGCGCCGGACGACGGGGGTGGTCTGCTGGGTCATGATGTGCCTTTCGGGTCTTCCGGTCGTGGTTCAGTGACGGGAGGGGTTCTTGCGGGGTCCGAGGGCGGCGTTCGGGAGCGCCGGGGCGGGGAGACGGCCGCCGGGGTAGCCGTCGACGGTGCCGAAGCGGTCGGAGGCGTTCTCCCAGGCTTCCCGGGCTTCGACGATGTCCTGGTGGCTGCGGCCGATGAAGTTCCACCACATGACGATCTCCTCCTCGAACGGTGTCCCGCCGAGGAGCACCACCCGGGCGGGGCTGTCCGACTCGTTCGTCAGGGTCAGGGTGTCGATTCCGGTGCCGACGTACCCCAGCTCGGCCGGCCGGAGGAGCGTCCCGGCGAACCGGACGTCGCCCGCGTCGACGAGCAGGCCGTGTTCGAAGGCCGGGTCGGCGGGGAGGGTGACGGTGGCGCCCGGGGCGAGGAGGAGTTCGGCGCCGAGCAGGGGCGTGAAGGTCCGTACGGGGGAGGTCTCGCCGGCCAGAGTCCCCAGGAACACCCTGGTCTCCGCTCCGTCCACGCGGACCGGCTTCGGGGCGTAGTGCTGGAAGTCGCGGCCGGTGTCGCGGTGCTCCTCGGGAAGCGCCACCCACAGCTGCACCCCGTGGAGGACGGTGGTGCCGGGCGTGGAGACCTCCGAGTGGCTGATGCCGTACCCGCCCGTCATGAGGTTCAGTTCCCCGGGGCGTACGAACGCATGGCTGCCCAGGCTGTCGCGGTGCTCGATCTCGCCGCTGAACAGCCAGCTCACCGTCTGCAGACCGGTGTGGGGATGGGGAGCGACGTCCATCCCTGCGGAGTCGGCGACCTCGTCGGGACCGTAGTGGTCGGCGAAGCACCAGGCGCCGATCAGCGTCCGGGCCCGCTGCGGCAGCGTGCGCCGTACGGTCATCGCCCGAGGGCCGCCCAGCGGAACGTCCCGGGCGGACAGGACCTCGATCTCTGGAGTGCTCATGCCCCACCTCTCCGAACCAGGATAGTTCCACTTTCAATAATTATGCATCGATGCGGCGGCTCTCGCCTCGACGGGGGTCCGGCGGTCCGGTGCGGCTCAGGCCGGGCCGTGCAGCGCCTTCGCGGCCAACTCCCCGCTTCCGGCAACTCCTGGGACAACAGCCGGTCCTGGCCCTCGATCACCGTGACCGCACGCGCGGGTATCACCGCATGCGCACCTCAGCGTGCTGGCGCCCCGCGTTCCCTGCCGAGCCCCATCGGGGTCGCCCGCAGACACGGTCAAGCACGTTGGTCCCCAACGGGTTCCCAAGAAAAGGTCAAGGGGCCGTTTCAGATTCCTCTGAAACGGCCCCTGACCTGCGACTTCGAAAAGTCGGGACGACAGGATTTGAACCTGCGACCCCTTGACCCCCAGTCAAGTGCGCTACCAAGCTGCGCCACGTCCCGATGCGCGGATCCCCGGGGCCTGGCCCCGTCCGAGCGCGCAAGAGAACATTACCCCATTCCGGGCCCGGGATGGACGCGCGGGTCCTGCGGCCGTGGCCGGTCCGCGTGGTGATACCCCAGGTCGGGGTGGGGCGGGCCGGCGGCCCGGGCCAGTGCGCCAACAGCGTGGCGGTTCGCCGGTGTTCCCCGGGCACGGCCCGGCGTTGCGCCGCGCGGGTGGCGGACACCGTTCTGAGAGCTACGGTCAGCCACGGTTCCGGCGGGTGACAATCAGGGGGTGAACAGGACGCCGAGGGACCGCGACGCCGAGGGCAGGGCGCGCAGCGCGCGCCCCCGCGACGGGCTGGGGCGCCCGCTCCCGTACGGGGAGGAGGGCGTGGCGCGGCAGCCGGAAGGCGTGGTGCGCACACCGGAGGAGACCCTGGCCGAGGCGCAGCGGCTGCTGGACGCGGGTATGCCGTTCCATGCCCACGAGGTGCTGGAGGACGCCTGGAAGTCCGGGCCGCAGGCGGAGCGTGAGTTGTGGCGGGGTCTGGCCCAGCTCGCGGTCGGCCTGACCCACGCCGCCCGGGGCAACGCGACGGGCGGCGCTGCCCTGCTGGCCCGTGGTGCGCAGGCCATCGCGCCGTACGGTGCGCGGACCGCCTCGCCGTACGGCATCGACATCGACGGGCTGACCGGGTGGGCGGGGCAGCTGGCCGCCGAACTGCGGCGCGACGGGGCCGCGGTGCCCGCCGCGGCCCGGGCACCCCGGCTGCGTGCGGGCTGACGTCAGCCGACGACGAGCACGACCTCCAGGGTGCGGGGGCCGTGCACGCCCTCGACCCGGTCGAGCTCGATGTCGCTCGTGGCGGAGGGCCCGGAGATCCAGGTCAGCGGGCGGGTGGGATCGAGCCGGGGCAGCGCCTGCGGTACGGAGGCGACGACCTGGTCCGGGGCCCGGACCACGCAGATGTGGTGGTCGGGGACGAGAGTGATCCGGCGGCGGCCCTGGTCGGGGCCGCCGTCCAGCACGATCGTGCCGGTCTCGGCGATCGCGAGCGCGCAGCCCGTGACCACGCTGTCGACGGCGTCGAGCTCCTGCGCGGTGGATTCGGCGCGGTCCGCGACACGGGTGGCGTCCACCGCCGCCAGCCAGTGCGGCGGCAGCCCCGGCGGTACGAGCACGCTGCGCGCCCCGCGCGAACGGAGCAGCCTCGCCAGCACGTCGGGCAGCCCTTCGGCGTCGCTCCGGTGGACGAGCGCGCGGTAGTCGGCGAGGTTCTCGTGCAGCAGGTCGAGCAGCGCGTCCGGGTCGTCGGGGGTGTGGGAGCCCAGATAGTCGCGGCTCACGTCCGGTACCTGCGGCGCGCCGTCGAGGGCGGCTCGTACCCGGGCGAGGATCAGCCCCCGGGAACCCCGCCCGGAGGTACGGCCGGCCGGTGACGAGGAGTCCGCTCCGGCGGGCTGCGGACCTTTCCCGGCGGACTCGGGGCCCGGGCCGGGCGTGGGGGCGGGGAACGGGTCCGGTGCGGGGGTCATGTGCGGTTCTTCTTCCACCAGTCGCGGAAGGGTTCCGCGGGGAGTTCGGGCAGGTCACGGCTGTTGGTCCAGGCGGCGGCGCCGGGCGGCCTCGCGGGATGGGCACGGCGCGTCCGGGCAGCGAGGCGTTCGGCCGCGCCGAGAGCCGCCGGGTGGTCCAGGATCCAGCCCGCCGCCCGGATCGCGGCCTTCTCCAGCCGGTGGCCCTTCCCGCCCTGTTCCGCGACCTTCTCCCGCAGATGCACGAGCACCTCGGGGATGTCGATGGCGACCGGGCACACCTCGTAACAGGCCCCGCACAGCGACGAGGCGTACGGCAGCGACGCGTCGATCTCGCTCGCGATGCCACGCTGCTGGGGGCTGAGGATCGCGCCGATCGGGCCGGGGTAGACGGAGCCGTACGCATGGCCGCCGGCCCGTTCGTACACCGGGCAGACATTGAGGCAGGCCGAGCAGCGGATGCAGCGCAGCGCCTGCCGGCCGACCTCGTCGGCGAGGGCCTGCGTCCGGCCGTTGTCGAGGAGCACCAGGTGGAAGGTCCGCGGACCGTCACTCGTGCTGCCGGAGTCCGTCGTGGCGGAGCCCGTCGTACCGGTCCACATGCTCGTGTACGGGTTCATGCGCTCCGCGGTCGAGGAGCGGGGCAGGGTCTGCAGGAACACCTCCAGGTCACGCCATGTGGGCACGACCTTCTCGATGCCGACGACGGAGATCAGCGTCTCGGGGAGGGTCAGGCACATCCGGCCGTTTCCCTCGGACTCGACCACCACGAGGGTGCCGGTCTCGGCGACCATGAAGTTGGCGCCGGACACACCGACCTTCGCGCGCAGGAACTTCTCGCGCAGGTGGAGCCGAGCCGCCTCGGCGAGTTCGGCGGGGGTGTCGCCGAGCCCGTCCGGGGCGGGCCTGCCCCAGCTGCCCATCCGGTCGCGGAAGATGTCGCGGATCTCGCCGCGGTTGCGGTGGATGGCGGGGACGAGGATGTGCGAGGGCCGGTCGTCGCCGAGTTGCACGATGAGTTCGGCGAGGTCCGTCTCGTACGCGGAGATGCCCTCGGCCGCCAGGGCTTCGTTGAGGCCGATCTCCTGCGTGGCCATCGACTTGACCTTGACGACTTCCCGCTCGCCGGTGGCCGTGACCAGGTCCGCGACGATCCGGTTGGCCTCGTCGGCGTCGGCGGCCCAGTGCACGGTGCCGCCCGCGGCTGTGACCTGCTCTTCCAACTGCACCAGGTAGCGGTCGAGATGACGGAGCGTATGGTCCTTGATCCGTCGTCCGGCCTCGCGCAGCTGTGCCCAGTCGGCCAGCTCGGAGACCGCCCTGGCGCGCTTGTCGCGGATGGTGTGGGTGGCGTGCCGCAGATTCGCGCGCAGGGTGACGTCGTGCACGGCTTCCCGGGCCGCCGCCGGGAAGGACGGCATGCCGACGAAGGTCCCGCTCATACGTGAGGCTCCTCTTCGGTACCGGCGAGGATTTCGGCGATGTGGAGTGCGCGCAGCGGTACGCCGTTCCCGGGCTCGGCCTGGCGGCCGAGGATGCCGCCGAGGTGCATCAGGCAGGAGTTGTCGGCGCCGCACAGCACCTCGGCCCCGGTGGATGCGGCGCTGCGCACCTTGTCCTGGCCCATCGCGGCGGACACGTCCGCGTTCTTCACGGCGAAGGTGCCGCCGAAGCCGCAGCACTCCTCGGCACCGGGCAGTTCGAGGAGTTCGAGGCCCTTGACGGCCTCCAGAAGCCTGCGCGGCCGCTCACCGAGTCCCAGCAGCCGCAGTCCGTGGCAGGAGGGGTGATAGGTGACCTTGTGAGGGAAGTACGCGCCGACGTCGGTGACGCCGAGGACGTCGACGAGGAATTCGGTGAGTTCGTACGTACGGGACGCGAGCGAGGCCGCGGCGGCGTCGCCGAGCCGCGGATAGTGGTGGCGGACCATCGCGGCGCACGATCCGGAGGGGGTGACGACGTACTCGTACCCCTCGAAGACGCGTGCCGTGCGCCGGACCAGGGGCTCGGTCTCGCGCCGGTAGCCCGTGTTGAACTGGGGCTGGCCGCAGCACGTCTGCCCGGCCGGGAAGTCGACCTCCACCCCCAGTCGCTCAAGGAGGCGGACGGTGGCCACACCTGTGGACGGATAGACGGCGTCGTTGACGCAGGTGACGAAGAGTGCGACGCGCATGGGCGGAGGATATGCCGGTGCCGGGGCGCTCACCAGACGAGCTGAAGGGTCTCCGGTGAGCGGTGGATCAGGGTCGGGCGCATCGTGACCCGGTGGTCCGCCGCGGGCCGCAGCTGGGGCATCCTGCTGCTGAACAGCTCGACGGTGAGCCGGAGCTGTTCCCGGGCGAGCTGCGATCCGGGGCAGCCGTGGGCTCCGTGCCCGAAGGCGACATGCCGGCTCGGGGCCGTACGGGTGATGTCGAACTCGCCGGCGCGGTCATGGCGCCGCTCGTCGCGGTTGGCGGAGCCGTACGCGACGAACACGGTGGCCCCGGCCGGAAGTTCGGTTCCGGCGAGGGTGACGGGCCGGGTCGTGGTGCGGCGGAAGCCCTGGACGGCGGTGTCGTAGCGGGCCGCCTCCTCGACGGCGGCCGGTATCAGTTCCGGTGTACGGCAGAGCAGTTCCCACTGGGAACGGTGGCTGAGCAGATGGAGCAGCGTGGTGCCGATGAGGGCGGTCGTCGTCAGATGCCCGGCGATGAGGAAGTTCTGCAGGTTGGACACGAGTTCATGGCGCTGGTCGAGGGACAGCTCGCCGGTGCCGGGAGCCAGCGCCGAGACCAGCGCGGAACAGAGGTCCTCGCGCGGGCTCTCGCGCCTGGCGCGTATGTAACGGTCGAGCATCCGCTGCAGCGCGACGACGTCCTCCGCGGCGGCCACCTGCTCGTCCTCCGTCAGCGGCCGGAAGAGCAGCTGCTCCGCCCGGTGGCCGCCGTGCACGGCGGCCGGCACGTCGTCGGGGTCCAGTCCGATCAGCTTCCCGATGACCGCGCCCGGCAGCTTCCGGGCGTAGGCCGACATCAGCTCGGCGTGGCCGTCCGCGGCGAAGCCGTCGACGAGCGTCGTGGCGTGCTCCGCGGCGTAGGGCACGAGCGCGGCGATCCGCGCGGCGGACAGGCCCCGGTTGAGCGGCGCGCGGTGACGCCGGTGCGCCGCTCCGTCGGTGGAGACGACGGTGGGACGCTTGCCGAAGCCCTTGGAGAGCACGGCCAGCGCGGCCGGCGAGGGCATCACGTCGGGTCGCAGGGCCTGCGCGGAGGAGAACTCGTCCGCCCTCAGCAGCACTTCGCGTACGTCCTCGTCACGCGCGACCAGCCAGGAGGCCAGTTCGGGGACGTACAGGAGCCCTTCGGTCTCCCGGGCCCGCGCGTACAGGGGGTAGGGCTCGCGCTGCAGTGCATCGAGGGTGTCGTGGTCGGTCGACTCCACGCGGCGCCTCCTGGACGGGAAGGATCCGTGACACGGGGCAGGTCCGGCCATGGTGCCCGAGGCCCCGCGGCGGCGGAAGGGCGACGCCGCAGCAGGCGGGTAGTGAATACGGGCCCTCCGCTTGTGGCCCGGGCGGCGCCCCTGGTCGCGTGATCGCTTCGGCATGTCCCGCGCGGGGACGGCCGCGGCCCTGGGCCGCCATGGCACGCTGAGGCGCCGATGAACCCGGGCCGCCGCTGGAGCCTCGATGACGAGTCTTGTCTTTGACGTGTACGTTCGTGCCACCCCGCAGGAGGTCTGGGCCGCGCTCACCGATCCGGCGATGGTGCCGCGCTGGCGTTTCGGCATGACCTTCGAGACCGACTGGCAGGCAGGTTCCCCGCTGACCACCCGTTCGCCGGACGGCCAGGGCAGCGTGCAGCAGGCGGTGCTCGCTCAGCACCTCGTCTACGACTGGCACCAGACGGACCAGCCGGACCTCAACGGAGGCCGGCCGTCCGTCGTCTCCTACGAGCTCGACCCGATGGGCGAGGTCACGCATCTGAACGTGGTGCACGGCGGACTCGACCCGGAGGGCGAGTTCCTCAAGATCGTCAAGCCGGGCTGGCCGATGCTGCTGTCCAGTCTGAAGAGCCTCATCGAGACCGGGGAGCCGCTGAACTTCCCGGTGCAGGGCTGACCGGATCACGGGGCCGGAAAAATCTTGCTCGGATTTCCGCGGGGATGTCGAAAACGCGGCGTGTGCTTCTACCTACCCGTGAGAGCGTCACGAGGGCGCCCCTCAGGACAAGGAGCGGACCATGAAGTACATGCTGCTGATGCAGTTCAGCGAGACGACCGTCGACTTCCCCCGGATCGACACCTGGACCCCCGAGGAGATCCAGGCCCACATCGCGTTCATGCATGACGCGAACAAGAAGATGGTGGACAGCGGGGAGTTCGTGGAAGGCCAGGGCCTGGCGATGCCGGAGGCCGCGAGGATCGTCAGGGCCGGGGCCGCGGGCGGCGCGCCCGTCGTCACCGAGGGGCCGTTCCCGGAGACCAAGGAGTTCCTGGCCGGGTACTGGATCGTCGACTGCGAGACCCTGGAGCGGGCGGTGGAGCTGGCCGCGTTCGTCTCGGCCGCGCCCGGGCCGGGCGGCGCCCCGCTGAACATGCCGATCGAGGTGCGCCAGGTGATGTCGGCACCGACCGAGGACGTGTGAGCGCTGACCGGAGCCGACCGGACCGCCGAGGACCTGCTGCGTGAGCTTGCGCCGCAGGTCGTCGGCGTGCTCACGCGGCGGTACGGGGATTTCGGCGCCGCGGAGGACGCGGTGCAGGAGGCGCTGCTGGCGGCGGCGCTGCAGTGGCCGCAGGAGGGGCTGCCGCACAATCCGCGGGGCTGGCTGATCCAGGTCGCGAGCCGGCGTATGACCGAGCAGCTGCGCAGTGAGCAGGCGAGGCGCCGCCGGGAGGACCTCGCCGCACGGCGTGAGCCCTTGGACCGGCGCACGGCGCCCGCGGCGGACAGTGAGGCGGCGGTGGATGAGGACGACACCCTCACGCTGCTGTTCATGTGCTGCCACCCCGCGCTGACGCCGTCGGCGGCGATCGCGCTCACGCTGCGGTCGGTCGGTGGACTGACGACGACGGAGATCGCGCGGGCCTTCATGGTGCCGGACGCCACGTTGGCGCAGAGGATCAGCCGGGCGAAGCAGCGCATCAAGGCATCGGGGGTGCCGTTCCGGATGCCCGACGAGGACGACCGGCAGCGGCGTCTCGACGCCGTTCTGCATGTCCTGTACCTCATCTTCAACGAGGGTTACGCGACGAGCGCCGGCCAGGACCTGCAGCGCGTCGAGCTGTCCCGGGAGGCGATCCGGCTGGCCCGGGCGCTGCACCGGATGCTCCCCGAGGACAGTGAGGTCGCCGGTCTGCTGGCGCTGATGCTGCTCAGCCACGCCCGGAGCGCGGCGCGGACCGGTCCGGGCGGTGAGCTGATCCCGCTGGCGGAGCAGGACCGCTGCCTGTGGGACGCCGAAGCCATCGCCGAGGGCGTCGCGCTGGTCACCGAGGCGCTGCCGCGGGGTCCGCTCGGGCCGTACCAGGTCCAGGCGGCGGTGGCTGCCGTCCACGACGAGGCGAAGGCGGTCGAGGAGACCGACTGGCCGCAGATCCTCGCGCTGTACGGGGTGCTGGAGCAGCTCTCCGACAGCCCCGTCGTCTCCCTCAACCGAGCCGTGGCCGCGGCCATGGTGCACGGCCCTCAGGCGGGTCTGCGGATCGTGGACGCCCTGGAGGCAGGTGGACGTCTGGCCGGCCATCACCGGCTTTACGTGGTGCGGGCCCATCTTCTGGAGATGGCCGGCGAGCGCGAGGCGGCGGCCGAGAACTACCGTGCGGCCGCGAAGTGTACGACGAGCCTGCCGGAGCGGCACTATCTGACGATCCGCGCCGCCCGGCTCGGCGGTGGCCCGAACGGTGCGGGTCAGCGGTGAGAGGCAGCGCGGGCGGCACGGCCGAGGACGTGGGCTCAGCTCGGCACCCGGCGCGGCGCCGGCGGTGTGCGGTCGGGGTGCTGCGGGCGGGGCACCAGTCCCGGTGCCAGGGCCAGGGTGACCGCTACCGATGCCGCGGCCATCACGGACATCGCCGTAGCGGGCGAGGTGAACTGCGCGACGGAGCCCGCGAGCACGGCCGCGACGCCCTGCATCGTGAGCATGCCGGAGGTGTGCAGTCCGAGGGCGTGTCCGCTCAGCTCGTGCGGTGTCAGCGCCATCAGTTGCTCCTGGAGCAGAAGGCTGGCCGCGTAGCCGATGCAGGCGAGCACGACGGCGGCCACCGCGACCGGCAGCGCCGGGCGGGCGGCGAAGACGAGGAACGGAGCGGCGAGCAGCAGACGCAGCGGAGCGCCGAGACGCTCCCGCCACCGCCGCGGGACGAAACGTCCGACCACGATGTCCCCGATCAGCATGCCGAGTGAGGCCGAGGCCATCAGCAGCCCGGCGTGTGACGGCGCGTAGGAGACGAAGAGGGCTTCGCAGCCGACGATCAGCCCGTTGGGCACCCAGAGGGCGAGATACACATAGCGGCGCGGACCGGACGACCAGAGCAGCGCGTTGTTCCGCCAGGTCTCGGCGATCGACGGCCGCCCGGCGGCACGTGGCGACCGCTTGCCGAGACCGAACCGGGCCACGGCGGCGGCGATGACGTACAGTGCCGCGGCCGTGAGCAGCGTGGCGCGCGGCGAGAGCACGGTGACCAGCACTCCGGCGACCGCGTACCCACAGATCTGCATCGTGCCGACGGACATGTTGAGGACGGAACGGCCCAGCAGATAGCCGTCCGTCGTGAGGATCTCGTTGAGCAGTCCGCCCCGTACGCCGCCGCCGACGGCCGCGATCGTCCCGAGGCCGAAGAGGATCGCGAAGACGGCCCACACCGGCAGCCCGGGTAGGGCCATGACCGCCGTCCCCAGCCCGAAGACCAGCGCCATCGCGGTGAGCGCGGCGCGCGGCGGCAGCCGGTCGGCCGCCGACAGGAGCATGGTCGCACCGACCACCTGGGCGAGCGAGGGCCCGAACATGGCCAGCGCGGAGAGCAGCGGCGAGCCGGTCGCCGAGTGGACCAGTGTGCCCATGGCCAGTCCGCTCACGGTCGAGGCCGCGATCTGCGTGGTGGTGTTGAGGAACAGGGGGGTGAACTCCGGTGTGCGGAACAGCTCTCGGTAGGTGCGCATGCCGGGAAGTCTCGGGCGACCCGGCGCGACGGCGTTACTGTTTCGCGGGGAGGCGAAACGATGGGTTGGTGGCAGGTCGGTACGGACACGCTCGCGGGCAGCCGCTTCGTTCTCTCACCACTGGCCGAGGTCACGGCGAGTCTGATGGCTCTGGAGCGGCGCTCGGCCGCGCATCCGGGCGAGCGGGCGTGGCTCGATGCCCATCTGCCCGCGTATCAGGAGCGGTTGGCCGCCGACCCGGTCACGGCGCTCCTCGTGCGGGCGGCACTGGGCCACCGGTGGACGGCGGACTTCCTCACGCCGCCACCGGCGGGCGAGGGCGAGCCCGCCTTCGAGGAGGAGTTGGTGCGGATACGCGACACTCCGGCCGAGACCGCCCGGGCGGACCTGGAGGTGTCGCTGGGTGGCCCGCTTCCGGGCCCGCTGCACCGCGGCGATCTGCCGGAGCGCGCGGCGGCTCTGCTGGAGTGGGTGTGGGCGGAGGCCGTGCTGCCGTACTGGACCCGGCGCCGGCGGATCATCGAGGCCGATGTCGTCGCGCGGACAGGGCAGTTGAGCCAGGGCGGCTGGGCCGCCGTGCTGGACGCCATGCGCCCGGGGATGGGCTGGCTCGGCGAGGGCCGGCTGCAGATCAATCCGTACGACAACCCGCCGCGGGAGATTTCCGGGGCGCAGTTGCTGTTCGTCCCCGTCACTCCGCGCCACGGCTGGGTCGCATGGGACCAGCCGCACCGGTACGCGGTGGTGTACCCCTGCTCGGGCACTCTGGCCGGGCAGCCGGACCGGGCATCGGTGCCCGAGTCCCTGGGCCGGCTGCTCGGGCCCGGCCGGGCGGCCGTCCTCGTGCTCCTCGGCACACCGAAGAGCACAACGCAGCTGGTGGCGCTGACCGGCCAGGGGCTGGGGTCGGTGGGCCGCCATCTCAAGGTCCTGCTCGACGCCGGTCTGCTCGCACGGCGGCGGGCGGGCCGGTCCGTGCTGTACCACCGCACGGCCGCCGGTGAGGCCCTGGTGAAGGCCCAGGAGGGCGGCTGAGGCCGGTCGGCCGATGCAGCTGAGGCCGGTCAGCCGATGTGGAACAGCGGGCCGGTGATGGTCAGGCCGAGGTCGTTGCCCACGTACGAGAAGAACGCGAGCAGCGCCAGCGCTGCTCCGCCCAGCGCCACGTCCTTCAGGAACATCACCTGCTCCAGCTGGCGCGTCTGGGGATCGGTCTCCTTCCAGAACGGGTGCATCAGGACCGCGGTCGGGAAGACGAACACGGCGAGGAGCAGCGCTCCCAGGTCCGCCCAGATGCCGAGGGCGACGCTCAGTCCCCCGAGCATCAGGAGCACCCCGCTGAGTACGGTCGCGGGCACGGGAGCCGGCAGGCCCTTCGAGGCGGCGTACGCGCCCATCTCCTTGGACTGGGTGAGGTGCCCCACGGCCGAGGCGAGGAAGACCACGGCGAAAAGGATGCGTCCGATCAACACCAGGACATCCATGCGACCCTCCCGGAATCGGAACGGTTGAATCACTTACATTCTCCCCCGGGGCATGGAAATGATCTACCGGGAGCCTTCACCGCAGGTCACGCGGGCAGCGGAAGAGGCGCCCCGGCCCCTCCCCGGGAGCCCCCTCGGGGCCTGACAAGGGTTTTCCCCGTATCGCGTTCATCTCGCCGTTCCCTACTGTCTGCCGCACCGGCGATTCCCAGCCTCTGACTCATGGATGTCAGGTGCATGTAAACGCTGTGTTTCGTCCGGTGGCGGCTCTTGACCAGGGGCCGTCGCGCCGGCGGCGGCGCACGGGCTCACCCGGCCCGGGGAGCCGTGAATCGCGACCCCCCACATCGCAAATCGCGATTCCCAGCGCCGCCCGCCCGCGCTCCGCACCGTCAGTTGAAAGGGAACATCTTGAACGGTTCCGGACGGAGACTCATATCCGTCGTGGCTGCGAGCGCCACCATCATCGGTGTCGCCGCCACCTCTTCCGGGGCGTTCGCCGCCGCCCCGGGGGACCCCTCGCCGAAGCCCGCCCCGGCTTCGCAGTCGATGACCACCCTGCCGGCCGCACCGGTCGAGAAGGTCATCGTCACCTACAAGTCCAAGACGGCCGAGGCCGGTTCGAACACGGCGGCCGCGGGCGACGCGAAGGCCAAGGGCGCCGAGACCGGCGAGAGCCTGTCGTTCGAACGCCGGCTCGCGGGCGGCGCCGCCCTGGTGAACCTGGGCGGCGAGGCCTCCAAGCAGGACGTCGCCGACGTCATGGCCGCCTTCCGCGCCGACCCGTCGGTCGCCTCGGTGGAGCCCGACATCCGCGCCTACGCGATGGCGGTCACCCCGAACGACACGGAATACACCAAGCAGTGGGACCTCTTCGAGGCCACCGGTGGAATGAACGTGCCGGGCGCCTGGGACAAGGCCACCGGCAGCGGCGTCACGGTCGCGGTCATCGACACCGGCTACGCCGCCCACTCGGACCTGGCCGGCAACGTCGTCTCCGGCTACGACTTCATCTCGACGTCCGCCGACGCCCGTGACGGCAACGGCCGTGACGCCGACGCCAAGGACGAGGGCGACTGGAACGCCACCGACGGCGAGTGCGGCGCCGGGTCCAAGGCGAGCAACTCCTCCTGGCACGGAACGCACGTCGCGGGCACCATCGCCGCGACGACCGGCAACAGCAAGGGCGTCGCCGGTATCGCGCACAACGCCAAGATCCAGCCGGTGCGGGTGCTCGGCAAGTGCGGCGGCTCGTCCGCCGACATCGCCGACGCGATCACCTGGGCGTCCGGCGGCAGCGTCCCCGGCGTCCCGGCGAACGCGACCCCGGCGAAGGTCATCAACCTGAGCCTCGGTGGCGCGAGCTCCACCTGCCCGAGCGTCTACCAGAACGCCATCAACGGCGCCGTCTCGCGCGGCACCACGGTGGTCGTCGCGGCGGGCAACAGCAACGCCAACGCCTCCGGCTTCACCCCGGCCAACTGCGCCAACATCATCAACGTGGCGTCGACCAGCCGTGAGGGCAACCGCTCGTTCTACTCGAACTACGGCAGCATCGTCGATGTCGCCGCGCCCGGTGGTGAGACGCGTCGTGCCACCGACACGCCCGGCACCGTCACCACGCCGGAGAACGGCATTCTCTCCACGCTGAACTCCGGTGCCACCACCCAGTCCACCGAGAACTACAAGCCCTACCAGGGCACTTCGATGGCCGCCCCGCACATCGCCGGCCTCGCCGCGCTGCTGGAGTCCGCCAAGCCGGCGCTGACCCCGGCCGACATCGAGTCCGCGATCAAGACCAACGCCCGTCCGCTGCCCGGCACCTGCTCGGGTGGCTGCGGCTCCGGTATCGCCGACGCGACGAAGACCGTGAACGCCGTCACCGGCACCACCCCGGGGGGGACGACGTTCAGCAACGGGACGAATGTCGCGATCAGCGACAACTCGACCGTGTCCTCCTCGATCGCCGTCACCGGACGCACCGGCAACGCCCCCGCCGCCCTCAAGGTCGACGTGGACATCAAGCACACCTGGCGCGGCGACCTGGTCATCGACCTGATCGCCCCGGACGGGACCGTGCGCAACCTCAAGGCCTCCTCCGGCTCGGACAGCGCCGACAACGTCCTCGCGACGTACACGGTCGACGCCTCCAGTGAGGTCGCCAACGGGACCTGGAAGCTGCAGGTCCGCGATGTGGCCTCGGGTGACACCGGCTACATCGACAACTGGAGTCTCACCTTCTGAGACAGCCGCACATCGGCATCGTCGCAGGTCAGGGGCGCGTCCACAGGCATACGCCGCGGGCGCGCCCCGTTGCCGCTCCGGTCCAGACCTGTCCGCATGCCGGACAAGGGGCCTGGACTGGGACGGAGTGCTTCGTATTCTCTGCTCGAACGGGCAGGGGGCCCGCGCACGCCGGAAGGTGGTGGTGGGTACGTGACGTCCGCGTCGTACGTCCCCCTGCGCCCTGCCGGCGTGGGGGGACCCCCAGCGCCGGTCGGCCGGGCCGAGCTCCTCGACCGCCTCGAACGGGTCCTGCACACCCGCGGCCGCGCCCTGCTGACCGGTCCCGCCGGGGTCGGGAAGTCCGAGGTCGCCCTGGCCGCCGCCGCCCGCGCCGAGTCCCGCGGTGAGACCGTGCTCCGGCTCGCCACACTCCCCACCGACCGCGGCATACCCGGCGCCGCCGCCGCCGCGCTCGTCGCGTCGGTCTCGGCGAGCGTGCCCCGGCCCGCAGCCGGGGATCCGGGCGGGTCCGACGGTTCCCGCGCGCACGACATCCTGGAAGCGCTGCCCGGCCCGCAGCGCAGCGCCGTCGCCATGCTGTGCCGTGAGGCGCCGGTCCCCGAGAGCGGCTGGGACCCCATCGCCCTGCGGCTCGCCCTGGCGCAGATCCTCCGGGCCTTCGCGGCGCGCGGCCCGGTCCTGCTCGTCGTCGACGGCATTCAGCGGATGGACGCCGCGAGCGCCGATCTGCTGCGGTTCGCCCTGCATCTGGCGCCGCCCGCGCTGCGGGTGATCGCCGTGGAGACCCCGGAGGCGTACGGGCCGGGCTCCGACGCGGTCGGCCCGGAGCCGCTGTGGGTGCCGTCGGAGGCCGACGTCCTGAACGTGGCGCCGCTGCACGCCGACGAGATCGCCGAACTCCTCATCCACCACCGGCTGCCGTCCCGGATGGCCGGCCGCATTCACCGGGCCAGCGGCGGAAACCCACGGCTCGCGCTGGCCGTCGGCCGGTCCCTGGCCGACGCGCGGACGCCGGTGCACCATGCCGAGGCGCTGTCCCTGTCCGGGCGCGCCCGCGATCTCGCCCGTCAGCTCCTCGGTGTCACCTCCCCCGCCGTGCGCGGCACCCTCCTGCTGGCGGCACTCGCGCTGCGCCCGACGGCGTCACTGATCCGCCGCGCGGGGCGCCCCAGCGCCGAGGCCGACCTGGCCGCCGCCGAGCGGACAGGTCTGGTCTCGCTCACGGAGGACGGGACGGTGGCCTTCACGGCCGGCGTGCTGCCGTCGACCCTGGTGCACGACGCCTGCTGGACCCAGCGCAGCGAGGGTCACGCGGCCCTGGCACGGGTCGTGGACGACCCCGTCGAAGAGGTTCGGCACCGGGCGCTGGCCACGGACATCCCCGACGAGCAGCTGGCCGCCGAGGTCGCGGCCGCCGCCGAAGCGGCGCGGCGCCGTGGCAACAGCGCGCTGGCCGCCGAACTCGCCCTGCTCGCCGCCGAGTCCACGCCCGGCCGGCACGGCGCCCAGCGGATCGCCCGCCTCCTCGACGCCGCCGAGGAAGCCGCGCGCGCCGCCCGGGCCGATCTGGCGATGCGCGCAGCCACCGACCTGCTCGCCCGCGACGCCTCACCGGCCGACCGGGTACGGGCGCGCCTCGCGGTGCTGGACACGGCCGGTCAGGGGCTGACGGGCCTGGACGAGATCTACGTGCACGCCATGGAGGACTCGGAGGGCGACACAGCGCTGCGGGCGGCCGTCCAGCTCCGGCTGGCCGTGAAGTACGTACTGGCCGACGGCGATCCCGTACGGTCCCGGGCCGCCGCCGTCGAGTCGGTGGCGCTTGCCTCGTCGGTCGGCGACCGGATGACGACGGCCAGGGCACTGACCGTCCAGGCGCGCATGGAACGGGTTCTGGGCTCGCCGGACGCCGATCGGGTGCTCGCCGAGGCGCGGGCTCTCGAAAAGGTCGAGCGTCCGCTCGGGATCCGTAACGCGGCCCAGATCCTGACGATCCGTCACTCACTCTTCGACGACCGGCTCACCGACGCCCGCGACCGGCTGAACGCCCTGCTGCCACTGGTCGAGCGCCGTGGCACGGTCGAGGACTCCATCGAACTGTTCCGTACGCTCGCGGAGGTCGAGGCCCGGCAGGGCCAGTGCGCGGCGGCGCTCTCGCACGCCGGGCGGTCGCTCGCCCTGACCCTGGAGGCCGGCCTCTCCCCCGGGCCCGCCTGGTTCGCACTGGCCCTCGCCGAGACCGCGGGCGGCAGCTTCGCCCGCGCCGCCAGCTACGCACGTCGCAGCGCCCAGGCCTCCGAGGAGGAGGGCGACCACGTCTTTCTCTCCCGCAGCCTGTACGCGCTCGGCCGGGTCCAGCTCGTCACCGGTGATGTGGCGAACGCCCTGGAGACCCTGCGCCGGGTGCAGGCGAGCGAGCGTGCCCAGTCGGCTGTCGACCCGTCCATGCTGCGCTGGCACGAGGAGCTGGCCGAGGCGCTGCTGGCGAACGACGCCCCGGAGGAGGCGGCGGACCTGCTCGCGGATGTCCGTCCGGTCGCGGAACGCCTCGGCCTGACGACCGTGCTGCTCGGCTGCGACCGGGCGTTCGCGCTGTATCTGGCGGCGGGCGGAAAGCACGGTGACGCCGCGGCACTGCTGACGGACACGGCCGAGGCCTTCGGCGCAGCGGGCCTGCCCCTGGAACGCGGCCGGGCGCTGGTCGCGCTCGCCCGCGTGGAGCGCCGCCGCCGCAGGCGGTCGGCCGCCCAGAGCGCGCTGCAGTCCGCGGCCACGGTCTTCGAGCGGGCGGGTGCCGCGCCATGGCTGGCACTGGCCACGGAAACCCCGTCCGGGGCCGCCGACCCCGCCCCGTCCCGCAGCGGCGCCCTGTCCTCCCTCACGGAGGCGGAGCTGCATCTCGCGCAGCTGGTCGGTCAGGGGGCGAGCAACCAGGAGGCGGCGGCCCGGCTCTATCTGAGCGTGAAGACGGTCGAGGCCCGGCTGACGCGCATCTACCAGAAGCTGGACGTGCGTTCACGCGCGCAGCTGGCGACCGCGCTGGGCTCGTGGCCGGGCCGGCGTACGGCGCCGCTCTCGCCGGACACCGGCCCGGCACCGGGCTGACCCTCCCGGCAGCGGCCCGCCGTCAGCCGATCCAGGTGCCGGTGAGGCCGAGCACCGCCGAACCGTCCAGGTCGACCAGCTTGGTGCCGGTGAAGCCACGGGCCCACTCGGACGTCTGGATACGGAACGCCGGGCGGTCCGCGGTGAGCGCCTCCAGCACGGCCTCGGCGGCCTCGGCCGGGGTCTGGGCACTGTTGAGGAACTGCGAGACGGTGCGGTTGAGGTAGTTGCTCAGCGCCTCGGCGTACGGACCGGCGGCGGCGACCTCGGCCTCCAGGTCGACGCCGATGTTGTTGACGAACTCGGTAGCCACGGCGCCGGGTTCGACGACGGAGACGGACACACCGAGCTTGGCCAGCACCGGCGCCAGGCTCTCCATGTAGCCCTCGACGGCGAACTTGGCCGCGCAGTAGGCCTCGTTGAAGGGCTGCCCGATGACACCGCCGACGCTGGTGACGGTGATCAGACGGCCGCCGGAAGCACGCAGATGAGGCAGGGCGGCCTTGGAGACATGGAGCACGCCGAAGAAGTTGACCTCCATGACCTGGCGGACGTCGTCCACGGTCTCGTTCTCCAGCGTGCCCAGGTGCCCGGCACCGGCGTTGTTGATCACGGCGTCGAGGCGGCCGTGGTCGGCGATCACTCCGTCGATCGCGGCGGCGACCGAGGCCTCGTCGGTGACGTCGAGCTGCCGGATGTCGAGCTCGACGCCGGCGTCCGCGGCGGCCTTGCGCAGTGCGTCGGCGCGGCGGGGGTCCCGCAGGGTCGCCACGGTCCGCCAGCCGGCCTGCGCGGCGGCGACGGCGGCGGCGAGGCCGATGCCGGAGGAGGTACCCGTGATCAGAACAACCTTGGAAGACATGGTGCGGCCTTTCGTTCAGGGAACACCGAGCGAGTCCGCGCTTCAGTGCGTGTACACACACCATAACCATTACGTGCACACACACGCAACCGGTAAGCTCGGACCATGACGAAGAGGAAGCTCACCCAGGCGGAGATGTCGGTCGCCGACCATGCCTTCTATGGCGTGGTCTGGGCCGGAACCGTGCTCACGGAGCGCGTCGACCGCGCCCTCAGCAAGGCCCACGACCTGCCGGTCTCCTGGTTCGAGGTCATGCTCTGGCTCGACTCCAGCCCGGAACCGGTCCCCGCTTCCGTCCTCGGCAACAGCACCATGCTCAGCCGCAGCCAGGTCTCCCGCGTCGTCGACGCACTCCAGAACCGGGGCCTGGTCACCCGCACCCCGTCCGCCCGCGACGCGCGCTCCGTCGAGATCGCACTCACGCCGGAGGGCCGCCGACTGTTCGCCGAGGCCGACGCCACGCGCCGCGAATGCCTCGCGCCCGTCTTCACCGACCTCCTGGACCAGAGGGACCTCGAAGCGCTCAGCGCGGTGTGGCTGAAGCTCAAGGCCGGCAAGGAAGGCTAGGGCCTGTCCGGTGGATCCTGTCGGGCTATCGGCGACAGGCATCTGACTGCCTATCAGAAAATCTTGGCTTCGATCTTGACACCTTTGCGTGAACACGTAAAGATACTGGGCTGCGTCGCCGAATTCCCCCCACCGGTTCCATTACATATTCCCAGGGCGGACGCGGGCCGCGAGTTCCCCACTCGCCGCCCGTTTCCGTCGTGTTCACATTCCGCCTCACCGCGGGTTCCCATGGGGCGATGAAATCGTCGCAGCATTGACCGATGAGTAACTTTGGCGCTAGCTTCAGGCTGCTTCATCGATGGCCCGAATTGCTCCTTCTCCCGGGCATTGCTCGACCCTGCACTTCCTGCGCCCTCTGATTGACCGAAACTTAACCTCCGGGCAACGCCAACGCATTTTCGGAGAATTATGACGTCGGCAGAGCACGTCATGGACCTGGTCATCGGAATAACCCCCTTCGGTGAGCCGGACGCCAGGCTCGCCGCCGCGGTCACCCGCGCCGGCGGACTCGGAGTGCTCGACCTCGGGGCCGGGGACCGAAATACGAGAGACACACTGGCGTCGCTGCGCCGGTGGGCCCCGGGACCGTACGGCGTCCGGGTCGGCCCACGCTGCCGCCTTGATCCCGGGGATCTCGGCACGGGCCCGGAGGCCGGGCCCCACACCGTGGTGCTCGCCCGCGACGCGCCCTGGCGGATCGGCGATGCCTCCGGCCGGGCCCGGGTGCTCGTCGAGGTCACCGGCCTGGACGAAGCCCGCGAGGCCGCCCGCGCCGGGGCGGACGGACTGATCGCCCGCGGCAGCGAGTGCGGCGGGCCGGTCGGGGAGCTGAGCACCTTCGTACTGCTCCAACAGCTTCTGGCTGCAAGGGAGTCGGCCGGCCTTCCGGTGTGGGCCTGCGGAGGCATCGCACCGGGAACCGCGGCCGCCGCCGTGGTCGGCGGGGCGGCCGGGGTGGTGCTGGACAGTCAGCTGGCGCTGCTGGCCGAGTCGGGGGTGTCGGAGCCGGTGGCCGCCTCGCTGCGCACCATGGACGGCTCGGAGACCACCGTGATCGACGGCCACCGCGTCCTGCGCCGGCGCGGCAAGGCCGCTCCACCCGCCGGCAGCGACCCGGAAGCCGCTCTGCCCGTCGGCCAGGACGGCTTCCTCGCGGCTCGCTTCGCCGAGCGCTGGGGCGACACCGGCCGCGCCGTCCGCGCGGTCGTCGCCGCCGTACAGGACACCGTCCGGGAGAACGCCGCCGTACGGGCACTGCGGCCCGGAGCCCCGATGAGCCGGGCGCTCGGCACCCGACTCCCCGTGGCCCAGGGGCCCATGACCCGCGTCAGCGACCGCGCGGACTTCGCCGCCGCCGTAGCCGATGACGGAGCCCTGCCGTTCATCGCACTCGCACTCGCCGACGGGAAGCGGGCACGGGCGATGCTGGACGAGGCCCGCGAAGCCCTGAACGGCAGGCCGTGGGGTGTCGGCGTACTGGGCTTCGCACCGGAGGAGACCAGAAGCGCACAGCTGGAGGCCGTACGGGCGTGCCGCCCCACGCATGCAATCATCGCCGGCGGCCGCCCCTCGCAGGCGCGGGTGCTCGAAGACGCCGGGATCAAAACGTTTCTGCACGTACCCTCTCCCGGCCTCCTGCGGCAGTTCCTCGACGCCGGCGCGCGGCGGTTCGTCTTCGAGGGCGCGGAGTGCGGCGGCCATGTCGGGCCGCGCAACAGCTTCCCGCTGTGGGAGGCGCAGCTCGGCGTACTGCAGGACTTCCTCGACGGAGCGCGGCAGGGCGCGGACGGTTCCGGGGCGCCGGCCGCCGCCGAGCGGATCGAGGTGTTCCTCGCCGGCGGGATCCACGACGAGCGGTCCTCGGCGATGGCCGCGGCACTCGCCGCGCCGCTGACCGCACGCGGCTGCGCCGTCGGCGTCCTCATGGGCACGGCCTACCTGTTCACCGAAGAGGCGGTGGGGCGCGGCGCCGTCCAGCCGCTCTTCCAGCGCCGCGTACTGGCCGCGGAGCGCACCACGCTGCTGGAGACGGCGCCGGGCCACGCCACCCGCTGCGTGCCCAGCCCGTTCAGCGACGGCTACGGCACGGTGGAGGCACGGCTGCGGGCGGAGGGCCTCGGCGACCGGCAGATCTGGGAGCGGCTGGAGCGGCTCAACGTCGGCAGGCTGCGGATCGCGGCCAAGGGCGTCGAGCGGGACGGCGACGGCGGCCTGGTCTCCGTGGACGAGGAACGCCAGCTGGCGGACGGCATGTTCATGGCCGGTGAGGTCGCCGTGCTCCGCTCGGCGGTCACCTCCGTCGCGGCGCTGCACACCTCGGTGGTCCCCGGCGCCGCACGGTTCCTCACCGAGCGCACCGCGGAGTTGGGCGAGCGCCTCGGCACCGGCAGCACGACCGGCCGGAACTCCGAGCTGCCGGAGCCGCCCCCGCCGCTTGATGTGGCCGTGGTCGGAATGGCCTGCATGTTCCCCGAGGCCCCGGACCTCGCCACGTTCTGGGCGAACGTCCTCGACGGCACCGACGCGGTCGGCGAGGTTCCCCCGGAGCGGTGGGATCCGGCCGTGCACTATGCGGCCGAGCCGGGTGGCGCGGGGCAGGGTGGCACGGGGCAGGCTGGTGCGGGTCAGGGTGGTGCGGGTCAGGGTGGTGCGGTCGCGTCCAAGTGGGGCGGGTTCCTGCCCCCGGTGCCGTTCGACCCGCTGCGCTACGGCATACCACCGGCCTCGCTCGGCAGCATCGAGCCCGTACAGCTGCTGGCCCTGGAAGCCGCCCGGCAGGCCCTTGAGGACGCGGGGTACGGCGACGACGGCCGGGCCTTCGACCGCTCCCGCACGGGTGTGGTGTTCGGCGCGGAACCGGGCAGCGACCTCTCCAACGCGGCCACGCTGCGGGCCGTCCTGCCCTCGTACTACGGCACGGTGCCGGAGGGACTGGAACGGCAGCTTCCGCAGCTGACCGAGGACTCGTTCCCCGGAATGCTCGCCAATGTCATCTCCGGCCGGATCGCGAACCGGCTCGACCTCGGCGGGCCCAACTTCACCGTCGACGCGGCCTGCGCCTCCTCGCTCGCGGCGCTGGACGTCGCCTGCAAGGATCTCGTCACCGGCACCAGCGACCTCGTCCTGTGCGGGGGCGCGGATCTGCACAACGGCATCAACGACTACCTGCTGTTCACGTCGGTGCACGCCCTCTCCCCCACCGGTCGCTCCCGGGCCTTCGACAGCTCGGCCGACGGGATCGCCCTGGGCGAGGGGGTGGCCTGCGTGGTCCTCAAGCGGCTGGCCGACGCGGAGCGCGACGGCGACCGCATCTACGCAGTGGTCAAGGGCGTCGGCAGCTCGAGCGACGGGCGCTCGCTCGGCCTGACCGCTCCCCGGCCCGAGGGCCAGCGGGCGGCGCTGTCACGGGCGTACCGCAACGCGGGTACGTCACCGGCCGAGGTCGGTCTGGTCGAGGCGCACGGAACCGGCACCGTCGTCGGCGACCGGACCGAGCTGACCGTCCTCACCGAGGTGTTCGAGGAGGCGGGAGCGCGCCCAGGCAGCTGCGTGCTGGGGTCGGTCAAGTCGCAGATCGGGCACACCAAGTGCGCGGCCGGACTGGCCGGACTGATCAAGACCGCGATGGCCCTGCACACCGGGGTCAGACCGCCGACCCTGCATCTGGAACGGCCCAACCCCGCCTGGCAGGAGGAGCGCAGCCCGTTCGCCTTCCACCGTGAGGCCCTGCCCTGGGCGACGCCGCCGGAGCGTCGGATCGCGGGGCTGAGCGCGTTCGGTTTCGGCGGCACCAATTTCCACGTGGTGCTGAGCGGCCACGGCGGCGCGGCGCCACCGGTCCACGGCCGGGACGCCTGGCCGGCCGAGCTGTTCACCTTCCGCGGGACGGACACCGCGACCGCGCACCGGGCCGTTCGGGAGCTGCTGGACCTCGCCTCGGCCGAGGTGAACGGCGCCCGGCGGTGGCGGCTGCGCGATCTGGCCGCGGCCGCCTCCCGCCGCAGCGACACGGGGACCGGTCCCGTCCGGGCCGCCGTCGTCGCCACCGATCCCGACGGGCTGTGCGCGCAGTTGCGGCGGGTCCTGGCCGGTGAACACGATCCAGCAGCCGGCATCCACGTCGCGGACACCGCAGTCAGCACGAACACCGCGAGCACCGCCGACACCGCGGATCCGGAGAACGGGGTGCGGGGCACCGGAGCGCGGGGGAAGGTCGCCTTTCTCTTCCCGGGCCAGGGAAGCCAGCGGCCCGGTATGTTCGCGGACGTCTTCACGGCCTTCCCGGAGCTGCATCATCTGCTGGCACTCGGCGGCGACACCGCCGCGGCACTGTATCCGCCGGCCTCCTTCGACGACGGCGCGCGCGAGCGCCGTCGTACCGCCATCACGGACACCAGGGTCGCCCAGCCCGCTCTCGGGATCGTGGACCTCGCCGCCCACACCCTGCTCACCCGGGCCGGGGTAATGCCTGACATGGCGGCCGGCCACAGCTACGGAGAGCTGGTGGCCCTGTGCGCCGCCGGTGCGATCGACCCGGAGACCCTGCTGGAGCTGAGTGCGGAGCGGGCCTGCGCGATCCTCGCCGCGGCCGGGGACGATCCGGGAGCCATGGCGGCGGTGGGTGCGTCAGCCGCGGATGTCGAGCGAGCGCTGAGCACCGCGGACCCGGGCTCCGTCAGCGGGCTCGTGGTCGCCAACCACAACGCGCCACGGCAGACGGTGATCTCCGGTCCCTCGGCGGCCGTGGACGCGGCGGTGCACCTGCTGCGCGAGGCGGGCCACGGTGCCAAACGCCTGCCGGTCGCCTGTGCCTTCCACAGCCCTGTCGTGGCCGGGGCGGGCGAGCGGTTCGCACGTGCCCTCGCGGAACGTCCGGTAAGGACGACGGAGTTCCCGGTGTGGTCGAACCGCACAGCGCTCGCGTACGACGACGGGCCCGAGGCGATCCGTGCGGAACTGGCTGCCCAGATCGGCGCCCCGGTCCGGTTCGCGGACCAGATCGAGGCGATGTACGAGGCCGGGGCCCGGGTCTTCGTCGAAGCCGGTCCCGGCCGGGTGCTGACCCGTCTGGTCGCCGACATCCTCGGGGACCGCACGCACCGCGTCGTCGCCTGTGAGCCGCGCCCGGACAGCGGCCTGCCCGGGCTGCTCGGGGCGCTCGCCCAACTGGCGGTCGCGGGACTTCCGGTACGTACCGGCTGGATGTTCCGGGGACGCGACGTGGTGGACGCGAGCCGCGCCCCCGCGCAGCGGCAGCCCGGCTGGACGGTCGACGGGCATCTGGTCCGCACCGCGTCCGGCGATCTTCTGCCCGGTGCGCTGGCACCGGCCCGACGTGTCGTGGAGACGACTGTGACGACGAACCACACCGAGGGGGCCGCCGACGGTGCGGCCGTGGCCCGGCAGGACGCGCTGATCGCCGAATTCCTGCGTACCAGCCGGGAGATGGTGGCGGCGCAGCGCGATGTCCTGCTCACCTACTTCGGCGGTCAGGCGCTCGGGCAGCCCGGGGAGGGCGTCGGCCGGCCGGCGTCCGGGCCGCTCGCGGAGCGGTCGTGGGCACCCGCCTTACCGGCCGCGGACTCGTTACCCGTGGCCGAGCCCGGACCGTGGTCCTCGGTGTCCGCGGACGTGGCGCCGTCCATGCAGCCGCCGTCCACCCACTCGCCGTCCACGCAGCCGCCGTCCACGCAGCCGCCGTCCACGCAGTCGCTGTCCGAACAGGATGTCCTGCGCATGGTGGTGGAGATCATCAGCGAACGCACGGGCTATCCGGCGGACATGGTCGAGCCCGGTCTTGATCTGGAAGCGGACCTGAGCATCGACTCCATCAAGCGGGCCGAGATCGTCGGCGAGCTGGCCCGGAGAATGGGAGCGAACACCGGCGCGGGCGTGGCGGTACTGGACGACGCCGAGGCGGAAGAGCTGGCGAAGGCGAGGACCGCGGCCGCGCTGGCCGGCCGGCTCGCGGCCCTCGCGACCGCCGAACCACCGCCCGCCGAACCACCGGCAGCAGGGCCGTCGTCCGCGTCACCGCCGTCCGGCGTGGTCCCCGAGCCGGCCGCCGCCGAGACCGGTGGCGACGCGTCACCGGCGACGATGAACACCCCTGCGTCCTCCGAAGCGCTGCCCCGGCCGGCCGGCCCCGTGATCCCGGGGGCCGCCGGTACCGCCGAGCCGGCTGTGCCGATCGCGGCGCCCAAACGCTTCCTGCTCCGGCCTGTGCCCCTGCCGGACGCTCCCGTGGCCGATGCCCCCGCCAGTGCCCTCACCGGGAGACGATTCGCACTGCTCGGCGACGGCGACGGCGAACTGGCCGGTGCGGCCGAGACGCTCGCGGCAAGGCTCGGCACGCACGGCGCCACCGCCGTCTTCTTCGGCCCGGAGCACCTGCTCACGGCGGAGGACGGGCCGCTGGACGGCGTGCTGTTCCTCGACTCCCTGGCGACGGCCGGACCGCCGGTGCTGCCCGCCGCCTTCCCGGTCGTCCAGGCCGCGTTGCGGTCCCGCCCCGGGCGGCTGCTGGCCGTCCGGTACGCCGAGGGCGGCCGGGCGGAGGTGCGGGCGGCCGGGCTGCCGGGACTCTTCCGCACGATCGCCCGCGAGCACCCGGAGATCGCGGCCTCCGTGGTCGACCTGGACACGGACGGGGCAGCAGGGCTCCGCACCCCGGCCCTGGTCGCCGACGCACTGCTCGCGGAACTGATCGCGCCGGGCGACGTGCCGGTCGTCCTGCGCAGCGCAGGCGGGCGGTCCGGTCTGGAACTGACCGAGGTACCGCTCGGTCCACTGGGCACCACCGGGGCCGGCCCCGCCGGTGACGGAGCCGCCGAGGCGGCAGCCGTCGGCCTCGACCGGGACTCGGTCGTGCTGCTGGTCGGCGGCGCCCGTGGCATCACCGCGACGTTCGCCGTCGCCCTCGCCACGGCTTCCCGCTGCCGCATCGAACTGCTGGGCAGAACTCCCGCCCCCAGCGGGCCCGAGGACCCGGCAACCGCGGCGGCCGGGGACAAGGCGGCCCTGCGTACGCTGCTCGCGTCCCGCGGACAGTACGGCTCCCCCGCCGAGATCGACCGGGCCGCCGAACTGATCCTCTCCCAGCGCGAGATCGCCGCCACCATGGCCGCGCTCGAAGCCGCGGGCAGCCGCGTGCGCTACCGCAGTGCCGACTGCCGCGAGCCCGCCGCGGTGCTTCAGGCGGTCAAGGAGATCCACGCCGAGCACGACCGGCTGGACGGTGTGGTCCATGCGGCGGGTGTCATCGAGGACCGGCTGATCGGGCAGAAGACCGCGGAGTCCTTCCGGCGTGTGTACGGCACCAAGGTCTCCGGTGCCGGATCCGTGCTGACCGCGCTGGAGGAACTGCCCGACGGCCCCTCGTTCGTGGTGCTGTTCGGCAGCGTCTCGGCCGTGCTCGGCAACCGTGGACAGGCCGACTACGCCGCCGCCAACGACGCCCTGGAAACCCTCGGCGAACGCTGGGGGCTGCGCACCGGACGCCGGGCGCTCACCGTCCACTGGGGCCCCTGGGCGCCAGCCGGCATCCACTCCGGAATGATCGGTCCTGAACTCGCCCGCGAGTACGCGCGCCGCGGGATCACGCTGATCGACCCGGAGGAGGGCCCGCTCGCCCTGCTCCGGGAGCTGGCCTGGGGGGACGCTTCGGCCCGTGCCGTCGTCCACACCGCGTCGGGGTGGTGAGATGACGCGCGGGGGTACGGCCGCCGACAGGGGCCGGGAGCAGCGGTCCACACCGGTCGCGATCGTCGGCATGGCCGTGCTGCTGCCCGGCGCGCCGGACCTGGCCACGTACTGGCACAACCTCGTGCACGGTGTCGACGCGATCAGCGACGTACCCGACACACGCTGGGACTCCGCGTACTACGATCCCGGGCCGGTGACCGGGCCGCCCGCACCCGACCGTGTCTACTGCCGCCGCGGCGGCTTCGTGGACGCGCTGGCGGACGTGGAGGTGACGCGGTTCGGCATCATGCCCAGCTCGGTGCCGGGAACCGAACCGGACCAGTTGATCGCTCTGCATGTGGCGGCGTCCGCACTCGCCGACGCGGGCGGCGAGCACCGGCTGCCCGACCGTGAGCGGATCGGCGTGGTGCTGGGCCGGGGCGGCTATCTGACTCCCGGGCTGGTCCGGCTGGACCAGCGGGTGCGCACGGCGGGCCAGCTCGTGCACACTCTCGGAGAGCTGATGCCCGAGCTGGGTCCGGCACAACTCGCCCGGGTACGCCAGGCGTTCACGGAACGGCTCGGGCCCGATCTGCCGGAGTCGGCGATCGGTCTCGTCCCCAATCTCGCCGCCTCCCGGGTGGCCAACCGGCTCGATCTGCGCGGGCCCGCGTACACCGTGGACGCCGCGTGCGCGTCGTCGCTGGTCGCCGTGGACCAGGCCGTCGGTGAACTCGCGGCCGGCCGCTGCGACCTGATGCTGGCCGGGGGCGTGCACCACTGCCACGACATCACGCTGTGGAGCGTGTTCTCCCAGCTGCGCGCCCTCTCCCCCAGTCAGCGCAGCCGTCCCTTCCACCGGGGGGCCGACGGCATCCTGATCGGCGAGGGCACCGGTGTGGTGGTCCTGAAGCGGCTCGCCGACGCGGAACGGGACGACGACCGGGTCTACGCGGTGATCCGGGGCACGGCGGTGAGCAGCGACGGCCGCGCGGCCGGATTGGTCAGCCCTGACCCGGGCGGCCAGATCCGTGCCGTGCGGCAGGCGTGGCGGGCCGCCGGGCTGGACCCCGCCGAGCGTGGGTCGGTCGGTCTGCTGGAGGCTCACGGCACGGCCACGCCGGCCGGGGACGCCGCAGAACTCGCCACGCTGAGGGACGTGTTCGGCGCGGGCGATGGCGCCTTCCTGCGCGGCGGAGACCGGCCGGTGATCGGCTCGGTGAAGTCGATGATCGGCCATGCCATGCCCGCCGCCGGAGTGGCGGGACTGGTCAAGGCCGCGCTTGCCGTGCACCACGGGACGCTGTTGCCCACGCTGCACTGCGAGGAGCCGCATCCCGCTCTGGCGGGCACCCGGTTCCGCCCGCTCGCGACGGCGGCGCCGTGGGAGACCGGCCCCGGCCGCCCCGTACGCCGGGCCGCGGTGAACGCCTTCGGTTTCGGCGGGATCAATGCCCATGTGGTCCTCGAACAGGCGCCGGGTGCCACGGCATACGCCCCACCCGCGCCCGTGCCCACACCCACGCTCACCGGCACGACCCGTGCTCCGGCGGCCCCGGCCGCCTCGGTGACCGAGCCGGAACGGGTGCTGCTGCTCTCCGCCGACACCCCGGAGCGGCTCGCCGGCCTGCTGGACGCGGACGACTCGGCCGTACGCGCCGCAGCCGGTCCCGGCACGGAGTCGCGCCCCGTGGGCCGCAGCCGCCTCGGGCTCGTCGGCCCGACCGCCAAACGGCTCGCGCTCGCCCGCCGGGTCGTCGCGAAGGACCGTGCCTGGCGAGGACGCAACGACGTCTGGTTCGCCCCCGAGCCACTGCTCGGGGGCGCGCAGCCGGGACGTGTCGCCTTCGTCTTTCCCGGTCTCGAAGGCGACTTCGCACCTCAGGTCGACGACATCGCGGAGCACTTCGGACTGACCGGGGCGGCGTCCTTCGGTGCCGACGGACCGGCCGAGGTCGGCGACATCGCCAGACACGGGCTCGGAGTCGTCGCCGTGGGCAGGCTCCTCGACACCGCGCTGCGCCGGATGGGCGTCGTACCGGACGCGGTGGCGGGACACAGTGTCGGCGAGTGGACGGCCATGGCGGCGGCGGGGCTGTACGCGGAGCGTGCCGTCGACGAGTTCATGGCCTCCCTCGACCCGGACGCGGTGAGCGTTCCGGACCTGGCCTTCGCGGCCGTGGGTGCGTCCGCGGAACGGGTCCTGGCCGCTCTGGAGACCGCTGCCGACCGGTCGGTGACGCTCTCCCACGACAATGCGCCCAACCAGTCGATGGTGTGCGGGCCACCGGACGCGGTCGAGGCGTTCGTGCGTGCTTTCCGGGCCCAGGGTGTGCTCTGCCGGGTGCTGCCGTTCCGGTCGGGCTTCCACACGCCGATGCTGGAGCCCCACCTGGGGCCGTTCAAGGCGGCGGCCGAACGGTTCGCGTTGCATCCGCCCAACGTGCCGGTCTGGTCGGGGACCACGGCGTCGCCCTTCCCCGCCGAGGAGGCCGCGGTACGGGCGCTGTTCGTCCGCCACCTGCTGGAGCCGGTGCGCTTCCGGCAGTTGACCCGGGCGCTGTACGAAGCCGGTTTCCGCGCGTTCGTGCAGGTGGGCACCGGTCAGCTCGGCTCGTTGATCGGGGACACGCTCGCGGGCCGCGACCATCTGGTGGTCGCGGCCAACTCGCCGCACCGCGCCGGTCTGGCGCAGCTGCGGAGAGTGGCGGTGGCGTTGTGGACCGAGGGCGCGACGGTGGCGCCCGACCGGCTCGACCGTCCGACGGCGGGCACGGGCACTGGAACGGGAACGGGCGCGGGCACGGGAACACGGTCCTCTGGGAACACCGTTGTGCGGCCGCCGGTACGACTCGATCTGAGCGGTGCGCTGATCTCGCTCGGCCCGGGCGTCCTCGCCGAGTTGCGTCCCGCGGCCGCGCTCCGTTCCGGTGCTTCCCTCACGTCCCCCGTACCCGTTTCCGCTCCCGCTCCCGCTCCGGTCCCCGGACCCGCCGCCGGGGGCCGGACGGGTCCTGACGCACCGCCGGACCGTTTCCCGGTCATGGCTGAGCTGACCGCGCTGATGCGGGACACCGCCACGACGGCCGCGGAGCTGATCGCCGCGGCGGACCGGCCGGTCCTGCCCCGCCGCCGGCAGCCGAGGGTGCTCCCGCCGTCCGCGACGCCACGGAACACGGCCCCCGCACCGGCCCCCGCACCGGCGCCCGGCCCCGCTGCCGCCCCCTGGCGCTCCACTGTCCGGATCGGCCTGGACACCATGCCGTACCTGCTGGACCACTGCTTCTTCCGGCAGCGGCCGGGCTGGCCCGATGTCGCGGACCGATGGCCCGTCGTCCCGGCCACCACGATCGTCCACCACCTCATGGAGGAGGCCGAGCGGCATGCGCCCGGCATGCGGGCGGTCGCGGTGCACGACGCACGCTTCGACCGGTGGCTGACCGCCGCCGAGCCGGTGGAGGTCACGGTCACCGCGGTCCCCGACGGGCCTGGTCGCGTCGCCGTCTCGTTCGGCCCCGAGGCCCGCGCGGTCGTCGAACTCACCGACCGGTACCCGGCGCCGCCCCGCGCCCCCGCCCCTGAGGCGTTCCCGGCGGAGAGGATTCCCGGCCATACGGCGGCCCAGTTGTACGACGAGCGCTGGATGTTCCATGGAGCGGCGTACCAAGGCGTCACCTCACTGACGGGCATCGGCGACGCCCATGTCCGCGCGGTCCTCACGACACCACCCGCGCCGGGCGCACTGCTGGACAACGTCGGCCAGGTCCTCGGCTACTGGATCATGGCGATGTGCACGGAGCGGACGGTCGTCTTCCCGGTACGGATGCGGCACATGCGGTTCTTCGGTCCGCCGCCGCGGCCCGGCACACCGCTGGAGTGTCTGATCCGTATCACGTCCCTCAGCGACACCCTGCTCGAAGCCGACGCCTGGCTGACGTCCGGAGGCGGCGTATGGGCTCAACTGACGGGCTGGCAGGACCGCCGCTTCGACAACGATCCGCAGACACGGCCGGTCGAGCGCTTTCCCGAACGCAACACCCTGTCCTCCGCCCGGCCCGGCGGCTGGTCGCTGGTCCACGAGCGCTGGCCCGACCTCGCCTCACGCGACCTCATCATGCGCAACATGCTGGGCGGTGCCGAACGCGCCGCGTACGAACGGCTCGCGCCGCGCGGCCGCCGACAGTGGCTCCTGGGCCGGATCGCGGCGAAGGACGCCGTCCGCCAGTGGCTCTGGGGACGGGGCGGGGGGCCGGTCTTTCCGGCGGAACTGAGGGTGGACAACGACGAACACGGCCGCCCGTACGTCACCGGACTGCACGGCCGGGCCCTGCCGCCGCTCGCGGTGTCACTGGCCCACCGCGCCGAGGCGGCCGTGGCGATCGTACGGCCCCGGCCACCCGGCCCGGACGGCAGCGGACGACCGGGCCCCGGAATCGACATCGAGGAGATCTCGGAGCCGGCCGCCGCCACCGTGGAGAGCGCCCTCGGCCCCGGCGAACGCGGCTTGCTGGCGTCCTGCCGCGGCGCCACCGGCGAGTCGGGGGCACTGTGGTTCACCCGCTTCTGGGCGGCCAAGGAGGCCGCGGCCAAGGCCGAAGGCACCGGATTCGCCGGCCGCCCGAAGGACTTCGCCGTGGTGGAAGCGGCACGGGACCTGCTGGCGGTCGAGGTGCGTACCGCCTCGGGGACCCCGGTCCGCATCCACCGGGTGCGCTGCGAGCGAGTGGCCAATCCCCCGGGACTGCCGACGCGCGAGTACGTCGTGGCCTGGACCGTGGGGCCGGGAGACGAATCTGACGAGGAGGACGGAAAGTGACCACCACTCAGCCGGCGGGCCCGTTAAGGGCGGACCAGGACGCGATACTCGGCGATATCACCGCCATGATCGAGCTGGTGCTCGAGGACTACGGACTCGACGACACCGAGGTCGGCATGGAGACCAGCTTCAGCCGGGACCTGGAGTTCGAGAGCATCGATCTGGTCACCCTGGCCGGGCGACTCGAGGAACGGTACGGACGGACGGTCAACTTCGCCGAGTTCGTGGCCTCGATGGAGCTCGACGAGATCATCGAGCTCACGGTCGGCCGACTGGTCGAGCATGTGGCCGACTGCCTCCGGAGCGGCCCGCAACCGCGAGCCGGGTACCCGTCGGCGGGACCGGTCTGAATCATGGCGATCGTCGACACGGGCGGCATCCGGCTGCACGTCCAGCGGCTCGGTCCGCGCGACGGGCGGCCCGCGGCGGCCACCGCCGTCCTGCTGCACGGCCTGCTGACCGACAGTCTGGCCAGCTACTACTTCACCATCGCGCCTGCGTTCGCCGCGGCAGGGCTCGATGTCGTGATGTACGACCAGCGGGGACACGGCCGTAGCGAACGGCCGGCCTCCGGCTACACCCTCGACGCCTTCGTCGGCGACCTCGACGCGCTGCTCGACCGGCTGGGGATCCCTGGGCCCGTCCATCTGGTCGGCAACTCATTCGGCGGGACGGTCGCCTTCGGGTACGCCGTCCGCAGACCCGGCCGGGTGGCGAGCATCTCGGTGATCGAGTCCGAACCGGCCACCGCTGCCTGGGCGCACAAGCTGGCAGGGTTGCTGGACCGTGTCCGGCACGAGATGACGGCGAACGAGACGCACGCTCTCGACTGGGTCGCCACCCACCGCGGCCGGCACACGGCGCGGCTGGCGAAGGCGGCGGGCCGGCTCGTGCGGGAGACCGCCATCGCCCGTGACATCCCGGCCTGCGAGGTCCTGACCGATGACGCGATCCGCTCGCTGCGGTGTCCCGTGCTGGCGCTCTACGGCGGCGACTCCGACCTCGCGGAGCAGGCGCCTCGGCTCAGGGCGCTGCTGCCGCGGTGCCGGACCGTGCTTCTGCCGGGGCACGAGCACTCGGTGCTGGTGGAGGCGCCGGGCCGGGTACGCGACATCGTTCTCGACTGGATCCTGCGCAGCCGCCACGAGCCCGCCGTCCCGGCCGGACCGGTGAGAGCCGAGACATCCATGAGACCTGAGACATCCGCGAGAGCCGAGACATCCGCGAGAGCCAGGAGATCGGAGACACCCGGGAGATCGGAGAGACCGGAGAGATCCGGAAGATCCGTGGAGGTGAACACCCCGTGAGCTCCTACTTGTTCGTCGTCCCACCGCTCGTCGGGCACATCAACCCCCTGGTCGGAGTGGCCGCCGAACTGGACTCCCGGGGCCACCGGGTGGCGTGGGCCGGTGTGCCCGAGCTGGTACGCCGGCTCGCCGGGAGCGAGGCTCGGGTCTTCCCGTGCCCGGCGTCCTGGGGGGACGCGGCGGACATGGCCACCGGGGCGAACGGACCGGACATCGCCACCGGGGTGCACAGGGCCTACGGAGCGCGCGGGGCCGCCGACGCCATCGGAGCGCGCGGGGCCGACGCCATCAGGCCGCCGGACATCCGGGGTCCCGAAGCTCTGCGGTTCCTGTGGGAGCGGTTTCTGGTACCGCTCGCCGAGGCGATGGCCGAGGGCGTACGGGACGCGGTGGCCGCCTTCCGCCCCGATGTGGTGGTCGCCGACCAGCAGGCGCTGGCGGGAGGTCTCGTCGCGGAGCGGCTCGGGGTGCCGTGGGCGACGTCGGCGACCACGTCCGCCGAATTCACCGACGTGCTGGCGTCCATGCCCAAGGTCGCGGCCTGGAACGACGCTCTGCTGCGGGAGCTGCGACGCCGGGTCGGTGATCCGGGCGGCACCGCCGATCCGCGGTTCTCGCCGCATCTGGTGCTGGCGTTCACCACCGAGGAGCTGGCCGGGCGGCCTGCCCGAGGAGGTGACCGTATCCGCTGGGTCGGCCCCTCGCTCACCGCCCGCCCCTCCCCCGCCGGCTTTCCCTGGGACTGGCTCGACCCCGGGCGGGCGACGGTGCTGGTCACTCTCGGCACGGCGAACACCGACGCCGGCGGGCGTTTCCTCACCGAGTGCGCCGAGGCGCTGCGGGCGCGCGCCGCCCGGCTGCAGGCCGTCGTCGTCGACCCCGCGGGTGTCCTCGGCGTCCACGGCAGAGCCACGAGCGACATGGATCTGCTGGCCGTCCCCACCGTTCCGCAGCTCGCCCTGCTGGAGCACGCCGACGCGGTCGTCTGCCATGCCGGTCACAACACGGTGTGTGAGGCACTGTGGCACGGCGTCCCCCTGGTCGTCGCACCCATCCGCGACGACCAGCCGGTCATCGCCGCGCAGGTGGCCGACCGGGGCGCGGGCGTCCGGGTCCGCTTCGGGCGCGCCACCGCGCCCCGGATCGGCGCGGCCGTCGACGCCGTTCTGTACGCACCGGGTTACCGGGCCGCTGCCCGCGCGATCGGGGCCGGATTCCGCGCGGCGGGCGGAGCCGCCGCGGCCGCGACCCATCTGGAACGCCTGGCTCGTGAGGAGGACGACGTATGAAGCCCCGCCCGCAGCAACCGCGTCACGAGACGGTGGCCGCGCTGCGCCCCGGGTACACGGCCGAACTGGCCGACGGCCCGCAGGCGTTCTTCGAGCCGATGCGGCACACCTGCCCGTGGTGCGGCTCGGCCCGGATCGGCGGTCGTCTGCACACCCCGGACCTGCTCCAGCACAAGCCGGGAGCATTCCGGATCGACCGGTGCCACGACTGCCGGCACCTCTTCCAGAACCCCCGTCTGAGCGGCCGCGGGCTCGCCTTCTACTACCGCGACTTCTACGACGGGCTGGGCGAGCAGCAGCTCGGCGGCATGTTCAGCGGGCGCACCAAGTCCTACCGGCGCCGTGCCGAGTCCGTTGCGCCGTATCTGGACGACGCCAAGCGGTGGCTCGACGTCGGCACGGGGCACGGGCATTTCTGCGAGGTGGCGCGTACGGCCTTCCCGGATGTGGTCTTCGACGGGCTCGACCAGTCCGACGGCGCCGAACTGGCGGAGCGCGCAGGGCGGGTGGAGCGCGGCCACCGGGGCAGTTTCACCGAACTGGCGCCACGGATCACCGGGTCGTACGACGTGGTGAGCATGTTCCACTACCTGGAGCACAGCACGGATCCGGTGCGGGAACTGGAAGCGGCCCGCACGACGCTCCGCCCCGGCGGGCACCTGGTCGTCGAGGTACCGGACCCGGACAGCCACTACGCCCGGCTCCTCGGCCGCTGGTGGCTGCCCTGGCTCCAGCCGCAGCATCTGCATCTCGTCCCGGTCCGCAATCTGCGCCGTGCGCTGTCCGGGCTCGGCTTCACGGTCCTCGCCCAGCAGCACGCCCAGGCCCACGAACCGGTCGACCTGCTGGCCGCCACCTGGCTGGCCCTCGACAACGCCGCCCCCCGCGACGACCTCCCCTGGCTCCCCACCCGCCCCGCGGCTCCGCGCCGCGCCCTGCGCACATCCGTCCTCCTCGCGGGCGTACCGGCCCTCCTCCTGGCGACACTCCTGGACCACGCCCTCGCCCCGTTCGCACACCGGCTGGGGCTGTGCAACGCGTACCGGCTGGTGGCGCGACGGGACTGACCTAGGGCCTGTCGTTCGGATCTTGCCGGGCTCGCGTGCCCTGGCACGCGCATCTGCTGCGTTGTCGTCAGTCGCCAATGCTCCGCAGTGGCTCCCTCCTCCGCCTTGCATCTGCACGCGCCAGACCCCGCTCGCTGATCCGGCCTGATCCAAACGACAGGCCCTGACCCAGCGGACGGGCAAGGCGGTCGACCGATACCGGGGCAGGGTCGCGGCATACAGGCCGACGACCGGCGGCACTCCGGCCAGCTCCGCCATGCCCATCGCGGCGGGGACGGTCACGGCGGCGACCGTGAGCCCGGCGACCAGGTCCGTGCGCCGTTCGCCCGCCGGGCGCCCGCGGAGCCGGGCGAGTCCGGGGCTGACGAAGGCCAGGCGGGGCTCGATCCGTCGCAGCGTTTCGCCCAGGGCCCGGCGTGGCCGGGTCACGGTCCCCGCTTCGCACGCGGGCTCATGTCGTGGGCCCCCAGGGCGTCAGCCCCCAGCGGAGTACGTGCCGGGAGCCCGGGGCCAGCGCGGCGACGGATGTGCCGCTGCGGAAGGCGTCCGGTGGGCAGGACATGGCTTCGACGGCGACGCTGCGTCGCCGTTCGGCCTCGGGAAGCGTGTCGCCGGTGTAGACCTGCACGTACTCGGCGCCTTCGCCGAGCCACACGTCGACGCCGTGCCGTCCGGAGGGGTGAGCGAGGCGGACGACGACGCGGCCGGAGGAGTCCCGGTCGAGTCCGGCGAAGGCCGTGTCCAGAGCCTGCTCGCCGATAGGCCGCGGTCTGCGGAAGTCGTATGCCGTGCCCTCGACCGGTTCGCTGCCCACCGGCAGGCCCTGCTCGTCGGTGCGCAGCCAGTGCCGTGCTGGCACGGCGAGCACCGCTTCGTCCACGAGGGCGGTGCCCACCGTGAGATAGGGGTGTTGGCCCGCTCCGTACGGTGCCACGGTCTCTCCGAGGTTCGTCGCGGTGACGGTGACGGTCAGCCCCTCGGGCCCCAGTCGGTACTCGGCGAAGACATCCAGGTGGAAGGGGTAGCCGGGCTGGGGGAAGAGGGTGATGCCCGTCCGCACCATGTCGTCCGTGCGCTCCAGCAGCTTCCACGCGGACCAGCGGAGCAGCCCGTGGATGGCGTTGTTCTTCGCCGGCTCGTTCAGCGGAAGTTGCAGTTCCTGACCGTTCCAGGTGTAGCGGCCGCCTCCCACCCGGTTGGGCCACGGCACGAGAAGCTGGCCACGGCCGCCGGTGACCGGAGTGTCGGCGTCGAAGCCGTCCAGCACGGGCCGGCCGCCCACCTCGTAGTGCCGGAGCGCGCTTCCCAGTTCGGCGATGCCTGCGGTGTGCTCTCCGTGGCACAGCTCCCACTGCGCGCCGGTCGCGAAGGCAGCGACCTCGCTCAGCTGAGCGACGACGGCTGCGACGACGGACTCCACCGGCCGGTCCACGCCGACCACCCACACGGGTTCGTCGGGGGTGGGCTCCTCGAGGTCGCCGAACTGACTGTCCAGCAGTTCGGCGGGGAAGAAGTGCCCGTGCCGAGCGGCCAGCCGGGAGTGTAGGAGCTCCCGGGAACCCTTCAGGTACACCGTGCGCACGCGGGGCCGGCCGACGAGCAGCTCGTCCCGGTAGGCCCGTTTGAGAGCGGAACACGTCACCACCGCGGGACGGCGCGCGGCGATGTCGTCGTCCAGCCGGGCCGCGACGGCGTGGAGCCACGGCCGCCGGTCCGCGTCGGTCAGGGGTACGCCGGACGCCATCTTGGCCCGGTTCTCCGGGGAATGGAGGTCGTCCGCCTCCTGGAACGACCAGCCGACGCGGTCTGCGAGCATGCGTCCCACGGTGGACTTTCCGGATCCCGCCACGCCGATGAGGAGCACAACGAGCGGTGGCGGACCGGCACCGGTCACCGGAGCGTGCTCCATCTGCGTGTCACGTCCTTCTGCTCCTGGCTGCCCCTGGCTGCTCCTGTGACTGCTCCAGGCCGCTCCTGACCGCTCCGGACGCCGACGTGCCGGTAGGGTGCGAGCGGGCGATCGGTTACTACCAATCTCGGCCACGCAGATGCTGATCGCACCTCGAAGAGGACCGCCCCGGACGAGGACCTGTACGGGGAGGTGGACGCGCCCGGGCAAGATCCACCGAACCCTTCGTACACCCGATCCCGATCTGAGTGCCCCGGGATCCCGGCCCCCCTCCCCGGCGACAGGGGCAGGAGGACCTTCAGCACCACCCCGCGAACCAGCCCCGGGCCGGCCGCGCGACCACATTGCGATCACCACAGCCCGGAACACACGAAAGGCCGCCCTCTCACTCATGAGAGAACGGCCTCCGACCTGCGAAAGCAGAGTCGGGACGACAGGATTTGAACCTGCGACCCCTTGACCCCCAGTCAAGTGCGCTACCAAGCTGCGCCACGTCCCGATGCCCGCCTGACCTGGGGTTTCCCCCGGCCGAACGCGCACGAGAACCATACCGCACTTCGCCCGGTGGTCACGAACCGATTGCCTGTTGACCTCAAGCGCGGTTGAAGTTGCACGGTGGGTGTCATGACGAACACAGCGCTCACCGATGTGCGGGTTCCCACAATCGACCACCGGTACCAGGATCTGCACCGCCTCATGGGCCTGATGACGGGCGACGAGAAGCACGGGCCCGCCGCGACCTCGACGCTCGACGCACTGTGGGTGCTCTACGACCGGGTGCTCCAGGTGACGCCGGAGACGGCCGGCACGCCCGGCCGGGACCGGTTTCTGCTCTCGAAGGGGCACGGGCCGATGGCGTACTACGCGATCCTCGCCGCGAAGGGATTCTTCGACGAGGAGCTGCTGACCGGCTTCGGCTCGTACGACTCGCCGCTCGGGCACCACCCCGACCGGATGCTCGTGCCCGGGGCCGAGATCGGCAGCGGGTCGCTCGGCCACGGGCTGCCGCTGGCCGTCGGGACCGTGCTGGGGCTGCGGGCGCAGGGGCTCACCGATCCACGGGTATGGGTACTGATCGGGGACGCCGAGCTGGACGAGGGCAGCAATCACGAGGCCCTCGCATACGCCGGGCCCGCGGGGCTCGAGCAGCTGCACACGCTGGTGATCGACAACGCGTCCGCGTCCTACGGCTGGCCCGGCGGCATCGCCTCGCGCTTCGAGGCCGCGGGCTGGTCGGCCGAGACCGTGAACGGCCGGGACCACGAGGCGCTGTACGCGGCCTTCACCGCGCCGCACCCGGGCCGGCCGCGGGCCGTCGTGGCCCGGGTCGAGCCCAAGAACGCCTGACGAGCACGGCCAACCACCACAAAGGGGGATACTGATCATGGATACGATGCGCGACCGCTTCATCTCGACCACGACGCGCCTACTGGACGAGGACCCGCGGCTCGCCCTGGTCCTGGCCGAGATCAGCAGGGACGGCTTTCTGCAGGCCGAGCGCAGGCACCCCGACCGGGTCATCAACGTCGGGATCCGGGAGCAGCTGATGATCGGGGTCGGCGGCGGGCTGGCGCTGACCGGTCTGCGACCGATCGTGCACACCTTCGCCAGCTTCCTGGTGGAGCGGCCGTTCGAGCAGGTCAAGCTGGACTTCGGGCACCAGGGCGTGGGCGGGGTCCTGGTGAGCGCGGGGGCCTCGTACGACTGGCCCGCTGGCGGTTTCACCCATATGTCACCGGGCGATGTGGCGCTGCTCGACACGCTCGACGACTGGACCGTCCATGTGCCCGGGCATCCGGACGAGGCGGAGACGCTGCTGCGGCATGCCGCTGCCACCGGGGACGACCGGGTGTACGTCCGGCTGTCCCTGCAGTCCAACGAGCACGCGCGGACGGTCGACGGCTCCCGTTTCCTGACCGTACGGGAAGGCCGTGGCGGGACTGTGATCGCCGTCGGCCCCATGCTGGACAACGTCCTGGCAGCGACCGAGGGCCTCGACGTGACCGTGCTCTACGCGACGACCGTACGCCCCTTCGACGCGGCGACGGTGCGCCGCGCGGCCGGCGGCGGAGCGGCCGACGTGGTGATCGTCGAGCCGTATCTCGCGGGCACCTCGACGGCCGCCGCGAACGATGCCCTCGCCGATGTCCCGCACCGGGTGCTCGGCCTGGGAGTGGCCAGGCAGGAGCTGCGGCGGTACGGGCAGATCGAGGAGCATCTGAGGGCACACGGCCTGGACCCGGCGGGTCTGCGGACGCGCATCGAACGGTTCCTGGCCCCCGCCGACCAGCGCTGAGCCGACGCTCCGGCCCCGCCCTACGTCTGCTCCCGCGTCGGCGGGGCCAGCCAGGAAGCGACCGCTTCCGCGATGGGCTGACCGGTCTCCAGTTCGATGAAACCGAACTGGCCTCCCTGGTTGCACTCCAGGAACCACCAGACACCCTCCTCGTCCTCGGCGAAGTCGAAAGCGGCGTAGGCGAGTCCGGCGAGGCTCACGTAGTCCCGAACGGCCCGGGCGATGCGCTCCGGGACGTCCGCGGCCGCCCAGGGATGGCCGGAATCGCCGTAACGCCCGTCCACCTGCCCGGACTCGGACGTCTTCCGGGCGGCGAACAACCGCCCGCCGACCGCGGTCAGCCGGATGTCGGCCTGCTTGGGGATGTACTGCTGAAGAAGCGTGGGGGCGGCCGCCACTCCGGCGAAGTCGGTGTCCGGGCCGATACGGGTGGTGGGCAGAGCGACCGGAGTATCGCCGGACGGCGGGCCCGAGGCGGCCTTGACCACGATGTCCCGGTACTGCGCCGCGAACTGACGGGCCACGCGCGGGAATGTGGTGATGACCGTGGGCGGAACGGCGAAACCACTGCGGTGCGCCAGACCCAACTGCCACGGCTTGCAGCGTGCCTGCGCGGATACGCAGGGGTGGTTCATCCAGCGCACGGTAGCGGAGTACAGCATTCCGTACAGGGCCTGCTCGGTCTCGGCGGTCAGCCACTCCGAAGGCTCGGGGGCGTGCGCCGCCGGATCGCCGGGTCTGCGCACCCATATGGAACGCAGGGCCCCCATGCTCACCAGACGCCCGTCCGTCGACAGATGGCCGTAGAAGTCACCGCGGACGTACTCGGCCGACAGCGCGGCTTCACCGGGAAGGTCGGCGGGATCGAGGCGCACCAGGGGGACACCGCGGTCGTGCAACTTGGCAACCACCATGTCCGCCGTGACGTCCTCCCGGGACGTCAGGATCAGCACAGTCATCGGTACGCCGGGCCGTCAGTCGTCGAAGTGCGTCTTGGAACCGGCGGTGGACGTCGTCGTACCGGCGGCCAGGATCAGCTCGCGGTCGTCGATGGCAGGCCGCCCGTCCGGCAGCACATTCAACTGGAGAGCGGAGTCGTACGTGTAGGACACGATGACCGCTGGACTCTCGGCCGGAAGTACGTAGTTGAGTACGAACGGTCGCATGAGTCTCCTTCGTCGACTGTCGGGGCACACGTAACAGTACGTGCCGATGTTGTAGGGCACTCATTACGTTCCGTCACTTTCGGCTGAGGTGGGCGTGAATGTCATCACAACGGACCCGACCCCATCGAATAGACGGGCGAGGAATCGGGTCGGGTTCCCAAGTAGCGTCACAGAATGTGGCGTTGACCTATTCGGCATCGGCGCCGGCGGCGGCCACAACCAGCACCTTCCGGTGCATCAGAGACCGGTCGGCGCGCATCGCAACGGTCACCGTCCGGACACATGAAGGGCACGCAGGGCGCCACTCACCGGCCGGCTTCACCTCATCAGGCGGGGCACGCCCGCCTTCGCCGGGCCGGCGGTCAGGGCGCGGGACGACGCGGTGATGAACTCGTGCGGTGACACGGACAGGTCCACGGCGGCACTGACGGCGGCGTCGTGTCCGGCGGCCGCATGCTCGATTCCGAATCCGGTTCCCAGCAGCGACTGGGTCAGGCCGCCGTGCAGTGCAGCGCCTCAGCCCCTCGGCGCATCGCCCAGCTCCGGGTACGCGTCGAGCAGTTTGCGCGGGGCAGCCTGGCGCCAGGAGTCGAGCAGGATCGCGCGGAGCTCGTCATCGTCCTCCAGCGCGGCGAGCCGCACCCGAAGCCAGGCGTAGTTGTCGTCGTGACCCCGGCGTATGAAGAACTTGTCCGGCTCGGAGGCGATCAGCTCGTCACGGTCCTCCTTGGGACACTTGACCCCGATCACCTGATCGTCGTCGTCGAGCGAGGCGAAGATCTTCCCGCCCTGCCCTGCCCTGAACGTGGGCATGCCCCAGGCGAGCTTCTCCACCGCACCGGGCAACGAGAGCGCGATTCTGCGTACGTCGTCGGCGTTGGCCATGTGACGACCCTACGACGCACCACTGACAATCGCCGCTCGCGGCCAACGGGCCGTCATCAGAGCCCTCTTCCGACCCATTGACCCCCCGTGACGCCGGAACCTACGCTGTGCGACGAACCCTAGAAAGCGCTTTCTGTTCCTGACGACACCCGCAGCCGCCTCACCAGCACCGGGAGCGCCATGAGTAGTCGAAGAGCAATGTCACCCGTCACCACCGTCAAGGCAATCACGGCTCTACTGGCACTGATCCTCGGACTCGGGGTCGCCGCCACCCCCCGCGCCGAGGCGGCGGCGCCGTTCCGCGTACTGGTCTTCTCGAAGGTCACGAACTTCGCGCACGACTCGATCCCCGCCGGGATCGACGCGGTCAAGAAGCTGGGCAGCGAGAACGGTTTCGAGGTCGAGGCGACCGCGGACGCCGCGGCCTTCACCGACGCCAACCTCGCCCGGTTCCAGGCGATCGTCTTCAACAACACCAACTCGACGCCGGAGAAGGGTGATCTCCTCGACGCCGACCAGCGGGCGGCCCTGCAGAAGTACATCCGCGCGGGCGGCGGCTGGGTCGGTCTGCACTCGGCCTCCGCGAGTGAGCGCGACTGGCCGTGGTACGAGGGCCTGGTCGGCGCGATCTTCGACAAGCACCCCGCCGTACAGACCGGACGGATCAAGGTCCTCGACCGAACCCACCCCTCCACCCAGGGCCTTCCCGAGCTCTGGGAGCGTACGGAGGAGTGGTACAACTGGCGCACCAACCCGACCGGCAAGGTCCACACGCTCGCCCAGATCAAGGTGCGCGACGGGATCACCGGTCTCGACGAGGGCGTCGACCACCCGTGGTCGTGGTGCCAGAACTACGACGGCGGCCGCTCCTGGTTCACCGCCGGCGGCCACGCCTCGTCCGCCTTCCAGGAAGAGGGATTCCTGAAGCATCTGCTCGGCGGCATCGAATGGGCCGCGGGCACCAAGCCCGGTGACTGCTCCGCCACCCGCACCGGCGCCTTCCAGCGCACTCCCCTCGTGACCAGCGATCTGGCCGACCCGTTCGAGCTGGCCGTGGCACCCGACCGCCGGGTCTTCTTCATCCAGCGCACCGGCAAGCTCAAGGTCATCGACCAGCCGACGCTCAAGGTCACGACGGCGCTGGACTTCGCGTACACGCCGGACATGACGAGCCAGTCCGACGGTCTCCTCGGGCTCGCCCTCGACCCCGGCTTCGCCACCAACCACTGGCTGTATCTGCTGCATTCGGACAAGACCGAGAAGCGGATCAATCTGTCCCGGTTCACGGTCACCGGCAACACGGTCGCCCCGGCCTCCGAGAAGCGGCTCCTGACCATCCCGACCCTGCGCGGCGAAGGCCGGGCCAACTCCCATATGGCCGGTTCACTCGCCTTCGACAAGAGCGGCAATCTGTATGTCGCGACCGGCGACAACACCGATCCGTTCGCCTCCGACGGCTTCGCCCCCATCGATGAGCGCGAGGGCCGGCGGGCCTGGGACGCGCAGGGGACCTCGGGCAACACCAACGATCTGCGCGGCAAGATCCTCCGGATCACCCCGCAGGACGACGGTACCTACACCGTCCCCGACGGAAACCTCTTCGCGCCCGGCGCGGAGAAGACCCGCCCCGAGATCTACGCGATGGGCATGCGCAACCCGTTCCGGATCACGACGGATCCGCTGAGCGGTGCGCTGCTGGTCGCGGACTACGGGCCGGATGCCCGGCAGGCCAGTCCCGACCGGGGGCCCGAGGGCACCGTCGAGTACACCCGCATCACCAAGGCGGGGAATTTCGGCTGGCCGTACTGCATCGGCAACAACACTCCTTTCAACGACTTCGACTTCGCGACCAAGACACCGGGAGCGAAGTTCGACTGTGCGCGACTGGTGAATGACTCCCCCAACAACACCGGTCTGCGGGAGCTGCCGCCCGCGCAACCCGCCACGGTCTGGTACGCGTACTCCGCCTCCACGGAATTCCCCGAGCTCGGCACCGGGGGCGGCGGCCCGATGAGCGGCCCGGTGTACGACTACGACCCGGCGAATTCCTATCGCACCAAATTCCCCGAGTACTTCGAGGGAAAGTGGCTGAACTACGAGCTGACCCGGAAGTGGTTCAAGTCCTTCTCCATCCAGCAGAAGGACCAGACATTCACCGATCCGCGGTTCGCGCCCGCCAAGGCAGGCGATCTGCAGTCGATCAACACGGTCTTCGGTGACATGACGTGGAACCAGCCCTTCGACGCCGACTTCGGTCCCGACGGGGCGCTGTACGTCATCGACTTCGGCCTCGGCAGCGGCACGGGCCGCGGCGGCAGCAACGAGGGATCGGGCATCTACCGCATCGACTACGTCGCCGACGGCCGGCTGCCCGACGCCAAGGCGACGGCGACCCCGGACAACGGTCCCGGGCCGCTCACTGTGAAGTTCTCCAGCGCGGGATCCGGGCTGCCGGACGGCAAGCCGGTCACGTACGCCTGGGACTTCGACGGGAACGGTACGACGGACTCGACCGAGGCGAACCCTACGCACACCTACCGCACGAACGGCAGGTTCACGGCCCGGCTGACGGTGACAGGACCACAGGAGCTCACCGCGCTCGCCGTTCAGGACATCACCGTCGGCAACACGCGGCCGGAGGTGACCGTCCAGCAGCCGCCGAACGGTGGCATGTTCAGCTTCGGCGACACCATCCCCTTCATCGTGAGGGTGAAGGACCGGGAGGACGAAAGCACCGGCCGGATCGACTGCTCGCGGGTCGTCGTGCAGTCGCAGCTCGGCCACGACTCCCATCTGCATCCGCTGGACAACTACACCGGCTGCGCGGGCGAGATCGTGACGGACGCCGGGGACAGCCATGGACCGGGCCAGAATCTGTACTACGGCATCAGCGCGCAGTACGAGGACAGGGGCGGCCCGGGCGGCGTGCCCGCGCTGACCGGTTCGGCGTCGCTGACGCTGCGCACGTCGTTCCGGGAGGCCGAGCACTTCACGACGACGGGAGGCGCGCAGGGCGGCGCCGTGGTCGCGAGCCGGACCGACGCGTCGGGCGGCAAGCGGCTCTCCGAGATCGAGCACGGCGACTGGATCTCATTCGACCCGGTGAACCTCAGGGGCGTCGACTCGGTGACGGTGGGCGCGGCGTCGGCCGGGCTCGGCGGCAGGGTCGAGTTCCGCGCCGGTTCGCCCACCGGACCTCTGCTGGGCCAGGTGACCGTCCCGAACACGGGCGGCTGGGGCAATGTCGTCTCTCCCACCACCGCGCTGAAGGACCCGGGGCGGACGGTGAAGCTGTACGCCGTGTTCACCAACTCCGAGTGGTCGGCCGAGAAGCCTGATCTGTTCGCGGTGGACTGGCTGCACTTCAACGGGCGGGGTGTCGAGAAACGCCCGGGGACGAAGGTCGAGGTCACCGCAGCACCGGCGACGGGCACCGGGCCCCTGGCCGTCCGGCTGAGCGGGAACGTCATGCCGCTGTCCGGACGCACGATCGCCGCGTACCACTGGGACTTCGGCGACGGCGGCAAGGCGGCCCCGCCGGAGGGGCCGACCGCGGCGCACACATACGCCAGGCCCGGCGCGTACACGGCACATCTGACCGTCACGGACGACAAGGGCGACACGACCACCGGCACTGTCCGGATCACGGTGAGCTGAGAGGGGACTTCTCATGCTGCACGGCTCAAGACGCGCGTTCCTCGGTACGGCGCTGGGTCTCGCCGCGACGGCGGGGCTGGGCACGGCCACGACCGCCGGGGCCGCCCAAGCGGCCCCGGCAGACTCGGCGGACAGCTGTGGACGGCGGCGCATCCCGCCCTCCGGCCTCGGTATGCACCTGTACACCATGCGCACGTCCCTGGCGCAGGACTTCGGGGGTACGCTCGCCCGGCTCGCGGAGACCGGGTACGCGACCGTGGGCGTGAGCGGCCGGCACGGCAACACGGCCGCCGCCATCCGGCAGCTGCTCGACGAGACACGGCTGAAGGCGGTGCTGGAGCACGTCGGGTACCCGACGGTGACCGGCACCGGGCTGCCGCAGGCCCTGGACGACATCCATACGCTCGGCGCACGGTGGATCGTCGTCCCGAGTCTGCCCGGTGCGATGCACACCCCGGCCGGATTCCGGGAAGCGGCAAGGGAGTTCAACAAGGCGGGCCTCGCCGCTCGGGAGGCCGGTCTCGGGCCGCTGCTCTTCCACAACCACGGCAGCGATCATGCCGTCGTGGAGGGCGAGAATCTGTACGAGATTCTGCTGAACGAGACCGATCCCGAACTGGTCGGCTTCGAGCTGGACGTGTACTGGGCGGCGAAGGGCGGGGCGGACCCGCGGTCCCTGTTCGTACGCCACCGCCGACGCTTCCCCGCGCTCCATGTGAAGGACATGGCGCCGGACGGCGGCTTCGCCGATGTGGGGTCGGGTGTCCTGGACTTCGCCGCGATGTTCGACACGGCGGGCAGCGGGGGCGTACGGCAGTGGCTCGTCGAGCACGACTCGCCGGCCGATCCGTTCGCGACCGCCCTGAACAGCTACACGTACCTGTCCAGGTTGCGGTACTGACGCCCGTGTCTCCCCCGTCCCGGCCGCGTCGGCGGGGCCGGGACGGGGGGCCCAGCGGGCGTTCGGACGGGGGCCGGCAGAGGGCCCCAGCGGGGGTCCCGGCGGGGGTCTTGGCGGGTGAACGTCAGCGCGGAGCCAGGTCCTTCACCAGGCTCTTGTAGAACAGCGTCGTCGGACGCAGCTCTCCGGCCGGGTCGGCGGCGTAGTCGGGTTCACCCCGGTCGCCGTCCATCCGGCTGTGCGGTACAGGGTCTCGGCGGGGCTGCCGGTCTCGGTGTCCAGGACGAGAAGGGTGGCTCCGGCGGCCGCCGCCGCATGGCTCAGTCGTGCGCCGAGGCCGCCCCGAGCAGATCCCTGATGTGGCCTGTGGCCTCCCGGAACTCGGCCCGGCCCAGGGTCTCCGTGTAGTCCCGTTCGGCCGGCAGCCCGACATCGATGATCTCGGTGACGGTGCCGGGGCGCGGGCTCATGACGACCACCCGGTCGGCCAGATAGACGGCCTCCGAGATGGAGTGGGTGACCAGCAGCACGGTCGTGCCGGTCTCCCGCCAGATCCGGTTGAGCTCCATGTTCATCTGCTCGCGGGTCAGCGCGTCGAGCGCACCGAACGGCTCGTCCATCAGCAGCACCGGCGGCTCGTGGAGCAGGGCCCGGCAGAGCGCGACACGTTGCTGCATGCCGCCGGACAGCTCATGCGGATACGCGTCCTCGAAGCCGGTGAGCCCGGTCATCGTGATGAGCTGCTCGGCGCGGTCCCGGGCCCGCTCGGACGGCATCCTGCGCATCTCCGCCTGGATGAGGATGTTGCGGCGGGCGGAGCGCCATTCGAGCAGGGCGGCGCGCTGGAAGACGTAACCGATGTCGTGGCGCGGCCCCTTCACCAGCTCGCCGTTCAGCCTGACCTGGCCTGCCGACGGCTTCAGCAGCCCCGCCACCAGCTTGAGCAGGGTCGACTTTCCGCAGCCGGACGGTCCGACGATGGCGACGAACTCTCCCATGGCGACATCGAGGGAGACCTCGTGCAGTGCGGTGACATCTCGGCGCTTGGAGCGGAAGCGTACGGCGATGTCCTCCAGGGCTACCGCCGCCGCACCTGCCGCACCCCCGGAACCCCCCGTCCCTGCCGTCGTCTTCACCGGCGCGTCCCGCAGGCTCGTGTCCCTGGCCATCGTCACCCCTTCAGCGCCGAGGCGCTGTCCCAGTACTCCGACACGGCCTTCGGGCTCTTCACCAGACCGGCTTCGGCGAACACGTCGATGGTCTGCTGCCAGTCCGTCTCCGTGTTGACGCCGGGCGCCTTGCCCTGGGTGGCCGCGGTGTGCAGCAGCGTCACGGTCGTCCTGAACTGCTCGGCGAGGACCTCCCTCGGCGGCAGCTGCTCCGAGGCGCCCTCCATCGCCGCGACGGCCGGGTCCGGCGCCTTCTCGGCCGCGGCCCAGGACTCGCTGACGGCCTGGACCATGCGCTTGACGACGTCCGCCCGGCCGCTGAGGGTCTTCTGACCGGCGATCAGACCGTTGGAGTAGAAGTTGAGCCCGTTCTCGGAGAAGCGGAGGTACGAGACGTCCTTCTTGGCCTTGTTCTGCATGGTCGGGCCCTGGTCGCTGGCGTAGCCGAGCAGACCGTCAGTCTTGCCGGAGATCACCGCGGCGATCTTGCCCGCCGGGTCGGTGTTCTGGACCTTGACGTCGGTCTCACTCAGGCCGTTCTTCTTGAGGAAGATCGGAAAGGTCTTGGAGAGCGCGTCGCCCGCCGTGCCCGCGATGGTCTTGCCCTTGAGGTCGGCAGGGGATGCGATGCCGGCCGAGTCGAAGGACTGCACGGACGACGGTGTGGTCTGCAGGAAGACGCCGAGGCTCTTGACCTTGACACCCTGGTCGACTCCGGAGAGCACGGCAGGAGTGTCGGCCCAGCCGAAGTCGGTCTGGCCGGCGGCGGTCGCCTGCACCGTCTTCTGCGAGCCCTGCCCTGCGTTGATCGTCAGATCGATACCGTGCTTCTCGAAGATCTTCTGCTGTTTGCCGTAGTAGAACGGCGCGTGCTCGCCGTACGGATACCAGTTGAGCGTCAGCGTCACCTTGTCGAGCTTCTTGCCCGAGTCGCTGGTGGTGGTGTCCGAACCATCGCCTTCACCGCAGGCCGTGGCGGCCAGGAGCAGCGGTACGAGGCCGATCAGGAGTCTGCGCGCAGTCATGGCTGGCCCTCTCGGAAGTCTCACGTCTCAGGAAGTGGTGGTGACGTCTCTCAGAAGTGGGGGTGGTGTCTCTCAGAAAGTGGTGGTGACGTCGGTTCCGCGGCGGCTGGCGTGCCACGGGAGCAGCAGCTTCTCGGCGATCTCGACGAGCACGAAGAGGACGACGCCGATCAGCGACATGACGAGGAGCCCGGCGAAGAGCATCGGCGTGTCGAGGTTGCCGTTGGCCTGGAGGATCACATAGCCGAGCCCCTCGTTCGCGCCGACGAACTCGCCGACGACGGCGCCGGTCACGGCGAGGGTGACGGCGACCTTGAGGCCGGCGAAGAGATGCGGCAGCGAGGCCGGGAAGCGGATCTTGGCGAAGGTCTGCCACGGCCTTGCCCCCATGGTGGCGGAGAGTTGCAGCATCTCCGGGTCGACCGCCTTGAGGCCGGTGACCATCGAGATCACCACGGGGAAGAAGGCGATCAGCACGGCGATCAGGATCTTCGGCGCGATCCCGAAGCCGAGCCAGACGACGAACAGCGGAGCGATCGCGATCTTCGGTACGACCTGGGCGAAGAGCAGGATCGGGTAAAGCGTCTTCTCCACGGTCGCGGACCAGACCATGGCCACAGCCGCGAGCACACCGACAGCGACGGCGATCACGAAACCGAGGAGTGTCTCGTACGTGGTAACCCAGCTGTGGTGCCAGATGTAGTCGCTCTTCTCCAGCAGGACATCGAGGGTCGCGCCGGGCGAGGGGACGAGATACGCCTCCACGAGCTCGGCGGCGGAGATGAGCCACCAGGCGCCGAAGCAGGCAAGCAGCAGGGCGAACGGCCGCCAGCTCTTCTCGAGCGCGCGGGCGAACCGCCCTCCCGTCCCTGGCCTGTCCCGCTCGGCAACCCCCTTCACCTCTGCCGACTGTGCCGTCATGACGCTCTGGCTCACGGTGAACTCCTCAGGAATCCGGGGCAGTTGCGAAGAGCTTCGATGAAGAGCTGTGTTCGCGTGTGTCCGAACAAGCGCTTTCAGAAAGCGCTTTCTGCTAAGGTGTCGCCACGCTAATGACTGCCTGCACGCACGGTCAATAGGTCGTCCCGAAGTTTCCGGGAGGTCGGGTTGAGTGAACGGCACGGACAGGCACAGCCCCACGTCACGCTGGACACCGTCGCCCGTAGAGCGGGCGTCTCCCTCGCGACGGCGTCCAGAGCGCTCAACGGCACCACCCGGGTCCGGGAGGAGCTTCGCCAACGGGTGCGCGCCGCGGCCGACATGCTGGGGGTACATACCCCAACGCCCATGCGCAGGCGCTCGCCAGCGCCTCCAACAACACCGTGGGTGTCATCTGCCATGACGTCGGCGATCCGTACTTCGCGGCCATCGCGGGCGGAGTGATGCGGACCGCCGCGGAGCACGACCTCCTCGTCATGCTGGCCAGCACCTTCCGTGAACCGGAGCGGGAGATCGCGTACGTCTCCATGCTCCGGGCCCAGCGCGCCCGGGCCATCCTCCTGATCGGGTCCGGGTTCCAGAACCGTTCATGGGAGCGGGCGATGGCCGCCGAGCTCGACCCGTACGTACGGGCCGGCGGCCGGGTCGCCGTCGTCAGCCGGCACCGCAGCCTGCGGGTGGACGCCGTTCTGCCGGAGAACCGCGCGGGAGCCGCGTCCCTGGCCCGGTCCCTGCTGACGCTGGGCCACCGGGAGTTCGCCGTGCTCAGCGGGCCGCCCGAACTCACCACCGTCTCCGACCGGCTGGCCGGTTTCCGTGAGGGGCTCGCCGGTGGCGGGGTGGTACTGCGGCCCGAGCGGGTCGTACGGGGTGCCTTCACCCGGGAGGGCGGGCACGCGGCCGCCCGCGAGCTGCTGTCGAGCGTCGGCGCCACCCGTACGACCTGTGTCTTCGCCGTGACCGATGTGATGGCGGTCGGGGCGCTCGCCGCCTTCCGGGAGGCGGGGGTGCGGGTGCCCGAGGACATCTCGCTCGCCGGCTTCGACGACATCCCGCTCGTACGGGAGCTGACACCGCCACTCACCACGGTCGCCCTGCCGCTCACCGCCATGGGCCGTGACGCCATGGCGCTGGCGCTGCGCGAGCCGCCCGGCCGTCGCTCGCGTGTGCTGCGGGCCGGCGGCGAGGTCGTCCTGCGTGCCAGCACAGCGCCACCAGCCTCCTAGAGCCTGTCCGCCTGCCTTCCTGTAGAGAGGACCCATTGATGAACATCGAGCGTGTCGAGACCTTCGCGGTCGCCCTGCCCACCCGGCGGTCCTTCGGGGTCTCGGGCGGCGCGGTGGCCGTCGCGGGAAAGCCGTCGATCCGGATCCTGGTGAAGGTCAGCGCGGACGGCGTGCACGGCTGGGGCGAGGCAACCCCGATACCCGCGTGGACGTACGAGACCGCCGAGTCCATCGTCACCACCGTCGACCGCTATCTGGCGCCGGCTATCACCGGCCGGCCCGCATGGAATCTCGACGCCGTGGACACGGCCTTCGACCGTGCTGTCAACCGGGGGCTGTCGATCGGCTCCCCGCTCGCCAAGAGCGCGGTGGACGTGGCATTGCACGATCTGCTGGGCCGGGCCGCGGGCGTCCCGCTCGGCGTGATGTGGGGTCAGCGGCGCACGGAGACGGTCGAGCTGGGCTGGGTCGTCTCGGGTCAGTCGCCGGCCGAGGTGGGCGACAGCGTGGCGGAGGGCACGGACGCGGGCCACCGCGCCTTCAAGGTGAAGATCGGTCTGCACGACGAGCCGACCGACGCTGCGGTGGTGGCCGCGGTCCGCGAGCACGCCCCGGCCGCCCCGCTCTGGGTCGACGCCAACCAGGCGTACACGGTGGACGCGGCGCTGCGGATGGCGTGCCGCCTCGAACCCCTTGGGGTCACGGCGTTCGAGCAGCCGCTGCCGGCCAACGACATCGCGGGGCTGCGCCGGCTGCGTGAGCAGTCCCCGGTGCCGGTGGCGCTCGACGAGAGCCTGCGCCATCCGACCGATCTCGCGACGTTCGTGAAGCTGGAGGCCGTGGACGTCGCCATCGCCAAGGTGCAGCGCAGCGGAGGGCTGACCCTGTCGCGCCGGCTGTGCGCGCTGGCGGAGGACTGCGGGGTGCGGCTGATGGGGTCGGGGCTCACCGATTCCGATCTGGGCCTGGCCGCCTCGCTGCATCTCTTCGCCGCGTTCGGCATCGGCACCCCGGTCGATCTCAATGGCCGGCAGTTCATCGACTCCCCTTATACGGGGGTCACGGTGCGGGTGGAGAAGGGGTTGGCGCATGTGCCGGACTCCCCCGGTCTCGGGGTGGAGGTGGACGAGTCGGTGGTGCGGCGGCTGGCCGTCGACGTACTGGAGCAGCGGGCCTGAAACGGCGCATTCTGAACGCCGACGCGCAGGTGTGACGGTGTGCGCCGGTTGACACCCCGGTGCGCCGGTAGGACGGGAACGGTCAACCGGCCGCTGCAACAGGACTGTTGGCTGCGCTCTCGTGCCTCATAAACCTGTTTGCCCGCCTCTGGGACAGGGCTCCTGTCCCTCAGTGCCATATGCCCACGAAACCTTTACCGATGGCATGCGGCAGAAAGAAGCCGCGTGGGAATGCCCTACGGATAGGACCGGACGGGCTTTTACCACACAGCACGCATGTCCAATCAAACGCCAATGGATGGAATTTCAGCCAAAGTTGGCCACGGCGGTGTACCGTCCGTAGGCGATCAGCACCATGAAGTGGTCGGCCTGTCACGGGACGAGACCACGCCGATGCACCACCTGCTCGAACGCACGGACGAGCAGGCGTATCGCAGAGGAGGGCTCGCGATGGACGGGTACTTCGCCAGTCGACTGCATCATCAGCTCCGAGACCAGGTCCGGCACTTCGCGGAGAGTGAGGTCCGTCCGCGGATTCCCGCCATGGAGGCGGCCCGCACGGTCCACCGCGATCTGTCCCGGCTGATCGCCCGGGAGGGCTGGCTCGGAGCGACCATCAGCAAGGCGCACGGCGGAATGGGGGTCGGCCACCTCGCCAAGACCATCATCATCGAGGAACTTTCCCGGGTCAGCGGCGCGATGGGGGCCATGGTGCAGGCCTCCCAGCTGGGCGCCGCCAAGATAGTCCACTTCGGAAGCGAGGAGCAGAAGAAGACCTGGCTCCCGGCGATCGCGGCGGGCGAGTGCCTGCCCACGATCGCGGTCACCGAGGCCGATTCGGGTGGCCATGTACTGGGCATGAGCGCGACCGCCGTACGTGACGGCGACGAGTACATCATCAATGGCCGAAAGGTGTATGTCGGCAACAGCCATGTCGGCGATCTGCACGGGGTGGTGGTCCGGACGGGACCGGGTTCCGGTGGACTCACCGCATTCCTCGTCGAGTCCGACCGGTCCGGATGCCGTACCGGCGAGCAGAAGCCGACGATGGGCCTGCACGGCTTCGGCTTCGGCGAGCTGGTCTTCGACGACTGCCGTGTGCCCGTGGCCAACCGGCTCGGCGAGGAGGGCGACGGGCTCGCCGTGGCGTACTCCTCCAGCGTGCTCTACGGTCGCGCCAACCTCACCGCCGTCTCGCTCGGACTCCATCAGGCGATCCTGGAGGAGACCACGGCGTTCTGCGTCGAGCGCCACCGCTACGGCAAACCCCTGCACGAACTCCCGTCCATCAAACTGAAGCTGGGGCAGCTGCAGTCCCGGCTGATGACGGCGCGGCTCGCCGCGTACCACGCGGTGCATCTGCTGGACCAGGGGCTGGCCTGCGACGCCGAGCTCATGAACGCGAAGTTGGTCAATGTCGAGTCCGCGCTCGACTCCGCACGGAACGCGATGGAGATCCACGCGGCGGCCGGGCTGTTCACCGACCGGCCCATCGAGCGGTATCTGCGCGACGCACACCACATCTTCGCTCCCGCCGGCACCTCCGACATCCAGCTGCTGCGGCTGGCCGAGGTCGCTCTCGGCACGCCGAAGGGACAGTGGTCGGAGCGTCTGGCGGACCTGACGCGGACGGAAGCGCTCGTCTGACCCTGGCGGACGGAAGCGCTCGTCCGACCCTGGTGGACGGAAGCACTCGTCCGACCCTGGTGGACGGAAGCACTCGTCCGACCCTGGTGGACGGAAGCACTCGTCCGACCCTGGTGGACGGCGACCCGGTCAGTACGGAGACCGGGACAGCGAAGTCCCCGGGGAGCGCCGATGATGCCCTGGGAACACCCGTTTCCGCGTCAGATCCGGGCGTCCTCACGGCGGTGGATCTGCTCGACCAGTTCCGCCGCGAGCGACTTGATGGTCTCCAGCCCCGGCCGGCCCCAAGGCCGCGGCTCGGTGTCCACCACGCAGATCGTGCCCAGGGCTATGCCCGTACGGTCGATCAGCGGGGCCCCGAGGTAGGAGCGGATGCCGATCTCGTCGACGACCGGATTGCCGGCGAACCGGGGGTAGTCGCAGACGTCCTCCAGAACGAGCGCCTTCCGCCGCACCACGACATGCGGGCAGTAGCCGTGGTCACGGGCCATGAACCGGCCCACGTCCCCGCCCGTCGCGGCCGCCGCCGCGCCGAGGGAGCTGCCCGAGTGGGTACCCGCCGGAGTGTGCAGCCCCGCGAAGAACTGCCGGTTCTCGTCGATGAAGTTGACCATCGAGAAAGGCGCCCCGGTGACCTCCGCGAGCTTGTGGGCGAATTCGTCGAGGGCCGGGTCGGGCCGGTCGCCCAGCCCCAGCTGGCGCAGCCGCTGCACCCGCCTGGGCGCCTCCCGGTCGACGGGTGTCAGCAGCAGATGGCCGGTCGGGTCGTACGTCATGACTGAGCTCCATAGCTCGGCGCCGCTGCCGGTGCCGGGGTGGTGGTGAGCAGGTGCTGGACGAGGGTGACCAGGGTCTGGATCCCGGACCCGGCGACACGGGCATCGCACACGACGACGGGGACCTCCGGTTTGAGGTCGATCGCCGCCCGCACCTCCTCGGGCTCGTAGCGGTAGGCGTCGTCGAACTCGTTCACGGCGACGACGAATCCGATGCCGCGCCGCTCGAAGAAGTCGACGGCGGAGAAGGATGCCTCCAGGCGGCGTGTGTCGGCGAGGACGACCGCGCCGAGCGCTCCTTCGGAGAGCTCGTCCCACATGAACCAGAAACGCTCCTGGCCCGGGGTTCCGAAGAGATACAGCACATGCCGGTCGTCGAGGGTGATCCGCCCGAAGTCCATGGCAACCGTGGTGGTGGTCTTGGACTCCACGCCCTCCAGGCTGTCGGTCGCGACGCTGACCGTGGTCAGCAGCTCTTCGGTGCTGAGTGGCTCGATCTCGCTGACCGCGCCCACGAGGGTCGTCTTGCCCACCCCGAATCCGCCCGCGACCAGGATCTTGAGCGCGGTGGGGAAGACGTCGGAGGGATCGCGGGTCACAGGGCTGCGTTCAGAGCCGTCGTCGTAGGCCATCGAGCACTGCCTCCAGCAAGGAACGGTCGGTGGGAGTGTCGTGGAAACGGGGCGCCCGGGCGGTGACCGCCCCACAGTCCACGAGATCGGACAGGAGCACCTTGGTGACGACCGCCGGCAGCCGTAAGTGCGCCGCGATCTCCGCCACCGAGGTCGGTCCGTCGCACAGGCCGAGGGCCAGAGCGTGCTCCGGCCCCAGCGGCCCCTGCGGGACCGCGCCGGTGGCCATCACCAAGGAGAGCAGATCGAGCGCGGCCGTCGGACGGGTACGGCCGCCGCTCACCGTGTACGGACGGATGAGGCGGCCGGCCGCGTCGTCGAGCCAGGGCCCGTCCTTCGGGGCCGGCACGGTCAGTGACCCGTGACGCTCGGCGCCCCGGCGGGCCGTCTGGCCGGGGTGACCAGGTACGGCCGTACGCTCTTGACGAGCATCGCCATCTCGTAGCCGAGGACCGCTGCGTCCGCCTCGCGCCCGGCCAGCACGGCGAGACAGGTGCCGGAGCCGGCGGTGGAGACGAAGAGCAGTGTGGAGTCGAGTTCCACCACGACCTGGCGAACCTCTCCGCCGTCCCCGAACCGGGCGCCCGCGCTGCGGCCCAGCGAGTACAGGCCGGAGGCGAGGGCGGCCATGTGGTCGGCGCTGTCGGCGTCGAGGCCGTGCACGGACCTCACCAGGCCGTCGGAGGAGAGCAGAACCGCGTTGCGGGTGTATGGCACCCGCTGGACCAGGCCGCTCAGCAGCCAGTCGAGATCCGAGGAATGGCCGGTCGGCACATCGCTCGCCATGGTGCATCTACTCCTTGTGGGTGTCGTTCAGTTGATGCAGTTCATGTTGATGCGGTTCATGTTGATGCGGTTCGTGTCGATGCGGGTCGTCGGTCGCTGTGGGAGCGCTCGGGGGCTGGGACTCGGCGAGGCCTATGCCCCGCTGGAAGGCCGCCATCAGACCGGGGTCGTGCAGCGCCTGGTCCTCCTCCTCGGGCCGACGCGGCGCGGGATCGCTGCGCAGTTGGGGCACCAGGTGCTCCTGGGCGCGCCGCTTGGGCAGTTGGGGGCGGCCCATGGTGCCTCGTACGACCTGGGCCTCGGCGCCCGCATAGGGGATGCCGTGCTGAGGAGTTCCGGGCTGTGAGACTCCTGGCTGCGGAGTGCCTGGCTGCGGAGGGCCCGCTTGCGCCGGGGGGTGGCCGGCGCCGGGGCGGGCGGCGGCGGGGTTGGGGCGCTCGGGGTGCTCGCCTCGAACAGGGAGCGGCCCGGGGGTACTGCCGTCCGCCGACGACGGCTGTTGCTGTTGCTGTTGCTGTTGCTGTTGCTGTTGCTGTTGCTGTTGGGGGATGCCCGGCATGCTCGTCGCATACGTGAGCGTGCGCTGCGTGCCGGTGTGCGCCGTGTCGGAAGCGGCGTCGACCGGGGCGTGGGCCGGGGCGCCCACGGGTGCCGCGGACCGCTCCCGGCCGGCAACTCCGCCCGCCACGGCGGCGGCCGCGACCGGCGGATGGCCTGCGTGCCGCTGGGCCGTTGCCTGTTCCGTCCCGGCGAGGCCGTCCGGTTCGGCGCCGAGCAGCCCCTGCGGCAGTACGAGTACGGCCTGGACGCCTCCGTAGATGTTGGACTGGAGGCGGACCGCGATGCCGTGCCTGCGGGCGAGGGCGGAGACCACGAAGAGTCCGATGCGGCCGTCCTGCAGCAGATGCGCCACATTGACCTGGTCGGGGTCGGCGAGCAGGGCGTTCATCCTGTTCTGCTCGGTGATGGGCATGCCCAGGCCCCGGTCCTCGACCTCCACGGCAAGGCCCGCCGTGACGTGCTGGGCGCGCAGCAGGACCGTCGTGTGCGGCGCGGAGAACAGGGTGGCGTTCTCCACCAGTTCGGCGAGGAGGTGGATGACGTCCGCGACGGCGTGTCCGCGCAGGGTGCCGTCGATGGGCGGCACCAGTTTGACCCGGGGGTACTGCTCCACCTCGGCGATCGAAGAGCGCAGGACCTCGGTCAGGGTGACCGGGTTGGACCACTGCCGCCGGGAGATGGCGCCGCCGAGGACCGCCAGGTTCTCGGCGTGCCTGCGGATGCGGGTGGCGAGGTGGTCGACGTGGAAGAGGCCCTTGAGCAGCTCGGGGTCCTCGACCTCGTTCTCCAGCTCGTCGAGGAGCTGGATCTCGCGGTGTACGAGGGACTGCAGCCGGCGGGCCAGATTGACGAAGACTTCGACTTTCTGTTCGTTCCCGACGCTGCTGGAGAGCCGGGAGGCCTGCACCACGGCGGCCACGGCGGCGTCGTAGGACCGCCCCAGCTCCTGGGCGAGCAGATCGAACTCGTCCCCGCCGGAGACGGCGACCGGCAGACTGTCGCGGGCCGGCGGGCGTTCTCCGCGCCGCAGCCCGTCGACGACGGCACGCAGCTCCGCCTGGCCGCGCGCGCTGGAACGGCGCAGGCTGTGGCAGCGGTCGAGGACGGATCTGGTGGTGCGGTCGGCGCCCAGTGCTGCCGCCACCACGGCGACGGCGGCGAGGGCAGCGGAGCCGGCGAGCGCGACCCACAGGGCGGCCGACGGCCGCACCGAGGCGGAGCGGATCGTGAACAGCACCGCTGCGGCACCGCTGAGTGACACGACGACGGCGGGCAGCACTGCGGTGCGCAGCAGTTGGGGGCGGATACGGGCTTCGGAAGTTGGCGGCGTGGACTGCGGCCGGCCCGCGGTGGAGAGGGAGCGGGCCCCTGACCGGCCGTGCCGCCCGCCCTCGCGGCGGTCCGGCCGCGCGGCGGGTGCGCGAAGTTGAGACATCAGCGTCCTTGGTACGTGGCCCAGGATTCGGTGTACCGATCGGTGTGCAGCGGCGCGACGGTTCGATGAGCCCACCGTTGATCACCGACCACACACGGTAGTCGTCAACCGTTCATGTCCGGTGGGCAGTTGACAAACTTGCCCATCGAGCGTCCCGCTCTGGTATGAGGCCTCGCACGACAGGCCGAAATTGCTGCCTTGACGAGCGGGGGGAGTGCCCGGGTACGTCACGATCCTTGCTTCAGCGAGCGCGCACGGGATCGCCGGACGCGCGATCACGGCACCGGGAACTCATGGACGGGCTGCCGGCACCACTCGGCGGGCCGGACGGGCCGCCGTCCTGGAGCGGGCCCTGGCCACCACGGGCACGACGCTCCAGCAGAGCGTCGCGGCTGACCACGCTCCCGGCGTGGGCGTACACGGAGCTGGACGCCGCGCAGGCCCACGCGGCTGCGCCGCTCCCCGCGCCCGGTGCTACGCGGTCGGCGCGGCCTCCGGGGTGCCGCTGTCCGCGGCCGGGGCGTCCGCGGCACCGGTTGCCGCCGGGGCCACAAGCCCTTCGGCGGCGGCAGCGGGCACCGCAGCCCCGGCGACGGGCGCATGGGCGACAGCCCGCCACCACGGGGCGGCCGGGATCAGTTCGGCCGTGGGCTCGAAGGGCTCTCCGGGGCGCGGCAGCGCGATCCGCTGGCCCGCCTCGGCCGCCGCGGTGATCGTCCCCTCCCCCGGCTCCTCCCAGGGGTGGATGGCGAGATTGAACGTGGCCCAGTGGATCGGCAGCATCACTCCGGCCGGCCGGCCGCCCTGGAGGTCCAGATGCGCGTTCATACCCTCGGCCGGGGTCATGTGGATGTCAGGCCAGTACTCGCTGTAGGCGCCGATCTGGATCATGGTCGCGTCGAACGGGCCATGCTCGGCGCCGATCTCCTTGAAGCCGGGGAAGTAACCCGTGTCCCCGCTGTGGTAGACCCGGTGGCCCGATGGTCCTTCGACGACCCAGGACGCCCAGAGCGTGTGCTGCTGATTGCGCAGGCCCCGGCCGCAGAAGTGCCGGGCCGGAGTGGCGGTCAGCCGCAGCCCGCCCAGCTCCGTCGACTCGTTCCAGTCCAGTTCGCGCAGGCGTCCTTCGGAAACGCCCCAGCGCTCCAGATGGGCACCGACACCGAGCGGCACCACGAAGACGGTGTCCGTGGCGGCCAGCGCGCGGATCGTGGGCAGATCGAGGTGGTCGTAGTGGTCGTGCGAGATCACCACGACATCGACCGGGCCGAGCGACGCGAGCGGCAGCGGCACCGGGTGCAGTCGCTTGGGCCCGACGAAAGCGAAGGGAGAGCAGCGCTGCCCCCAGACCGGATCGAACAGCACCCGTCGGCCGTCGATCTCGGCGAGGACGCTGGAATGTCCCATCCAGGTGAGACGCAGCCCCGAGGCCGGGGGCTTGGCGAGGTCGCTGAGCGTGGTGGTGTGGAGGGGTACGGGGGCGGCGGGGGCGCGGCGCCTGCGCGCCTCCTTCTGGAAGTAGATCTTCGCGAATTCGAGAGTGGACCCCGATGGCCTGGTCCTGGCCCCGAGCGGGTTCTGGAACACCCCGTCGGCGAAGTTCGGCGAGCGGCGGATCCGCTCCATCCGCTCCCCTGCGGGATCGGCCCCGAAGGCGGCGGGTCGCAGCGATCGCAGCCTGGAGCGCAGCGGATGCGGGGAAGCAGCGCCGGTCACGGCACCTCCTGTGAACTTCGGGTCGTTCCATTATGGGCAGGGCGTCGGAGCGTGAGGGCGCGTGACCCCACGGCATCCGCAACGTACGGAGCGGGAGAAAAATGCCGGGGGTGGCCGGCGGGTTCCGGGAAGCACCCGGGAGATTCCGGGAAACGCCCAGGGGGATCCGGGAGAACGCGCAGGAGGATGCGGGAAGACGCGCGGAGGATGTCACATCCGGCACCTGCCGTCCGTCGTACGCGTGCGAGACCGCAATGACTCGACGACCGAGGAGCCCGTCATGGCCCGCATCTCCCTGACCCCGCCCCGCACGCTCTTCTACCGCGCCACGGAGTGGTACTCGAAGCGGGCGTACGGAAAGGTCCTGGATCCGGCGAAGGCGCTGGGCCACAACCCGAAGGTGCTGCGCGCCGACCTCCGCTTCGAGCTGGCCGTCGGAAAGTGGAAGCAGTTGGACGCCGACCTCAAGGCGCTGGCCGTGATGGCGTCGGCCGCCTCGATCGGCTGCAGCTGGTGCATGGACTTCGGCCACTGGGAGAACCAGCGGCGTGGCATGGACGTCCGCAAGCTGCGCGACGTGCCGGCGTGGCGCGAGAGCGACGCCTACACCCCGCTGGAGCGCGACGTGATGGAGTACGCGGAGGCGATGACCGCGAATCCGCCGGTGGTCACGGACGAGCTGGCCGGGCGGCTGGTCACGGCACTCGGCGAGGCGGCGTACGTGGAGCTGACCGCGATGGTGGCGGTGGAGAACCTGCGCTCGCGGATGAACGCCGCACTCGGCCTCACCAGCCAGGGCTTCAAGGACCACTGCGAGCTGCCCCAGCGGGACGTCGCGAGCCAGGCGGACCGGTCCGCCTCCCGCTGAATCACGGTTGCGGTCTCCTCCTGAGCACGCTGAGTCGCTGCCGTATTCCTCCCGGAGCCGAAGTCGCTGGTGGGTCCGCGGCTGCACCGTGACGGGGCGAGCGCCTGCGCTCTTCCGCGGGCGCCTGCGCTCTTCCGCGGGCGCCTGCGCTCTTCCGCGGGCGCCGGTACTCCTCCCCGGGCGTCGGCGTTGACACAGCGTGACCACCTCCAGATACTGACCTACTGTTCAGTTCGTCGCCATGTCCGGAGGCCACGCGTTCGGCGAGCGCACCGGCAGCCCCGAGGAGTACCCACGATGCCCCACCCCGGCCCCCTGATTTCGCTGACCTGGACGGATCATGTCACCGGCCGCCAGGGCCATCTCGTCGTCGACCGGCTCGTGCGCGGGGTGTCCAGCGGCGGGCTGCGGATGCGGGAGGGCTGCACGCTCGACGAGGTGGCCGGGCTGGCACGGGGCATGACGATGAAGGAGGCGCTGCACTACCGCGCCGACGATCCGACGGTCCGCTACGTTCCGCTCGGCGGGGCGAAGGGCGGCATCGACTGCGATCCGCGGGACCCGGAGGCGTACGGCATCCTCGTCCGCTATCTGCGGGCGATGCGCCCGTACATCGAGAGCGTCTGGACCACCGGCGAGGACCTCGGCCTCACCCAGGACCTCGTCGACAAGGCGGTCGCGGAGGCCGGGCTCGTCTCGTCCGTACAGGCCGTGTATCCGCTGCTCGACGACGAGGCGGCGGCGCGGCAGCGGCTGGCCGACGCGTTCGCCGTCGAGGTCGACGGCATCGGCCTCGACGAGCTGGTCGGAGGCTGCGGGGTCGCCGAGTCGGTGCTCGCGGCGCTCGACCGGGCGGGCGTCGGCCACGCGGGAACCCGGGTCTCCGTACAGGGCCTCGGCACCATGGGCGGAGCGACCGCGCGCTTCCTGTCCCGGGCGGGGCTGAGGATCGTCGCCGTGGCCGACATCAAGGGGACGATCGCCAATCCGGACGGCCTGGACGTGGAGGCCCTGCTCGCCGCGCGTGACGCGTTCGGGACGGTGGACCGCGCGGCGCTGCGACCGGGCGACACCGAGCTGTCCGGCGACGCGTGGTTGTCCGCCGACGCGGAGGTGCTGGTTCCCGCGGCTGTCTCGTACGCCGTCGACTCCGCCAACCAAGCGCTGGTCAGGGCACGCTGGATCGTCGAGGCCGCCAACATGCCGGTTCTGCCGGAGGCCGAGGAGCTGCTCGCCGGGCGCGGCGTCACCGTACTGCCGGACGTCGTCGTGAACTCCGGAACGAACGCCTGGTGGTGGTGGACCCTCTTCGGCGACATCGGCGCGGATGCTGACGAGGCGTTCGCGTACACCCGCCGCTCGATGCGCGACCTGGTCGGCCGGATGCTCGCGCGGGCCGAGGCGGACGGTACGACGCCGCGCGCCGCCGCGCACGCGATCGTGGCCGAACGGCTGCCGGTGATCGCTGAGCGTTACGGCTGGTACGGCTGAGCGAAGCGGTGCGATGCGGACGAAGCGGTGCGGGCGCGGCGGACGCCGGTGGGGCCGGCGTCCGCGACGGGCGCGCGTCCGCGAGGTGCCGGAGGCTCTGTCTGCGTCATCCGGCAGCGGCTGCGGCTGCGCCGTCGTGCCGTCCGAGAGCCGGAGCAGACCGGGATTGAGGCCGTCCGGCCACAGACCGGGCCCACGGACGTCCGCCCGCAGGCCGGGCCGACGGACGCCCCGCAGACTGGGGTCGACGGACGTCCGTCCTTCGTCCACCCGGGTGGTGAGATCGCCTGCGTCGCCCGGGAAGTGCTTCGATGTGACCATCGTCAGGCATCGTTGCCCGCCCGGAGCCCGACGATGCCTTCGGCGCGACGATGCCCCGAGCCCGACGATGCCCGGTCGCAGGGAGGCCCGATGGGGACGCAGGACATGTCGGTGTGGCGGGTGCGCGGCGAGCCGCTGGTGGCCGGTTCCGGCAGCGGGCCCCTTTACGGCCTGCGGCTTGCGGTGAAGGACGTGCACGCCGTCGCGGGGCACCGGACAGGCGCCGGGAATCCGGCCTGGCTGGCCGAGGCGGAACCGCAGCCCGCACACTCCTGGGCCGTGAGCGCGCTGCTGGCAGCGGGAGCCGACGTGGCCGGGATCGCGCAGACCGACGAGTTCGCCTACAGCCTCAACGGTACGAACGCGCACTACGGCACTCCGCCCAACCCGGCGGCGCCCGGCCGTGTCCCGGGTGGCTCCTCCGGCGGCCCGGCCGCCGCGGTCGCGCTCGGTGAGGCCGACGCCGGCCTCGGAAGCGACACCGCGGGATCCATCCGGGTCCCCTCGTCGTACTGCGGGCTGCACGGCTTTCGGCCGACCCACGGCGCCGTCCCCGTCACCGGGATGCTGCCGCTGGCGCCCTCGTTCGACACCGTCGCCTGGCTCGCCCGGGACGCGGCGACGCTGGCCCGGCTGGGCGAGGTACTCCTTCCCTCCGCTGGGGGTGGCGCAGCCCGACGCCCGTTCCGTACAGCCCTGGTGGCCATGGATCTCGTCGGGCTCGCCGACGTGGAGGTACGGGAAGCCTTCGGGAGGGTGGCGGCGGAGGTCGCCGAACGGGCCTCCCTGCGGATCGAGGAGGTGCCGTCGCTGGGAGGCGATCCGGTGGCCAGGGCTGCGGCCTTCGCCACCGCCCAGGCCGCGGAGGTGTGGGAGTGCGACGGCGCATGGGTGAGCGCGCACCCGGGCACTCTCGGGCCGGGGCTGGAGGCGCGCTTCTCCCGTGCGTCCGCAGTCACGGCGGAGAGCCGGGCAGCCGCCGAACTCGTGGTCCACCGGTCCGGCCGCGCGCTGCGAGCGGCCCTGCCCGAGGACACGGTGCTGCTCCTGCCCGCCACCGGCGGGCCGGCACCGCGGATCGACGAATCCCCGGAGCGGAAGGCCGCCGCCCGGGATGCCGCCTTCCGCCTCACCTGTCTCGCCAGCACCGCCGGCCTTCCCTGCCTGGTGCTGCCCAGGATGTCGGTGAACGGACTCCCCGTCGGCTTCGCGGTGGTCGCGGGGCACAGTGCCGACCGGCAACTTCTCGAACTGGGGCTGGAGCTGGAGCAGGGGCAGGGGCAGGACAGGCCATAGACCAGGACGGACAGGCTCGGGCAAGATCCTGTACGCGGCCCCTCTCGACGGGGCCGTGTGTAGGGTGACCGCGTGGCGAGAGTCCGGTTGAGTGTGGCGGAGCGGCAGGAGGAACTGCTGCGGGCTGCCGTCGAGCAGATCCAGGCCCGGGGCGTGTCCTCGTTGCGGATCGCCGATGTCGCCTCGGCCCTCGGGGTGAGCAACGCCCTGGTGCTGTACCACTTCTCGACGAAGGAGAAGCTCGTCGCGGCCGCTTTCAGCTACGCCGCCGAGGGCGATCTCGCGCATCTGCGCAAGCTCCTGGGGCGGCGGACGTCCGCACTGCGACGGCTGCGTACCGCGGTCCGCTGGTACGCACCGACGGGACAGGCCAAAGGGTGGCGGCTGTGGATCGAGGGCTGGGCGGCTGCCCTGCGCGAACCCGCTCTGCGCGAGGTGGCCCGCGATCTCGACCAGCAGTGGAAGGCGGAGCTGACCGCGGTCATCGCTGAGGGTGCGGCGGCGGGCGAGTTCCACTGTGAGGATCCCGCGTCGTCGGCCTGGCGGCTGACGGCTCTACTGGACGGGCTGGCCGTGCAGATGACGTCGTACGGGGGATCCCTCAGCCGTGCTGCCATGCTGGAGTGGACGGACGAGGCGCTCGCCCGTGAACTGGGGCTCGACCGCGAGGCGCTGACACGGCAGAGTGCGTAGCGCACCGAAGGCGCATGGGAGGGAAAGCGGTGTCGGCGCAGCGGACGCATCAGCAGGACCAGGACACACGCGATACCGAGAACGGACAGAACGCGCAGGACGAACCGTTCGCGCAGAACGCGCAGGACGCGCAGGACGCTCAAAACCCGCAGGACTCACTGGACGTGCTGGTCGTCGGTGGAAGCGGGGTCGACACGGTGGTCCGCGTCGGCTCGCTCCCCGTCCCCCTCGCGGACTCGGTCGGAGTCCCCCCGATCGTGGAGTCCGCAGGCCACACCGGCGGCAATGTGGCCCTCGGCTGCCGGGCTCTCGGGCTCGGTGTCACGTTCCTGGACTTCATAGGTGACGACCGGCCGGGCCGGCAGGTCCGTGAGCGGCTCGCCGAGGGCGGCGTGGACTTCGAGCATCTGATCTCCCCCTCCGGTACGCGGCGCGCGGTGAACCTCGTCGACCCGACCGGCCGCAGAATGTCCTTCTACGACGCCCGCGACCCCGCCGATCTGCGGATGCCGCGCGACTTCTACCTGCCCCATCTGCGGCGGGCCCGGCACGTCCATCTGTCGATCATGAATTTCGCCCGGTTTCTCTACGACGACATCGCCGAGCTCGGCGTGCCCGTCTCGACCGACCTTCACGACTGGGACGGAGTGGAGGACTACCACAGGGAGTTCGCCCTGCGTTCGGACGTGGTCTTCCTCAGCGCGGCCGGTGCCGGTGAGCGGATCGCCTCCGTGATGCGGGAGATCCTGCGGGAGGGGCGGGCGGAGGCGGTCATCGCGACGGCCGGGGCGGGCGGGTCGTATCTGATGACCCGCGACGGCGGACGCACGCCCCGTCCGGTTCCCGCGACGGTGCCGCCCACGCCGGTGGTGGACTCCAACGGCGCGGGGGACGCGTACGTCTGCGGCTTTCTCCACGGGCGGCTGGCCGGCCGCGGCACAGAGGACTGCGCACGGCTGGGCGCGGTGGCCGGGGCATACGCCTGTACGGGCACGGGCAGTTCGGCGCTGATCGGTGCGGCGGACCTGGCGGCGGCTCAGGTCTGACGAAGCGGTTCGTACGCCGATGCGTCGAGGCCGAAGGTCCAGGCGACGCCCTCCTTCGCGGTACGGGTGGTGGGTGGCACCCGCAGCCAGTACGTCTTGTGGGTACCGTCCGGCTCCGGCGTGGTCACCACGCAGGTCCTCACTGTGAGGTGAGGATGAGGCGGCCCGTGGTCAGTATGGCGTGGTTGGCGAAGAGGTCGTGGAGGTGGAAGGTGCGGTTCAGGTCGGCGGTCCACTGGGCGTCGCGCAGATCCTGGTAAGCGGGGGCTTTGACCATGCGGCTGCGGGTGGCCTGGGTGAGGATCCATCGGGCCTGCTGCTGGCTGGTGGGCGGGGTGGCGTACATGCTCTGCGCCAGACGCCAGAGATGGTCGCCCCTGGCGGTGTCCGGGTCGGTGACGGCGACGACGGCGATGTCACCGAGGCCGCGGCGATCGCTGGAGCGGGTGGTGTACGCGACGGTGAGGCCCTCCAGGGGGAAGACCGTGCAGTATGTGCACGGCGGCCGAGCCGCCCAGCGCGACAAAGGGGTATGTGTGTCACTCATGCGTCTCTCCGACCCGAACTCGGTATCTGACGCCCCTCATCGTGGGATTGATGTGCCGCCGGTCTCATACGGCCCAGCGCGCAGCGGGCGTATATTTCGCGCATGGCTGGTCGGGCACCTTGGACAGACGTCAGGTTGCGCGCCGCATGGGCGCGCGGTGACTGGGCTGCTGTCCTCCGCGAGTACAGGCGCGCCGCCGGCCTCACCCAGCAAGCACTCGAATCCTTGGTCGGCATGCCGCAGCCCCACATCTCGGCTATCGAGTCCGGCCGCAGGAAGGTGAAGTCAGACGCGGTAAGGGCCCGGATCGCTGAAGGTCTACGGGTGCCACCAGAGCTGATCGAGGCGGGGCAGAGCACCACCTACGGCAACTGGGAGCCGTCACCGGAACTGCGCGAGCGAATCGCCCACGGCCACCGAACTGGGCGGGCCGATCTACGCACCGCCGACTGGATCGGCGAGGTCCTGGCGACGCAGCGCCGCGCCGAAGACGAGGTCGGCGGAGCCGATCTCTGGGCAGTCGTACGCTCCCAGCTGGACGCCATCACGAGACTGATCCCGGGAACCGCCGGCACAGCCGCCGACAGACTGATGCTGCTGGCCGCCGAACACGCGCACTGGCTCTCGTGGGTGGCTTGGCAGCACAACCAGGTGGGTTCCGCGCTCGGCTGGCTGGATGTGGCCCATGGGTGGGCCGTTGACGGCGACCACATGGACATGTCGTCGTGGGTCCAGCGTGTGAGAGCCTTCTACTGTCGGCAGAGCGGTGACCCGCTGCGGGCGCTGCGGACGGCCGAGGCTGCTCGCCGGGTCCCGGGCACTTCCTCCGGGGCAGCCGCAGTGGCGGCCCATGAGGCGGCGATCGCGGCGGCCGCGGTGGGCGAACGAGACCGCTCGCGGCGTCTGTCGGACGAGGCATTCAGGCATGCTGCGCGCGTCCCCGAGGAGAGTGACCGTCCGGGCTGGCTGTACTGGCTCACCCCGACGCGGGCACAGCTCCAGGCGGCGAGTGTGGCGTATGCGTGCCACGACTGGCGTGAAGCTGCTGACGGCATTCGTGCTGCGCTGCCTGGTCTCGATGGTTACCCGCGCGACCGGGCCCGCTTTTCAGCAGCGCCTCGACGGCGCCGTACGTCGTTCCTAGTGGACGAGCCTGATGCTGATGATCGGCTCGGCTGCGCGAGCGGGGACACCGTGTTGTTCAGCGGAGGAGGGCCTGGTCGAGGATCTGGCACCCACGTGAAGACGGTCGCCCGCGGCCGCCACACGCCCTTGACCCGCTCTTCCCGTACAGCCGCCGTCCACACCGCTCGGCCGGCCTGCCGTGCCGGACGGGCGAGTCCGTGATCTCGGTGAACGGCGACGGGACGGTGCGGCGCTGCCACTTCGTACGGGCCGAGCTCGGCAATCTCTATGACGGCTCGTACCGGGCGGCGCTGCGCCCCCGTGCCTGCCCGCTCGCGGTGTGCGACTGCCACATCGGCTATGTCCATCTCGAATCGCTGCCGCTGTACGACGTGTTCGCGGGCGGGGTGCTGGAGCGGATCCCCGCTACGGACTCCCCCGCCACGGGCTCCCCCGCCACGGGCTCCCCCGTCGCAGGCACTGCCGCGGGGGCGGGGAACGCTCAGAGCGGAAGCAGGTCCGGGCGCTTCGGCTCCACATGATCGCCGGATGATTCGCCCCGCAGCCGTCGGCCGATCCACGGTACGAGGTACTCGCGCGCCCAGAGGATGTCGTCGCGGCGGACTTCGAGCGTGCCACGCGGCGGCAGTGGCGGCCACGGCTGGTCCGGGTCGGCCGGCACGTCGATGCCGAGCACCTGGGCGGCACGGAGCGCGACGCGCGTGTGGCCCTCGGGCGAGAGATGCAGCCGGTCGTCGTCCCAGGCGCGCCTGTCCTGGACGGACTTGAGCGACCAGAGGTCGAGTACGGGGCAGTCGTAGCGGTCGGCGATGGCGCGGACATGCGCGGTGTACGTGGCGATCTTGCCGCGCAGATGGCGGAGCACGGGTACGCCGCGGGTGTCGAAGCCGGTGGTCACCATGACGGTGCCGACGGAGGCGGTGAGGTCGGCGACGGCCCGTTCGAAGCGTTCCGCGACGTCGTCGGGGTCGGTTCCGGGCCGGATGATGTCGTTGCCGCCGGCGCAGAACGTCACCAGGTCGGGGGCGAGTTCCTTCGCCCGCGGGACCTGTTCCTCGACGATCTGGTCGAGGAGCCTGCCTCGTACGGCGAGGTTGGCGTAGCGGAAGGTGTGTTCCGGTACCCGGTCGTCCAGGAGGACCGCGAGCCGGTCCGCCCAGCCGACGAACTGTCCCTCAGGTCCCGGGTCGCCGACGCCCTCGGTGAAGCTGTCACCGATCGCCGCATAGGACCCGATTGCGCTGTTTGTTCTTGATCGCGAAGCGTCTGCCACGTCGAGACATCTTTCCTCGCGGGAAGTGACTTACGCCACCGTAGGGAGGGGTTGACGCGGGGTGATATAGGCCACCCGGTCAGTTTTCCGCAAAGCGGGAATACCCGGCCGGGGCCGGAACGCGCGCGTCCGCCGGCCCCATGGTGCGGGGCCGGCGGACGGAGAGACGCCGTGTCAGGTACGGACGTCGCGTCAGATCGAGACGCCGTGCCGGCGGAGGTAGGCCAGCGGGTCGATGTCCGAGCCGTAGCTCGGGCTCGTCCGGATCTCGAAGTGCAGGTGCGGGCCGGTGGAGTTGCCGGTGGAGCCGGAGAGGCCGATCTGCTGCCCGCCGGTGACGCTCTCGCCGGACGCGATGGAGAGCTGGGAGAGGTGGGCGTACTGCGAGTACGTGCCGTCGTTGTGCTTGATGACGACCTCGTTGCCGTACGCGCCGCTCCAGCCGGCCGACACGACGGTGCCCGGGCCGACGGCCTTCACGGACGTACCGGTGGCGGCGATGAAGTCGACACCGGTGTGGTAACCGCTGGACCACATGGAACCGGCGGTCTTGTACGCGGTGCTGATGCCGCCACGGACCGGCGCGAAGAAGCCGGAAAAACTGGTCTGCGCGGCGGCGTTCGTGGCGGGAGCCTCGGCGGCGGCCGGAGCAGCCTTGGGGCGCTCAGCGGTACGGGAGGCACGCTCGGAGGAACCGGACGGCTTCTCGCTCTTGGCCGGAGCCTTGGCCTTCCGCTCGGGCTTCGCCTCGCTCTCGACCTTCGCCTTGCCCTGGACCTTCGCCTTGCCGCCGAGGGCCAGCTTGAGCCCCGGGTGGATCAGCGACGGGTTCTCGCCGACGGCGGCGCGATTGTCGGCGTACAGCTTCTTCCAGCCGCCGCTGACGCTCTGCTCCTGGGCGATCTTCGACAGGTAGTCACCGGCCACGACGGTGTACGTCGCAGGCGCCTTGGGGGCCTTCGGCGCCTGCGGGGCGACGGACTTCTTGGCGACGGCTGCGATGCGCCCGGGGGCGGCGGAGGGCGCGGACTTCTCGGCGGCGTGCGCACCGAAGGCGCCGATGAGCGGGAGTGCGATGGCGGCCCCGCCCGTTCCGGCGGCGACGAATCCACGCGTGATCGGGTTGGTCCTCGGACGGCGATGCTTACCCTTACCGGGCATGGCGAATTCCTCTCCGCCGCCTGCGAGGTGAGCTGTCGGGTTCGGACTGGAGATGCCCGGCCACGCATGGCGCGCGACTTCACCCCGAGCCGTCCGGGATCCCGGAACGGCGTACTACCTGGGTCCCCCGCTCCTGCCACACGTGGGTGGGTGCGATATTCCGGACGGCGGCAGGATTAGGCGTTCCGACCGGATTGCGGTGACCGTAAGCGAGCCGGGTCGGAGCGAACAAGCCATCAATTTCGCCGGGAACCCTTCCGCCTGATTTCAACCTGGATTTCCCGGTCACGCTGCGTAAATCCCGGATCTTCGATTTCCTTCATAACAAGGGAGTTCACATGTCCGGCATCGCCACAGAACGTCACAGATATGATCCCGCTCACGGACCTGAGCCCATCTACCCCTTAACTCGGGCGTGTTACCCGAAACTGGCGAATACGGACAGATCGACCATTAGGCCCGTTTGGCGCCAACTGCATACACGGGTAAGGGGTACGTCACCCACCCCTTGTTGGGCGATTCACCCTACTCACCCATATTGCCCCTTTTGCTCCGCAGCTGGCTCGGCAAGCAGACGCTGCGAGGCCACCCACCAAGTGCACGGCGAAATCCGGGAGTTCACGAATCGGCCGCCCAGGGCTTCCGCCCAGGTGCTGACCGGACCCGGGCGCGGTCAGCGGCGCCGCAGCCGGATCACCGTCGCGTCAAGATCACCGTGGAGACCCGTGTGCAGCCCGTGGTGGAGCAGGACGGAGCCCCGGTGAACGACACCGGTGTCCAGGCACTCGTACGCCGCCGACGGTTCGAGGCCCCGCAGACGCAGGCACGGGGGCCGCTCACCGTAGTGCTGGGCCTGCAGCCATGCCAGGACCACGGCCTCGTCGCCACGCACGTACTGCACGGCGCTCAGCCCGCCCTCCGGCGGCCGCAGCCGATAGAGATCACCGTGCTGCACGACCGGCCTGATCCTTTTGTAGAGCTCCACCCAGCCGCGTGCCTCGGTCAGCTCGTCCTCGCTCCATCCGGTGAGGTCGCCGCCGATGCCCAGCACCCCGGCCATGGCGCTCACGAAACGGAACCTCAGCGAGCTGATCCGCCCGTTGAGCTGCACATTCGGACTGTCGGTGACCCATGCGGCCATCACCCGGGCCGGATGCAGCTGGCCGAAGCCGTACTGGATGGCCAGACGATCCAGCGGATCGGTGTTGTCGGAGGTCCACACCTGGTCGGTCCGGGAAAGAATCCCCAGGTCGATCCGGCCGCCACCACCCGAGCAGGACTCGAAGACCACGGCCGGGTGCGCGGCCCGCAGCCGGTCCAGCAGGGCGTACAGCGCGTGGACGTGCTCGACCCACAGCTTCTGCGGGTACGGCTCCCCCGGCCAGCCCGCGTCCGTGAAGCAGCGGTTGAAATCCCACTTCACATAGTCGATGGGGGCCGCGGACAGCAGCCGGTCCAGCTGCTCCCAGAGGTGGTCCCGGACATCCGCGCGGGCGAGATTCAGCACCAGCTGATTGCGGAATTCGGTCCGGGTGCGGCCGCGGTGGTGCTGCACCCAGTCCGGGTGCGCCCGGTACAGATCGCTGTCGGCATTGACCATCTCCGGCTCGACCCAGATCCCGAACCGCATGCCCAGTGCGTGCACGTCGTCGGCGAGCGGTTTCAGCCCCTTGGGGAAGCGGTCCGGGTTCGGCGTCCAGTCCCCGAGCCCGGCCCGGTCGCTCGTCCGCTTCCCGAACCAGGCGTCGTCCACGACGAAGAGCTCCACCCCCATCGCCGCGGCCCGGCGGGCCAGCGCCCGCTGCTGCTCCTCCGAGATGTCGAAGCCGGTGGCCTCCCACGAGTTGTAGAGGACCGGACGGGAGGCCCTGGCGTCCGGAATGACATGGGCGCGCTGCCAGGCGTGCCAGGCCCGGCTGGCAGCCCCGAATCCTCCGTCGGTCCACAGCCCGGCGAACACGGGCGAGGTGTAGGACTCACCCGGCGCGAGGAGCAGCAGTCCGGAGTCGTCGTAGCCGGCGCCGCCGCTGATCTGCACCTGGCCGTCGGGGAGGTGCTGAACGGCGATCCGCCATGATCCCGACCAGCCGAGCGCGCAGCCGTACACCTCCCCGTGCTCCTCCGTGGCCTCCCCGTCGTCGACGGCGACCCAGGGCAGGTGCTGGTGCCCGGTGTGCCCGCGGCGCGACCCGAGCACCTTCTCGCCGTACGTGAGCTCGGACCGTACGAGCAGGGACTCGGCCGCCCAGCGGCCGTGCAGCTGGGAGAGCCGGCGGCGGTCGCGGCGGGGCAGCGTCCAGACGGCTGCGTCGGCGCGCAGCAGCTCCAGTGCGGGACCGTCTCCGGCATGGGCCACGCTGACCCAGCGCTCGATCACATCGGAACCGTCCCGCATCCGGTAGTGGAGGGTCAGCGCGAGGCCGTGCACGGGGTCGCTGAAGCACAGCCGCAGCTCGTCGCCGCCGTCATCCACCAGCCCGTCGTCGAAGCGCCACTCGGTGCCTCGGACCTCGTCCGTACGGACCGAGAGCGCGGGCCGCACGAAGCGGGGGCCGCCTTCGACGGGATACTCCTCGTGCCCGTCGAGTGGCGACTCGAACGGCCAGTAGGGCGGGAGCGGTCGGGAGGCGAGGTCCTCGGCGTCGGCCGGGCGGATGCGCGGCCCCCAGTGCAGATGGAGGAGCTCGTCCCGGTCGGTGACGAACAGCGCATAGCTGCTCGTGATGCCGGACAGAACCCAGATGCGACCGCTGCCCATCGCCTCGATCATCCCGACCCCTCAAATTCTCACACGTCCGCACATCATCGCGCGCGATCCATCATCGAGGCAACGGCCTTGCAGCCGCCTTGAGGCGCGCCCAGGGACGGCGATGCGAAGGTCCAGAAGCTGTTGGGCATGCATCGGCACGTGGTCCTCGGCGAGACCGTCGATGAGGCCGCCAAGCGGAATCGGCTGATCCAGCGCGAGCGCGCCGTTGGACAGGATGAGCGATGGCACCAGAACCCGGTGAGCCTGCGGCACAGCCCTTCCGGCGGAGCCGAAATGATTGCCTGAGGAATCGATGTCGTATGGTCAGGAACGCGCCATTGTCGGCGAGCGCCGACCGCAGACACGGAGGAGCCACCGTGACGCAGCAGCTGCCGCAGATCCCGTCGACCGAACCCGAGCTGTCCGGGGTGCGCAACTTCCGGGACGTGGGCGGACTGCCGACCGTTGACGGGCGCCAGGTGCGGCACGGGCGGCTCTTCCGCAGCGGTCATCTCGCGCACGCCACCGACAGCGACGCCGCCTTCCTCGCCTCGCTCGGGCTCCACACGATCTTCGACTTCCGCAATGCCGCGGACCAGAAGCTGGAAGGCCCGGACGTCGAACTGCCCGGTGTGCGCAACCTCAACATCCCGCTCACCGACCCGGCGGACGGCGCCGAGTTCTGGAGGATGGTCCGCGAGGGCGACCTCGACCAGCTGAAATCGATCCTCGCCGACGGCAAGGCGGCCGCCCGCATGGTCGCGTCGTACCGCGTGATCATCAGGGAGCGCACGGCCGAGCACAGCCGGGTGCTGCACGCGCTGGCGGAGGACAGCGTCCCGGCCCTGATGCACTGTGCGGCGGGCAAGGACCGCGCGGGTCTGTCGATAGCGGTCTCCCTGCTGGCGGTCGGAGTCGAGCGGGACGCCATCGAGGCCGACTACCTGAAGTCGAACGACCCGCACCGCCGCTACAAGGTGCGCCGCGGCGCCAACGCGCCCTCCGGGATGTCGCCGGAGGTCATGGAGCTCCTCAGCCCGCTCTTCGACGCCCGCTCCGAGTATCTGGCGGCGGCGTTCGAGACGATCGAGGAGACCTGGGGCAGCACCGAGCGCTATCTCTCCGAGGGCCTCAGGATCACGCCCGAGACGCGTGAGCGGCTGCGCGACCGTCTGCTGGACGGATCGGTCTGAGCCCCTGCCGGGCGGCGGGTCACTGGCCGCCCACGGTGAACAGCAGATAAAGGAAGGCCGCGAAGAGGTGGCCTGCCACCAGATAGGCGAAGAGCCGGACGATCAGTCCGACGGGGAACGTGGATTCCTGGCTCGATGACGGCTTCCGGGGCATGGCGGTCTCCTCAGGCGGGCGGGTGTACGGGTCACGGCGGCACACGTGCGGTGTGCGGATCAGACGTGCGGATGTGCTTGTCAGACGTGCGGGTGTGTGTGCGGGTCGGGGCTCTGCAGCAGCGTGTGGACGAAGAGCAGCTCGGCCCCGCCGAGCGTGGCGGCGCCGATACGGTGCGGTGTGAGCGAGTCGAAGTGCGCGCTGTCCCCGGGGTCGAGCTCATGGACCGTGTCACCGAGGCCGAGCCGCAGCCGCCCTTCGAGGACGTACAGCCACTCCTCGCCCGGGTGCACCCGCACCAGTTCCCCCTGGGCGCCGGAGTACGGCACGCGCACCCGCAGCGCCTGCATGGCGCGCCCGCGGCCGCCGGCCTGCCGGTACGTCCAGCCGTCGGCCTCCGCGGGGCCCATCCGGCCCGCGCGGATGATCGCGTCGCGCTCCGGCGGGATCTCGCCGAGCAGCTCGGCGACGGTCGTACCGTAGATCCTGGCCAGCGCGAGCAGCGTCGGCAGCGACGGCTGCCGGTTGCCCGTCTCCAACCGGGACAGGTGGGCGGGGGAAAGACCCGCCCGCTGGGCGGCGGCCTCCAGGGTGAGACCGCGGCGGCGGCGCAGCTCGCGCAGCCGGGGTGCGACATCGGGCAGCTCGTCCGCTGCCTGTCCGGCAGGTTCTCCGGCGGGATGTCCGGCTGGAAGGCTCATGCCTCCATTGCGCCAGGATGTTTCCTCTGGGGCAAATTTCTTGCCCCAGAGGCAAAAGAGCTCAGCGGTTGGCCACGGCCTGCTTGACGAGGGTCTTGCCGAAGTCCCACATCAGCCCGCTCCCGCCGTGCGCATCGTCCATCACGGCACTGAAGGCCTCGACGAACCGGTCGACCTCCTGCTCACCGATGATCAGCGGCGGAATCAGCTTGATCACTTCCAGCTGGTCGCCGGAGACCTGGGTGAGGATCCGGTGCCTCTGCAACAGTGGCACGACGACCATCTGCGCGAAGAGTCCCTTGCGGGCCGCCTGCAGCACCGTCCAGCGGCTGCGCAGCTTCAGGGAGGACGGCCGTCCGAATTCGATCCCGATCATCAGTCCGCGCCCCCGGACGTCCTGCAGCAGCTCGTAGCGGTCGACGAGCGCCGCGAGCCGCGTCCGCAGCAGCTCTCCGGTCACCCGTGCGTTCGCGACGATCTGCTCGTCCTCGATCACGGAGAGGACGGCGAGCCCGGCCGCCATGGCCTGGGCGTTGGAGCCGAAGCTCGCCGAGTGCACCAGCACCCGGTCCATCGACGAGTAGACCTTCTTGAAGATCCAGTCCTTGCCGAGGGTCGCGCCGACCGGCACATAGCCGCCCGACAGCGCCTTCGCGACACACACCAGGTCCGGCTCGACGCCGTCCTCGTGCTGGTACGCGTAGAAGTCGCCGGTCCTGCCGAGCCCCGTCTGCACCTCGTCGGCGATCAGCAGCGCCTTGTGGCGGTGCAGCAGTTCCTGGGCCGCGTACAGGAATCCCGGCGGTGCCTCGTGCACGCCCTTGCCCTGGATGGGTTCCACGACGAAGCCCGCCACGTCGCCGCGCTTCAGCTCCCGCTCCAGCGCGTCGAGATCGCCCAGCCCGATCGCGGTGTCGGGAAGCAGCGGGGCGAAGCCGTCCCGGAAGCCCGCCTCGCCGTTGACCGAGAGCGAACCGGTGGTCAGCCCGTGGAAGGCGTGCCTGCAGTAGACGATCCGCGGTTTCCCGGTCGCGTAGCGGGCGAACTTCAGCGCCGTCTCCACCGCTTCCGTGCCGCTGTTGCCGAAGAACACCCGGTCCAGATGAGGGGTGTGAGCCAGCAGCTTCTCGGCGAGAAGTCCCGGCAACGGCGGGCAGTCGAAGCGGGTGAGATCGGCGAGCGAGGCGTCGAGGACGTCGTGCAGCGCCTTGCGGACCACCGGGTGGTGCCGGCCGAGGCCCAGCACCCCGAAGCCGGCGAGCATGTCGAGGTAGTCGTTGCCGTCCTCGTCCCAGAAGTACGCGCCCTCACCGCGCTCGTACACCTTGTCGAAGCCGATGGTGTGCAGCATCCGGGGCAGTTGATGGTTGAGATGTCTCGTATGCAGCTCGTACCGTTCGCGGCCGCGCTCCGCGAGCAGCCGCCCGAGATCGAACTCCTTGCTCATCGTCCGTGCTCCCGTACTCTTCGGTGTCCGTGCGACTCGGCATCCGTGCTCACAGCTGCTCCCGCGGCTGCACGGTCACCTCGCGGCGTGCCAGGGCCGCGCTGATCCGCCCCGCGATCTCCGCCGGCGTCAGCCCGATGTCGGCCAGCACCTCGCCGCGCTTCGCGTGGGCGAGGAACTGCTCGGGGATGCCGAAGGTCCGCAGCGGTACGTCGGCTCCGGCGTCCCGCAGCGCCTGGCCGACGGCCGAACCGACCCCGCCGGTCCGGCTGCTGTCCTCGACGACCGCGACCAGGCGGTGCCGCTCGGCGAGCGGGGCGAGCTGCTCGTCCACCGGCTTGACCCAGCGCGGGTCGACGACGGTGCAGCGCACTCCGCGGTCCTCCAGCAGACCGGCGGCCTGCAGGCAGACGGAAGCGAGCACGCCGACCGAGACGAGCAGCACCTCGGCGTCGTCGCTCCGGTGCAGTACGTCCATCCCGCCGACGCGGTCCAGGGCGGGCAGCGGCTCCCCCACCGACTCCTTGGGAAAGCGCAGCACGGTCGGCGCGTCGGACACGTCCACGGCCTCGCGCAGCTGGGTCCGCAGCTGGACGGCGTCGCGCGGGGCGGCGATCCTGAGCCCGGGTACGACCTGGAGCACGGACATGTCCCACATCCCGTTGTGGGAGGGCCCGTCGACTCCGGTGACCCCGGCCCGGTCCAGGACGAACGTGACTCCGCACCGGTGCAGGGCGACGTCCATCAGGAGCTGGTCGAAGGCGCGGTTGAGAAACGTGGCGTAGACGGCGACGACGGGGTGCAGACCGCCGGTGGCGAGTCCGGCGGCGGAGACGACCGCGTGCTGTTCGGCGATGCCCACGTCCCAGACCCGGTCGGGGAAGCGTTCGGCGAACTTCGTCAGCCCGACGGGGTGGAGCATGGCCGCGGTGATCGCCACGACGTCGGGCCGTTCGGCGCCGATCGCCGCGATCTCGTCCCCGAACACCGAGGTCCATGACGGGCCGGCCGCCGGCGTCAGTGGTTCGCAGGTCAGCGGGTCCATCACCCCGACGGTGTGGAAGCGGTCGGCCTCGTCCCGCTCCGCGTGCTGGTAGCCGCGGCCCTTCTCGGTGAGGCAGTGCACCAGGACGGGCCCGTGGAAACGTTTCGCGCGGCGCAGCGCCGACTCGACGGCGGCGATGTCATGGCCGTCGATGGGGCCGACGTACTTCAGCCCCAGGTCCTCGAACATGCCCTGCGGTGCGAAAGCATCCTTGAAGCCCTTCTTGGCGCCGTGCAGCGATTCGTACAGCTGCTTTCCGACCACGGGAGTGTGCTGGAGCACGTCCTTGCCCCAGGCGAGGAAGCGCTCGTAGCCGTCGGTGGTGCGGAGCGTGGCGAGGTGGTTGGCGAGGCCCCCTATCGTCGGGGCGTAGGAGCGCTCGTTGTCGTTGACGACGATGATCAGCGGGCGGTCCTTGGCGGCGGCGATGTTGTTGAGGGCCTCCCAGGCCATGCCGCCGGTGAGCGCGCCGTCACCGATGACCGCGACGACGTGGTCGTCCTTCCTCAGCACCTCGTTGGCCTTGGCGAGGCCGTCCGCCCAGCCGAGGACGGTGGAGGCGTGCGAGTTCTCGATGACGTCGTGCTCGGACTCCTCGCGGGAGGGGTAGCCGGACAGACCGCCCTTGCCGCGCAGCTTGGAGAAGTCCTGCCGGCCGGTGAGGAGTTTGTGGACGTAGCTCTGGTGGCCGGTGTCCCAGAGGATGCGGTCGACGGGCGAGTCGAAGACCCGGTGCAGGGCGATGGAGAGCTCCACCACCCCGAGATTGGGTCCCAGATGGCCACCGGTTCTGGCCACGGCATGGATCAGGAAGTCCCTGATGTCCTCGGCCAGTTCGTCGAGTTCCGCTTCTGACAGCGCCTTGAGATCACGCGGCCCCCGGATGTGCTCCAGAAGTGTCACGTTCGGGCCCCCTCTCTGATCTGTTGAACCGGATGGCGGCGGGGAGGGCACGGGGCCGTCCTCGCCGCCTCCACTCACCCGTGGTTTCCGGAGACCGTGTCCCGTGCCGCGCGCAGCGACTCCTTGAGGGAGCCCATGGTGGCGAGGACTGCGGTCGGCTCGTAACCGCAGTGCGCCATGCAGTTGGCGCAGCGCGGGTCCTTTCCGCGGCCGTACTTGTTCCAGTCGGTCTCCTCGACGAGCTCCTTGTACGTGGGCACGTACCCGTCGCTCATCAGATAGCAGGGCCGCTGCCAGCCGAAGAGCGAGTAGTTGGGGATCGCCCATGCGGTGCACGGGAAGTCGACCTTGCCTTCCAGGAAGTCCAGGAAGAGGGGCGAGTGGTTCAGCCGCCAGCGCCGCCGGTTGCCGCCGGCGAAGGCCTTCCTGAACAGCTCGCGAGTCTGCTCGACGCCGAGGAAGTGCTCCTGGTCGGGCGCCTTCTCATAGGCGTACGCGGGCGAGATCATCATCTCGTCGACCTTGAGGTCGTCGTTGAGGTAGTTCAGCACCTCGATGACGGTCTGCGGGGTGTCGGTGTTGAAGAAGGTGGAATTCGTGGTGACCCGGAAGCCGCGCCGCTTGGCCTCCTTGATCGCCTCCACCGCTTCGTCGAACACACCCTCCTTGGCGACCGACTCGTCATGGCGCTCGCGCAGCCCGTCGATATGGACGGCGAACGCGAAGAACGGCGACGGAGTGAAATCGTCCATCTTCTTCCGCAGCAGCATCGCATTGGTGCAGAGAAAGACGTATTTCTTACGCGCCACCAACTGCCGGACGATCTCGTCGATCTGAGGATGCATCAACGGCTCGCCGCCCGCGATCGAGACCATCGGGGCACCGGACTCCAGAACCGCGCCGACCGCCTGAGCGACCGGCATGCGCTGCTTGAGGATTCCGGCCGGGTGCTGGATCTTCCCGCAGCCCTCGCACTTCAGATTGCACGCGAACAACGGCTCCAGCTCCACGATCAGCGGAAACTTCTCACGCCTGCGGAGCTTCTGTTCAAAGAGGTAGGTCCCGACCCTGATGGTCTGACGGAGCGGCATGGCCATCTAGCTCACCTCCTGGGGAGCAGCAAAGAACGGTGCCATTCGTAGAAAGCCGGAAGGACGGCGCGGAGAACCCGGAAAGCCGATATTCCACCGCGCACCGTGCCGATACGGACCAGCTCATGCTCAGGAGCGTCCACGACCACCCGGACGGCCGCAACCGGGCGGGGTCCCGCGGTCAGCGCGCTGTGGAGCGTCGCGGCGGACTCCATGTCCACTGCGATCGCTCCGGTCGCGGCCAGCTCGGCCCGCTCCGGGCCGCGAACGACATGGTCGGAACCGGTCAGCGGGCCGGTGTGGACGGTCCGTCCGGGCACTGCCAGGGCCAGCGCCCGCACGAGCGTCTCCGTACCGGTGCAGGGCGAGACGCCCCAGGGGCCTCGGGTCTCGTCGGCCACGACCACATCGCCCGGGTGCATACCCGCGGCGAGTCCGGCGCAGAAGCCGGACGCGACGACCGCCGCGTCGCGCGTGTGCTCTTCTCGGAGCATGCGTTCGAGGGCACGTTGCGCGTTCTTCGGGCCGATGCCCGTACGGAGTACGGTCACCGGGCCCGGTGCGCCGCCGCGGCCGGCCCCGCGCAGGGCGAGACGCTCGATGCCGAGCGCACAGGCGATCAGCAGCGGCGGCGCCGCGGAGCCGGACGGCTCCGTGGAAGCGTCCATTCAGCCCCCGTTCCGGCCGGCGAACGGTTCCCCGTGCAGATAGCGGCCGAGCGCGGTGAGCGGGAAGACCTGCCGGTACAGGTGGTAGTTGATGGAGAAGTCCCACGGGAAGCCCGTGCCGGTGAAGTACGGCTCGTCCCACGAGCCGTCCGGGCCCTGCGTCCCGGTGAGGAAGGCGATGCCCCGCTCGACCGCCTTGCCGTCCCGCTCCCCCGCCGCGAGCAGGGCCAGCAGCGCCCACGCAGTCTGCGAGGCGGTGGAGGAACCGTGGCCGATCCACGTCGCCTCTCGGTACGAGCGCAGGTCCTCGCCCCAGCCTCCGTCGTCGTTCTGGACGGATTCGAGCCAGCTGACGGCGCGCCGGATCGCCGGGTGCGAGGCGGGCAGCCCGGCCGCGGTCAGCGCCGGAACGACCGACCCCGTGCCGTAGATGTAGTTGACGCCCCAGCGCCCGAACCAGGCTCCGTTCGGTTCCTGTTCGGCGAGCAGCCACTCGATGCCGCGGCGGGTGCTCGGGTGGTGGGCCCGGCCCTCGTGGGCCAGCATCTCGACGACGTGCGCGGTGACGTCGGCGGACGGCGGGTCGATGACCTCGCCGAAGTCGCAGAACGGCAGCCGGTTGGGGAACGGGCTGGTGTTGTCGGCGTCGAAGGCCGCCCAGGCGCCGTTCTTCGACTGCATCCCGAGGGTCCAGCGGCCACCGCGCGCGATCGCGGCCTCGACCCGCGACGGGTCGGGGTGCCTCACCCGGCGCAGCGCCAGGATGACCTCGGCGGTGTCGTCGATGTCGGGGTAGTTGTCGTTGTGGAACTCGAACGCCCAGCCGCCCGGGGCGAGCCGTGGTTTGCGAACGGCCCAGTCGCCGGGCCGGACGATCTCCTCGGCGAGCATCCAGTCGGCGGCCTTGACCAGCGCGGGGTGGTCGGCGGGCAGTCCCGCGTCGGCGAGCGCGATGGTGGCGAGGCAGGTGTCCCAGACCGGTGACTGACAGGCCTCGATCATCCGCGCGCCGTCCTCGCGCCATACGGCGAACCGGTCCAGTGAGTCCAGGCCCGCGCGCAGCACCGGGTGCTGGAGGTCGTAGCCGAGCAGATGCAGGGCGATCACCGAGTAGACGGCGGGGGGCTGGATCCCGCCCCAGCAGCCGTCGTTCTCCTGCCGCTCGATGATCCAGCGCGCCGCGCTGCTCATGGCCGCGCGGCGCAGCGGGCGCAGCGCGACCTTGTGATAGCGGTGCATCGCCTTGTCGAGGCGCTGGAAGACGCCGTCCCAGCTCGCCGCGGGGGCAAGGGGCCGCGGGGGGTTGGGGCGGTGCCGGTCGGTGTGCAGCTCGTCGAGCGGGAACGGGGCGGGACGGACCGGGCGCTTGGCGGAGACGATGGTGAGCGGCACGATGGTCTGCCGCGCCCAGCAGCCGAAGTCGTAGATGTTGAGCGGGAACCACGAGGGCAGATAGATCAGCTCAGGCGGAAGTTCCGGCAGGTCTTCCCATTTCCACCAGCCGAAGAGCGCGAGCCAGATGCGGGTGAAGACGCGGCCGGCGGCGATGCCGCCCTGCGCGCGGATCCAGCTCGCGGCGCGCGCCATGTGCGGGTCGTCCGGCCGGTCGCCCGCGAGGCGCAGGGCGACATATGCCTCGATGGTGGTGGAGAGTTCCCCGGGACCGCCGTAGAAGGTGGCCCAGGTGCCGTCCTCGCGCTGCTCGCCCCGGATGAACAGGGCTGCCGCGTGGGTGGTCTTCTCGTCCTGGATGCCGAGGAACTGACGGAGCAGCAGATCCTCGGCATCCATGGTGACATTGGTCTCGAGATCGGCCTTCCACCAACCCTCGGCGTCCTGTTTGCCGAGCAGATACTCGACGGACCGCCGCGCCGCGTGTTCGGCGGCTGTGTGGGGGTCGGTCGGGTCGGGACGGGTGTCGGTCGTTTCGCTGGCCGCGGCTGCGGGGGGTTCCGAAGCCCCTGCGCTTCCGTCGGTCGTCGCTGTCATGGCTTCCCCTTCGTGCAGTCGGATGTGCTGCTTTCGGGTCTGCCGTCGGCCGGTGCCGCGAGTGGCACCGGCCGGCGACTGCGAGCTCATATGCGGTTGATCGTGATCATCTCCGTCACGTGACCAACTGTTCCGTACGAACCGTGATCATCTGCCCGTAGGACTGCGATCATCTCTTGCGTACGACGACGAAGTCGGCAAGGGCGACGAGCTGCGCCCGCACGCGCTCGGGCATCTCGACGCGGTCCAGCGCCGCGATCGCCGTTCCGTGCTGCCTGCGGGCCTCCTGAGAGGTCCACTCGCGGCCGCCCGCCTCCTCGATCAGGGCCGCCCGGGTGGCGAACTCCGCCTCGGAGAAGCTGTCGAACTCGCTGCTCTTGGCATCGGCCGCGAGCAGTTCGCCGAGGCGCTCGGAGGCCGGTCCGCCCGCGGCCAGCGCGGCGACGACCGGCAGGGACTTCTTGCGCTGGCGCAGATCGCTCCAGGTCTGCTTGCCGGTGGCCTCCGGGTCGCCCCAGATGCCGAGCAGATCGTCGACGGCCTGGAAGGCGAGCCCGAGGTGGTATCCGTACGCCTCCAGGGCGTCGGCGGTGCGGTCGTCGGCCCCGCCGAGCACCGCGCCGATGGACACGGCGCAGGCGAGCAGCGCACCCGTCTTGTTGCCCTCCATCTCCAGGCACTCCTCGACGGTGACCCGCTCGCGGTGCTCGTAGGAGATGTCCTGCGCCTGGCCGTCGATGAGCTTGCGGGTCGCGGTGGTGAGCCGGCGGGTCGCCCGGCCCGCCTCCACCGTGCCGAGCTCCAGCAGGATCTCGTTGGCCAGCGCGAACAGCGCGTCGCCGACGAGGATGGCCTGGGCGGGGCCGTGCACCTTCCAGACGGTGTCGCGGTGCCGGCGCTGCTCGTCGCCGTCCATCAGGTCGTCGTGGAGCAGCGAGAAGTTGTGCACCAGCTCCACCGCGACGGCGCCGGGGATGCCGACCTCGGGCGCGGCACCGGCCGCCTCCGCGGAGATCAGGGCCAGCGCGGGGCGTACGGCCTTGCCGCCGTCGCCGTCGGCGGGGCGGCCTTGGGCGTCGATCCAGCCGAAGTGGTAGGCGGCGACAGTGTCCATGGGCGGCGCGAGCCGGTCCACGGCAGCGCGCAGCACCGGGGTGGACATGGTCCGCCCGCGCTCGAGCAGCGCGGTCACGTCCGCGGTGTCGACAGCCGGGTTCGCCGAGGGCGCAGTCGGCACTTTCTCTCCTCTGGTTCCAGGCTTGACTCTCATGCCGCCTCCTTGAGCGGATGTTCATGGGGGCGGCCGAGGGCGGTGAGCGCGGCGCCTGCGGCGCTGAAACCGCTGCGCACGGCGCCCTCCATGGTCGCGGGCCAGCCGGTGGCGGTCCACGATCCGGCCAGGTACAGGCCGGGTGCACGGGTGCGCGCGGCCGGCCGGAGCCTGCCGACGCCGGGGGTGGGGGCGAACGTGGCGGTGCGCTCCCGGGTGACGAAGAAATCCCGTACCTCCGCGCCGCGGGCCGCGGGCAACAGCCGCTCCAGCTCCGGGAGGTAGCGCTCGCGCAGCTCGGCGACGGGGGTGTCGATCTCGTCGTCGGCGGCCGACTGGGACAGGGCCAGATACTGTCCCGCCCTCCCCCAGCTACCGCTGGGAGGTACCCCCAGCCCACCACCGCCCTTGCTCGAGGGCCCTTCGGGCCCGCCCCTCAGGAGCCCTGAGGCGTGGGTGCGGTCGAAGACCCACTGGACGGGGGTGCCGAGCGCCGCGAAGAACGGGCGGCGCAGCACCGTGCGGTCATAGATCACATGGACGTTGAGGATCGGCGCGGTGCCGATGTCGAGCAGCCGGTCGGGCTCGTCGATGGCGCCGTCGGGCAGCAGGGCGTGGGTCTCGCGCTGCGGTACGGCGAGGACGACGGCGTCCGCGTCGAGCCGCTCGGCACCCGCCGTGACGTTCCAGCGGCCGTCGCCGGCGCGGGTGACGGCGCTGACGCGGGTGCGCAGTTCGGTGCGGACTCCGGCGGAGTCGAGGGCCTTGCGGGCCAGGGTGTCATGGAGGTCGCCGAGCGGGACATGGGCCCAGCCGATGTCGGCGGCGCCGGACTCGGAGAGCAGTCCGGTCTTGAAGACCATCGCGGCCAGGCCCATCGACGCATTCGGCGCGGTGGCGTTGAGCGTGGCCAGGCCGACGAGGTCCCAGAGGGCCTCGACGGCGCGCCGCGACTGGCCGTGGCGACCGAGCCAGGTGGCGAAGTCGATGCCGTCGAGAGCGGGGTCGGCGGGGTCGAGCCCCTTGAGTGCGAGGGCTGCGCGCCCCACGCCGGCCCGCTCGGCGAGGGAGAGATGCGGGTACGTGGCCAGACTTGCCGCGAGATGCAGCGGTACGGGCAGGGCGGTGCGGCGCAGCCGGCCGAGCCGCGGGCCCTGGGGATGCGCGGCGTCGAGTACGGGTACGTCGAGGCGGGGCTGCAGCGGTGCCAGGTGGGCGCCGTCGACACGGTCGAGGAACCAGCGGTAGGCGGTGCAGCAGCGCAGATACACGTGCTGCCCGTTGTCGACGGTCAGGTCGCCGCGCCGGAAGGAGAAGGCGAGGCCGCCCAGACGCGGGCGGTTCTCGACGAGGGTGACCTGCAGTCCGGCGTCGGCGAGCTGGAGCGCCGCGGTGACGCCGGCGAGTCCGCCTCCGACGACGACCGCGTGCCGCGATTCCCTGTCGTCGTTCGTCACGAGCCCTCCCCCGCCGGTGTGATGCAGTCGCTTTCGGAGGCCGATGCTGTCAGGGACGCGACGCCGTGGCGGAGGGTTGCGCGCGGGTTGTCCTGCTTGTCATAAGGCTCGTCGTACGGCCTGTTGCGCGGCTTGGTGCACTGCTCGGCGAAGTGACCCATCAGGCGCGCCTCCTGACGGACTGCCGGGAGATGTGCCGGGCGTCGAGTCCCGACAGGCCCCGGACGGCGACGTACGCCTTCTCCCGGCCGGGCAGCGAGACACGGCCGCGCAGCACGGCCTCGGGGTCGCGCTCGATCCGGTCGAGCAGGCGCCGGTAGATGCCGGCCATCGCGGCGACACAGGCGCCGCTGCGCCGGTCCAGCATGGGCAGCAGCCGGTAGCCCTCCGCGAACAGCCCCCGGGCGCGGCGCACTTCGAAGTGGACGAGGCCGGTGAAGTCGGCGCCGGACGGCGGCGCGGCGCGGTGGAAGCCCACCGAACAGCCGAACTTGGCGAGGTCGTCGGCGGGCAGGTACGTACGGCCGTTGCTCGCGTCCTCGCGGACGTCCCGAAGAATGTTGGTGAGCTGGAGGGCAAGGCCGAGGGTGTCGGCGTACTCGGGGGCGCGCTCAGCGCTGCGCGCGCCCGGCAGGGTGCCGAACACGCCGAGGGAGAGCCGGCCGATGGCCCCCGCGACACACCGGCAGTAGGCCTTGAGATCGTCCCACGTCTCGTACGTCTCGCCACGGACGTCCATCTGAACGCCGTCGATGAGCTCGTCGAGTCCGTCGAGCGGAATCGGGAAGCGGCGCGCCGCGTCCGTGAGCGCCACCGCGACCGGGTCGGTGTCGTCCTCGTCCACCGCGTCGTCGCAGATCCTGCCGAGCAGTTCCCGGGTCGCTTCGAGCCGGTCCCGCTTGGCGCTCTCGGTGAGGGTGCCGTCGCCGATGTCGTCGACCCGCCGGGAGAACGCGTAGAGCGCCGACATCGCCTGCCGCTTTTCCGCGGGCAGCAGCCGGATGCCGTACGCGAAGTTGCGCGCCTGCTGTCCTGTGACGGCCTCGCAGTAGCTGTACGCGGCCTGCACCGGCGCGGACATCTGTGTGTGTCCCTCCATGCTCCGGCTCACCCCTCTCTCGGCGCTTTTCGCAACACAGCTCCTACTTCACGCACCAGCTGGGGCTTGGTGGGCTTGGGCGGTCCGGGGAGTACGTCGTGTCCGGCGGCCGCGACCGCGGCGAGCGCGGCGCGCCCCCCGCCCACGAATCCGGCGAGCAGCACCCTCAGCCTGCCGTGGACGCTACCCACGAGCGGGAGGCCTTCATCCAGCAGGGCCCCCGCACGTTCGCACTCGTACGCGACGAGGGAGCGCACCGGTTCGCTCCCCGTCGGCGCGGCGAGGTCCTCCTCGGTGACGTGGAACCGCTTCATGTCCTCGGCCGGGAGGTAGATGCGGTCGCGCTCCAGGTCCTCCGCGACGTCCTGGAGGTGCTCGACGATCTGGAGCCCGGTGCAGACGGCGTCCGAGCGGCGGATCCGCTCGGGGTTCGCGGTGCCGGTGATCGCGAGGACGAGCCGCCCGACGGGGTTGGCGGAGAGCTCGCAGTAGGCGACGAGATCCTCGTACGTCTCGTAGCGGCGTACGTGCTGGTCCTGGCGGTTGGCCTCGATGAGCCCCAGGAACGGCTCAGGGGTGAGGGAGCAACGGCGCACGGTGGGTACCAGGGCGTTCAGCAGCGGGTGGCGCGGGGCCCCGTCGGAGAAGACACGCCGGAGGTCGGCCTCGAAGGCGTCGAGCATCAGGAGGCGGTCGTCGGTCTGTGCGGGGTCCAGGCCCAGGTGGCCGGCGTCGGCGCCGCCGGGGGCCAGGTCACCGTCGCCGATGTCGTCGACGAGGCGGGCGAATCCGTAGACGGCCATGAGGTCGTCGCGCCACGCGCGCGGCAGGAAGAAGGGAGCCACCGGAAAGTTCTCGTCGGCGGCCTTGTCGAGCGTGGTGCGCGTGGAGGCATCGGGGCGCACCTGCCGGGTACCCGTCACCGCGGGCTGCCCGGTGCGGGGACGGCACTACCCACGCGGAGCTGGAGATTTTCCGTCATTGCCGTCACATCTCCCGTTCTACACTGCCGACCCAATACATCCTATTTCGGACACGCCGCCGGTCCGCCCGAGGGCATGACCACCCGGTGAGCGGGATTCCTCTAGGGGGTATCGCCCCACTTGCCATGAATCAGCACCGGTACAGCTTACGTTGTACAACGCCCTGGACCCTCCCGGGGTGCTGCGCGCATTACGAGAACAATGCGATACGGGATCAACCTCACCAGAAGGCACAGGAGTTGACGGATGCTCGACGGACGGACGGCCGTCCGACCCGGGACCCGGCCCCTGTCGCCGTACACCGTGGGGCGGCCGCACGGCTGGGGCCTGATCCGAACGACAGGCCCTAAGGGCTGTCCCGCCCCGGGCGGATCGTGAGCATGGCTGCCGGGCTGCTCGCGGTGAGCTTCATCGCGTTCGGCACCAGCGAGATCACCTTCCTGCAGATGTTCGGCCTCGGCAGCGGCCTGGCCATCGTCATCGACGCGGTGGCGGTGCGCGGGGTGCTCGTACCGGCCGCGATGCGGCTGCTGGGGCGCCAGGCCTGGTACGCGCCGAAGGCGCTGCGCAGGGTCCATGCGCGGGTGGGCCTGCGGGAGTCTCCCGCGGAGCAGCCGCGTACTCCCGCCGCTGTCTGAGCGCCGCGCACCTGGCGAAAGAGCCACGGCTCCCGCCGGAGTGATCCGGCGGGGGCCGTGTTCTGCTGCGGTATGCCGAGCGATGCCGCGGGATGCCGCGGGAGCGGGAACTACTTCCCGGTCTCCTTCTCGTACGCCTTGAGGACCTCGGCCGTCGGGCCGTCCATCAGCAGCTCGCCCTTCTCCAGCCACAGGACCCGGTCACAGGTGTCCCTGATCGAGCCCAGGCTGTGGCTGACCAGGAAGACCGTGCCCGCGTGCTGCCGGAGCTCGCGGATGCGCTCCTCGGAGCGGATCTGGAACTTGCGGTCACCGGTGGCCAGCGCCTCGTCGATCATGAGGACGTCGTGGTCCTTGGCCGCGGCGATCGCGAACCGGAGCCTGGCACCCATACCGGAGGAGTACGTGCGCATCGGCAGGGTGATGAAGTCACCCTTCTCGTTGATGCCGGAGAAGTCGACGATCTCCTGGTAGCGCTCGCGGACCTCCTCGCGGGACATGCCCATGGCCAGGCCGCCGAGGATGACGTTGCGCTCGCCGGTCAGATCACCCATGAGCGCCGCGTTGACACCCAGCAGGGACGGCTGGCCGTCGGTGTAGACCTTGCCGCTCTCGGTGGGCAGCAGGCCCGCGATGGCGCGCAGCAGGGTCGACTTGCCGGAGCCGTTGGTGCCGATGAGACCGATGGCCTCGCCGCGGTAGGCGGTGAAGGAGACACCGCGTACGGCATGCACCTTGCGGATGCCCCGGGACTCTCCGCGCTCGCGCTTGAGTATCCGGCTCAGCGCGGCGGTCGCACTGCCCTTGCCACCGCTTCCGCCGCTGACGCGGTAGACGATGTGCACGTCGTCGGCGATGACGGTGGGCACACGGGCATCGGTCAGGTCACTGGTGTGGTCAGCCACGGCCATAACGCTCCTCAGCCTTCCAGAAGTAAATGAACCCGGCCACACCCAGCAGCACTGCCCACAGCAGTCCGGCCAGCCAGACGTGCGAGGGCAGGTTGGACGAGTCGTACCCGTCGATCACGGCGAAGCGGATGAGATCCATGTAGATGGCCGCGGGGTTGTACATGAGGACGTCGGCGATCCAGGCCGGCTGGTCCGCGAGCATCACCTTGATGGAGAACATGACGCCGGAGCCGTACATCCAGGTACGCATGACGAACGGCATCAGCTGGGCGAGGTCGGGGGTCTTGCTGCCCAGCCGGGCCATGATCAGCGCGAGGCCGACGTTGAAGACGAACTGCATGGCCAGCGCCGGGACCACCAGCAGCCAGCTGAGCGACGGAAAGCTTCCGAACCCGACCGCGACGAGCACCACCACGATCATGGAGAACAGCAGCTGCTGAAGCTGCTGCAGCGCGAAGGAGACCGGCAGCGAGGCACGCGGGAAGTGCAGGGCGCGCACCAGGCCCAGGTTGCCCGAGATCGCCCGCACACCGGCCATCACCGACGTCTGCGTGAAGGTGAAGACGAACACACCCGTCACCAGGAACGGGATGTACGTCTCCTTCGACATCCCGCGTCCGGCGTCGAGGATGAGGCCGAAGATCAGGTAGTAGACGAAAGCATTGAGCAGCGGGGTCGCCACCTGCCACAGCTGGCCGAGCTTGGCCTGGCTGTACTGCGCCGTGAGCTTCGCCGAGGAGAAGGCCAGGATGAAGTGGCGGCGGCCCCAGAGCTGCCGGACGTACTCGATGAGCCCCGGTCGGGCACCGCTCACCGACAGGCCGTACTTGCCGGCCAGCTCCGCCGGTGTCAGTCCGGCGTCGGGAGATGGCGGAGCGCTCGTCGCGATCGCACCGTCATGGGTTGTGTCACTCACAAGTTGAAACTTTCGTGTTCAAGATGCGCGGCAGATGGGCGCTCAGGTGGCGGCCAGACCCGGGTACGCCCGATGCTCTCAGACCTGGCCTGTCAGACGACAGGCGGTCGGCCCAGTCGGGTCAGCCGCCATACCGTACGCCACTTCATGGGGCGGCGGGGCCCGCACGGAGTGGTCCAGCCCTCCTTGAATCCGGAGAACCAGGCCTTGAGCGCCGGAACGGTGGGCCGCCTCAGGAGAGTGAGGAGAATCCACACCCCGAGGTAGACCGGCACCAGAGGCGCGGGGAGGTTGCGGCGTGCCAGCCACACCCGGTTGCGGGCCACCATGCGGTGGTAGACCGCGTGCCGCGACGGCGGCATGGTCGGGTGGAACAGCACCATGTCGGAGCGGTAGTCGATCATCCAGCCGGCGTCCAGGGCACGCCAGGCGAGATCGGTCTCCTCGTGCGCGTAGAAGAACTCGTCCGGGAGTCCGCCGACCTGGGCGATGACCTTCGTACGGACCGCGTTGGCACCGCCGAGGAAGGTCGTCACACGCGAGGAGCGCATCGGGTCGGAGGCCCGCAGCCGCGGGACGTGGCGCCGCTGGGTGAGCCCGGTCTCCGGGTCGGCGATGCGGAAACTGACGATGCCGAGGCCGGGATCCTCCGAGAACGCCCGGCGGACCAGTTCGGCGGTGTCCGAGTTCGGCAGCAGACCGTCGTCGTCGAGGAACAGGAGGACGTCGACGTCGGTGCCGGACGGGCCGAAGGCCTCGATGCCGACGTTGCGGCCGCCGGGGATGCCCAGATTGTCCGGCAGGTCCACCGAGCGGACTCCGTCGGGGAGGCCGGTGACCGGTGCGCCGTTGCCGACGACGACGACCTCGACCGGGTCGCCCTCCTGCTTGGCGACCGAGTCGATCAGTGCACGCAGATCGTCGGGCCGGTTGCCCATGGTGATGATGACGGCGCCGAGCTTCATGGTGTTCATCCGCTCACCTCAGCCTGCTGGACGCGAGGACGGACACCAGGTGGAGCACCGTCTGCAGCATGGCGATACCGGCCAGCACCGCGACGCCGAGGCGGGAGAAGAACAGGTCGCCCTGGACCTGGTCGAGGATCGCCAGCACCAGGATGAGCAGGGAGGCCTCGATGCCGAGGACCAGCCGGTGGAACTTCAGCGCGGCAGCGGCCCGGCGGGCGAGCGCCATACCGGACGAGCGCGGCTCGGCCGCCGCTTCCTTGACCGGCTCCATCCCGGCCTGGTGCCGGGCGACGCCGACCAGGTCGGTCTCGGCCTTGATCAGGATCGCGCCGAGTGCCGCGAGGGTGCCGAGGAAGGCCCACAGCCAGTCGATCTGCCCACTGCCCCACAGGTCGGCGGCGCGCAGGCCGAAGCCGACCAGGACCGCCGCGTCGCACAGGTAGGCACCGACCCGGTCCAAGTAGACGCCGGAGAGGGAGTACTGCTTCTTCCAGCGGGCGACCTCGCCGTCCACGCAGTCCAGCAGCAGGTAGAGCTGGACCATCACGACGCCGAGTACGGCTCCCCAGATGCCCGGCACCAGCAGGGCCGGGCAGGCCAGGACGCCGGCCAGGGTCATCAGGTAGGTCAGCTGGTTCGGCGTGACCTTGGTGCCGACCAGGACGCGGGTGATGCGCAGGGAGATCTCGCGCATGTACAGGCGGCCGCCCCAGTGCTCGCCGCTGCGCCGGTCCTTCACTCCCGCGGGGTGAACGACCGGACGGAGCTCAGCTACGGATGGTTTTGGCATGGTCGGCGTACGCGTCCCTGATCTGATCGGTGGACAGGTCGAGGTGCTCGAGGATGGTGAAACGTCCGGGGCGGGTCTGCGGCGCGTACTCCACGGCCCTGACGAACTCGTCCGCGGAGAAACCGATCTCCTCGGGCAGCACCGGCAGGCCGTGCTTGCGGAGCACTTCGGCGAAGAGCCCGGACTCCTCGCGGGCGCCGCGCAGATGCATCGCGAAGGCGGCGCCCATTCCGACCTGCTCGCCGTGGAGCGCGCAGCGCTTGGGGTACAGCAGGTCGAAGGCGTGGCTGATCTCGTGGCAGGCACCGGACGAGGGCCGGGTGTCGCCACTGATCGACATGGAGATACCGGTCAGGACGAGCCCTTCGGCCAGCACCGTGAGGAAGCCGTCGTCGCCGACGCCACCGGGGTGCCGCAGGACGGACTCGCCGGCGGTACGGGCCATCGCGGCGGCCAGTCCGTCGACCGGCTCGCCGGTGATGCGGTGCGACAGCTCCCAGTCGGCGATGGCCGAGATGTTGGAGATCGCGTCGCCGATACCGGCCCGGACGAACCGGACCGGGGCCTCACGGATGACGTCGAGATCGATGACCACGGCGATCGGCGTGGGGACGCCGTACGAACCGCGACCGTTGTCGTTGTCGAGCGTCGCGACCGGCGAGCACAGCCCGTCGTGTGCGAGGTTCGTGGCCACGGCAACCATGGGCAGGCCGAGGCGCGCCGCGGCGTACTTCGTCACGTCGATGATCTTGCCGCCGCCCAGACCGACGACCGCGTCGTACCGCTTGCCCTTGATGTCGTCGGCGAGCTTGACCGCGGAGTCGATCGTGCCGTCGGCGACCTCGTACCAGTCGGCGCCCGACAGGACCGGGGCGAGCCGCTCGCGCAGCGCCTGGCCGGAGCCGCCGCTTATCGCGAAGGCGAGCCGGCCGGAGCTGGAGATCCGCTGGTCGGCGAGGAGACCGGCCAGGTCGTCCAGCGCGCCCGGGCGGATGTCGACGACGACCGGCGACGGGATGAGCCGGGTCAGTACTGGCACGCGATCTCCCGGCCCTTGGCGAGGTCGTCGTGATTGTCGATCTCGACCCACTTCACGTCGCCGATCGGCGCCACGTCGATCCGGAAGCCGCGGTTCACGAGCTCCTGGTAGCCGTCCTCGTAGTAGAGGTCGGGGTCGCGCTCGAAGGTGGCCTTCAGGGCGTCGGCGAGCTCCTCGGCGGCTTCGGGCTCGATCAGGGTGACGCCGATGTACTCGCCGGTGGCGGTGGCCGGGTCCATCAGCTTGGTGATCTTCTGCACGCCCTTGCCGTCGGCGGTGATCACCTTCATCTCCTCGTCGGCGAGGTGCTTCACCGCGTCCAGGGCGAGGATGATCCGCCGGCCCTCGCCGCGGGCGGCGAGCAGCGTCTTCTCGACGGAGACCGGGTGGACGGTGTCGCCGTTGGCGAGGATCACGCCCCGCTTGAGGACGTCACGGGCGCACCACAGGGAGTAGGCGTTGTTCCACTCCTCGGCCTTGTCGTTGTCGATGAGGGTGAGCTTGAGGCCGTACGTCGCCTCGAACTCGTCCTTGCGCGCGTACACGGCTTCCTTGCGGTAGCCGACGACGACGGCGACCTCGGTGAGGCCGATCTCACTGAAGTTCTTCAGCGTCAGGTCGAGGACCGACAGGGCTGCCCCGTCCTGTTCAGGGCCTACCGGCACGAGGGCCTTCGGAAGCGTGTCGGTGTAGGGACGCAGACGCCGTCCGGCACCGGCTGCCAGTACGAGGCCGATCATGCGGGTTCTCCTTCGTCATGTACGGCGGGTGCTCCGGAGGACACCCAGAAGCGGATGGACTCCACGAGCACCACGAGTGCCACGGCCACCGCGAGGACCGCCAGCGCGATCGTGAACTGCGGGGCGCCGAGCAAGGAGGCGAGCAGTGCGACCGCAAGGGTCCGCCCCTCGTGCCCGCCGACCGCACGGACCAGCCAGTGCGGGGGCGCGCCGGTGCCGCCGCGGATGCGGTACACCGTGTCGTAGTGATGGTAGGCGACCGCGGCCACCAGCCCGAAAGCCGCTGGAAGGGCACCGTTCACATCGGCCCGGACGGCGAGCAGCAGGATCGTTCCGTATTCGGCGGCCCGGAAGACCGGGGGCACGAGCCAGTCGAGGGAGCCCTTGAGGGGGCGGGCGACGGCAAGGCCCGAGGTCAGGGCGTAACCGAAGGCGGCGACGACCGGCCAGGGGCTGCCGTACGGCGTGAGCCAGGCGGTGGCGGTGACCGCGACCGCGCCCAGCGCGGCGATCGCCACGGGGGCGATCGTCGGCAGCCTGCGGGCCACGCCCTTGAACGCTCCCGCGAAACCCTCGGCGAGCGGTCCGGAGTCGGCGAGGTCCGCGAGCGCCCGGGCGGCGCGGTCGGTCCTCCCCCAGAGCTTCGCCTGGGAGGTGCCCCCAGCCTTGCGGGTGAGCGAGCGCAGGACCCGGCCCGCGGTGGTGTACGTGGCGGCGAAGGCACAGCCGATGAGCAGCGCGTAGAAGACGATGCGGGGCGTGGCCACGGCCGTCAGTACGGCGATCATGGCCCAGCGCTCGCCGATCGGCAGCACGATCATGCGGCGCACCCAGACCGTCCAGCCGACGCTGTCGAGCTTGTCGGAGAGGGCGGCGGTGGGGCTCGTGTTGGACACCGCGTCGTGGTTCGCCTCGTTGAAGGAGAAGTCCACGACGTGGCGGCAGGTCTGCAGCACCATCGCGCCGAGGGCCAGAGCCCAGACATCGTCCCCTCCGGCGGATGCGCCGAGCGCGAGGCCTGCGTAGTACGCGTACTCCTTGGCCCGGTCGAAGGTGGCGTCGAGCCAGGCGCCCATCGTCGAGTACTGCAGGGAGTAGCGGGCGAGCTGCCCGTCGGTGCAGTCCAGGACGAAGGAGAAGAGGAGCAGTACGCCTGCGGCGACGTATCCGCCACGGGTACCCGTGGCGGCACAGCCGGCCGCTATCAGAGCGGTGATCAGCGAAGCGGTGGTGACCTGGTTGGGGGTCAGTCCGCGGCGCGCGCACCAGCGGGCGATGTAGCGCGAGTACGGGCTGATGAAGAACGTGGTGAAGAAGCCGTCGCGGGCCTTCACGGCGGAGCGCAGCCGTACGTCCTCGTCATCGACGGCGGCGACGGCCTGCCGGGCCTCGTCACGGGCCTGGGCGTCGCCGGGCACGGTCGCGACGAGCGACCCCAGCTCGGGCCGGTGCGGCGTGACGCCTTCGGCATCGATCGACTCGGCGACCGCGTCGGCCGGCACGGGCGTACCGGTGGCTGCGCCCAGCGCGGCCAGCAGCGCGCTGCGCGCCTCCGGCTGGGCCGTGACCGCGCCGGGGATCGCGGAGGCGGGGAAGCGGGGGTCCGTCAGTCCGAGGCGGAGGGCATGGACGTGGCCGACGAAGCGGGGGTCGACGAGGGCGACGCGCTCGGCGGCCGGGGCCGCGGCGAGCAGCGCCGCGGTCTCGTCGGCTCCCGAGGCGACGCGTACGTCGAAGCCCAGCGACCGCAGATCGCCTTCGAGCGGCGATCCGGGTACCGGCGGACCGGTGAGGATTGCGGTCGACAGACGGACTCACTCCTTGGCGCTGAACAGGTGGATGTGCACGGCGGCTCGGCCCGGGACCCGGGCGGCGGCACGTCGGCAGAGGCTATCGGATGAACGGAAACGCGAGTTCACCGAGGTTTCCCGGTGACGACACTCCCGCTCACCCCTGCGGCCTCCTGCTACGGCTGGGCATCCCTGCCACAGCAAGGCCGCCGGGGTGCGGAGCGAGATCATCATTGTCGATCAGTGCCTCGCCCCACAAACCGCGGCGGTCGGCGCCCAGAGCCTGTCCTCCGGATCGGGCCGGATCAGTGAGCAGGTCCGGTGCGCGCGAGCGTGCGTGCGTGCCAGTGCACGCGAGCCCGGCAAGGTCCGGAAGACAGGGCCTAGGGTGGCGGGCATGACATGGCTGATCACAGGTGGAGCGGGGTACATCGGGGCGCACGTGGCGCATGCCATGGCGGGGGCCGGGGAGCGGGTGGTCGTGCTCGACGACGTGTCGACGGGAGTTCCCGGGCGACTGCCCGAGGGGGTGCCGCTCGTGCACGGATCGCTGCTGGACCGGGCGGTGCTGGACCGTACGCTCGCCGGGCACGCGGTCACGGGAGTCGTGCATCTGGCGGCGAAGAAGCAGGTCGGCGAGTCCGTCGAGCAGCCGCTGCACTACTACCGGGAGAACGTGCACGGACTGACCGTGCTGCTGGAGGCCGTCGCCGCCGCGGAGGTGAAGCGGTTCCTCTTCTCGTCGTCCGCCGCCGTGTACGGGGTGCCCGATGTGGACCTCATCACGGAGGACACCCCCGCCGTACCGATCAATCCGTACGGCGAGACAAAGCTCACGGGCGAGTGGCTGGTGCGCGCGACGGGACGGGCGCATGGCATCGCCACCGCCTGTCTGCGGTACTTCAACGTCGCGGGCGCGGCCCGGCCGGAGCTCTCCGACACCGGGGTCTTCAACATCATCCCGATGTTCTTCGACCGGATCAGCCGCGGTGAGGCCCCGCGGATCTTCGGCGACGACTACCCCACCCCGGACGGCACCTGCATCCGGGACTACATCCATGTCGCCGATCTGGCCGACGCGCATCTGACGGTGGCCCGCCGACTGGCCGGCCAGAACGGCGCCGGGGATCTGACCGTGAACATCGGGCGGGGCGAAGGGGTGTCGGTGCGCGAGCTCGCCGGGCTCGTCGCCGAGGTGACCGGCCACGCCACGCCCGCGGTTGTCGGGCCGCGCCGGCCCGGGGACGCCGCGCGGGCCGTCGCCTCGGTCGACCGGATCGGCAAGGAGCTGGGCTGGACGGCCTCGCGCGGGGTGCGCGAGATGGTCGAGTCGGCGTGGGAGGGCTGGCTGCTGCGGCATCCCGAGGCGGCCGCCCACTGATCGTCACGAGGCTCTGACCTGCGTACATAACCGCAGGTCAGAGCATATGACAACGGTGTTCACCTTCGTGTTGCCCCATACCCCCCACCCGTAGTTGACTGGCCATTCGGGCAGATCATCCAGACGATCCGGGAGGCGTCCTCATGGGGGCTGGGCACGACCACGGACACACGCACGGCGCTCCGCCGACGGGCACCGCGACCGCCGCCTACAAGGGCCGGTTGCGGATCGCCCTCGGCATCACGCTGGGCGTGATGACCGTGGAGATCGTCGGCGGGATCGTCGCGGACTCGCTTGCCCTGATCGCCGACGCCGCCCATATGGCCACGGACGGCCTCGGCCTGGCGATGGCCCTGATGGCGATCCACTTCGCGGCCCGTCCGGCCGACGCCAGTCGCACGTACGGCTTCGCCCGGGCCGAGATCCTCGCCGCGCTCGCGAACTGTCTGCTGTTGCTCGGGGTCGGGGGCTTCCTGCTGTACGAGGCAGTGCAGCGTTTCATCACCCCGGTGGAGACCAGGGGCGGCATCACCATCGCCTTCGCCCTCGTCGGCCTGGTGGCGAACATGGTGTCGCTTTCCCTGCTGATGCGGGGCCAGAAGGAGAGCCTCAACGTACGCGGCGCGTATCTGGAGGTCCTGGCGGACGCGCTCGGTTCGGTGACCGTCCTGGTCTCGGCATGCATCATCCTGGCCACCGGCTGGCAGGCGGCCGACCCGATCGCCTCCCTGGTCATCGGCCTGATGATCGTGCCGCGCACTGTCAAGCTGCTGCGGGAGACACTGAACGTGCTGCTGGAGGCGGCACCGAAGGGCGTCGACATGGCCGAGGTGCGCGAGCACATACGGGCCCTGCCCGGCGTCGAGGACGTCCACGATCTGCACGCCTGGACGATCACCTCCGGGATGCCGGTGCTCTCGGCGCATGTGGTGGTGGCGCAGGACTTCCTGGACGCGATCGGACACGAGAAGGTGCTGCACGATCTGCAGGGCTGCCTCGGGTCGCACTTCGATGTCGAGCACTGCACGTTCCAACTGGAGCCCACCGGCCATGCCGAGCACGAGGCCGGTTTCTGTCACTGACGGCTGCTACATTCGTGCGAAGCCGTGATCTTGAGAGGAGCTGGGGTTGATGACCGTCGCAGAAGTCGCTGCCGTGCGCAGCGCCCGGTCCGTCATCGGCCTCCGGGCTCCCGGTCGACCTGATTCCGTACGCTGACCTGATCCCGTACGTCGGCCGGGGCCCGCTCACTCAAAGGGTTTCCCACGTTGTCCGACAACGACCAGTACGACGCATTCTTCTCACTTCACCACGGCCTGCCCCGGCAGGGTCCCGGCTCCGACGACACCACTCGCCGGCTGCTGGCGCTCGCGGGCCGGCTGCCGTCCCGTCCACGCGTACTCGATCTGGGCTGCGGCCCGGGCCGTTCCGCGCTGCTGCTGGCCGCGGAGGCCGGAGCCGACGTGACGGCCGTGGATCTGCACGAACCGTTCCTCGACGAGCTACGGCGCGCGGCCGGCGCCCGCGGGCTCGGCGACCGGATCCGTACCGTCAACGCCGACATGGGCGAACTGCCCTACCCGGACGGGGCGTTCGACCTGGTCTGGGCCGAGAGCTCGGCGTACTCGATCGGTTTCGACACGGCCCTGCGCCGCTGGCGGCGGCTGCTCGCGCCCGGCGGCGCGCTCGTCGTCACCGAGTGCGAGTGGACCTGCGACGATGCGAGCCCGGAAGCCCGCGACTTCTGGGACCAGCACGGCACGCTGCGCACGCCGGCCGAGAACGCAGCCGCCGCGGTCGCGGCCGGCTACCACGTCCTCGGCGTGTACCGGCAGCCCGAGAGCGACTGGGCGGAGTACTACGGACCGCTCGCTGAGCGGGCCGACGCCGCCGATCCGACGGCTCCCGGAATGGGGCCGGCGCTCGCTTCCACCCGGGCCGAGATCGCCATGCGGCGCGACCACGGCGCGGAGTACGGCTACGCCGGCTATGTCCTGCGGCCGGCCGGCACGCGCCGGCGGGCCCTCCCCCAGAGCTCCGCCGGGGGGTACCCCCGGTGACGGACGCCGGCATCGCGGCCGTGCATGCCGTCGACGCCGCGGGCGTTCCCCACGGGGGAAGGGGCTCCCGGCCGGGGATCCGGCCCGGGTTCGGGATGCCCGACGAGGCCGTGACGGCGCTGGTCCAGGACGGTTCCACGGTTCTGCCGAAGGGCATGATCCACTACCCGGGTGCTTTCGGAGTCTGATCTTCCGTCCGTGCCCCGCCTCACTCCCGCGCGGCGGGGCACGGACATGCCCAGGGCGGCGAAGTGCGGACAAGCCGCTTTTGTACGGCAGACTGAGGGAGCCCCCGCTGGGCCGAGGACCGAAGCGAAGGATGGCTATGCCGACCACACCCGCCACTGCGACGAACAGCTCGCCGAACGGCACCAAGCAGCCGATCTTGCTCGAACTGGTCGACGAGAGCGGCAATACCATCGGCACCGCGGAGAAGCTCTCCGCCCATCAGGCACCCGGGCGGCTGCACCGGGCGTTCTCCGTGTTCCTCTTCGACGAGCAGGGGCGGCTGCTGCTCCAGCGCCGCGCCTCGGGGAAGTACCACTCCCCCGATGTCTGGTCGAACACGTGCTGCGGGCACCCGTACCCGGGTGAGGCGCCGTTCACCGCCGCCGCCCGCCGTACGCACGAGGAGCTGGGCATCTCGCCGTCGCTGATGGCCGAGGCGGGCACGGTCCGCTACAACCACCCGGACCCGGCCTCGGGCCTGGTCGAGCAGGAGTACAACCACCTTTTCGTGGGCATGGTGCAGGCTCCGCTGCGCCCGGACCCACAGGAGGTCGGGGAGACGGCGTTCGTGACCGCGGCCGAGCTGGCCGAACGGCATGCACGGGACACCTTCTCCGCGTGGTTCATGACGGTGCTGGACGCGGCGCGCCCGGCGATCAAGGAGCTCACGGGGCCCGCCGGCGGCTGGTGACCGCAACCGGGGGCGCACCCCCGGGAGCCGGTTCCGCCGGCTACAGCGACGCCGCGCCGCTCACGGGGGCGAGCGGCAGTGCGGCCCAGACGATCTTCCCGCCGCCCGCGGTGTGCTCCACATCGCACTCGCCGCCCGCTTCGCGGGTGACTTCCTTGACGAGCAGCAGCCCGCGGCCGCCGGTCTGGGCGGAGTCGCTCTCCAGGGCCTTGGGCCGGTACGGGTGGTTGTCCTCGACAGCCACCCGGATCCACTCCGGCCCGATCGCCACCTCGACGGCGACCTCGGGCGACAGCAGAGCCGCGTGCCGTACGGCGTTCGTGACCAGTTCGGACACGATCAGCAGGAGTCCTTGCAGGACGTCGTCGTGGACCGGCACGCCCTGGCGGCGGATCAGATCGCGGACGGCGTGCCGGGCCTGCGGCACCGACACATCGAGCGCGGGTGCGGTGAACCGCCAGACACCTTCGTACGACAGTGGCCGGGCCGGGACGCTCCCGGGGCTCTCCATAGTCCCGCACCCACCCTCGTGATACATCGCTGGGAACCGTTGAGTATCGAGTGTTGGGAACGTGTTGGTCCGGACCGGGCTGCTGAACAGAAGTCAGCCCCTATCGACAGAATCTGACCGGGTGGGTATGACAGCGTCAGTTCTTCGACTGATCTTGATCTTCTTCTGTCAGCTTCGCTGACACGGCGGTGTCCTCGACCATACCGACGATCCTGCGGCCGCCGATGCCGATCGCGATCAGCCCGAGCCCGTCGAACAGCAGCGCCAGCGAGAAGAAGGTCCCCAGCACATAGCGGCTGCTCTCGGGCCAGTTCGCGAGCACAAGGATGCCGAGGAGCAGTCCGAACGCACCCTGCACCAGAGTCCAGCCGAACTGCGGACCGCGTACCACCAGGCTGCCCACCAGCCGGAACAGCCCACCGGTCAGGAACAGCAGCGCGGCGAACATGGTCAGCGCCTCCGCACTGCCCTCCGGGTGCCGCAGGACGACCACACCGGCCGCGATGTTGAGCGCGGCGACCACCACGCCGAGCCAGAAGAAGTTCGTGCCGCGCGACTCGATCGCGTGGAGCAGTCCGACGATTCCGCCGATCAGCAGCAGCCAGCCGAAGAGCAGCATCGAGGTCAGGGTCGCGACGCCGACGTAGACGAGTCCGACGAGTCCGGCGAGCACGAGAACGACGCCGAGCGCAGCCAGCCAGCCGAAGCTCCGGCGGAGCTTCCTGCTCTCGTGGGTGGGACCGGTCATGAGTGCCTCCTCGTCGCACCCCCTTCTTGATCTTAAGTACCGGCGGGACGGATAGCATCCGGCGCATGGACCGCATGGACCGCATTGACCCGCATGTGCAGCACACCGTCGTGGACGGGGTCGCCACCGTCGTCATCAGTCACTCCGCCAAGCGCAACGCGATGACGGCCGAGATGTGGCGGTCGCTGCCCGTCCTGCTGGAGGGGCTGGCGCATGACCCGGAGGTACGGGCGCTGGTGCTGACCGGCGCCGGGAGCACGTTCTGCGCCGGTGCCGACATCTCCTCGCTGCGCGAACGGGCGGGCACCGGGGAGGAGCCGCAGAGTCTGGCCGTACAGGCCGAGGAGGCGCTCGCGGCCTTTCCCAAGCCGACCCTGGCGGCGGTGCGCGGGTACTGCGTGGGCGGCGGCTGCCAGCTGGCCGCGGCCTGCGATCTGCGGTTCGCCGAGGAGGGAGCCTCCTTCGGGATCACCCCGGCGAAGCTGGGGATCGTGTACCCGGCGTCCTCGACCCGGCGGCTGGTGTCCCTGGTGGGGCCGGCGACCGCGAAGTACCTGCTGTTCTCCGGGGAGTTGATCGGCACCGAGCGCGCGCTGCGGACCGGGCTGGTGGACGAGGTGCTGCCGGAGGGCGAACTGGGCAAGCGGGTCGCCGAGTTCACGCGCGTGCTGACGTCCCGCTCACAGCTGACGCAGGCCGCGGCGAAGGAGTTCGCGTCCGGCCGCAGCGACCGGGACGCGTACTGGGCGGAGCAGGCACGCGCCGGCGGCGACACCGCGGAGGGGGTCGCCGCCTTCCTGGAGCGCAGGCCGCCGCGCTTCACCTGGAGCGTGTGAGGGTCACTGGCCGCCGGCCCGGACGGTGTCGTCGGCCCGGCGTCATGTCCGGGGCCGTCACTTCGGCGAGGGTGCGGTCGGCCACGAGGGCCAGGTTGCCCTGGTCGTTGCGTACGGAGCCGCTTTCTCGGCGACGAGGGCCGTCTCGGCACCGGGCATCCGGCTGAGCAGTTCGTACGGGCCGACGGCATCGAGGCTGGTGAACTCGTCGTGGAGCAGGACGGCGATCTGCATGTCAGTCACTTTCAGTGGCCAGCGGTCAGTAGTCAGCGGAAGTGGCCGGACTTCCCTGCGTACCGACCAGTCGGTAACGTACGGTTCATGACCTCTCTGCCCCCGCGCGCGGGCCGCCGTTGCCACAACGCCGTCAACCCGCTGCACTCCACCCTGTACTTCTCGCCCGACTACGCGAAGGAGCTCGCCGGGATCGGCGTCGAGGACACGAGCGCCGCGTACTTCGCCGGGCGCGCGGCGGCCATGGGCGCGGTCGGCCCGGGCACCGTGGCCGCCACCTTCTACAACTTCAACCACGAACTGATCGCCCGGCACCTCCCGGCGGTATGGGACACCGCCTCGCCGGCCACCGTGCTGACGGCCCGGCTGCGGGCCGCCGACGCGACGCTGCGCCGGCTGCTCGGCGACGAGACGGTCGCCTCGCCGGAGATGGCGGAGGCCGCCCGGCTGGCACTGCGCGCCACGGAGGCCTGCACCCGGCACGCCCGTCCGCTCTACGCGGCGCACGCGGATCTGCCCGTGCCCGAGGAGCCGCACCTCGCCTACTGGCATGCCGCGACCCTGCTGCGCGAGCACCGCGGCGACGGCCATCTGACCGCGCTGCTGTCCGCCGCACTCGATCCGCTGGAGGCCCTGGTCAGCCACACCGCGACCGGCAAGGGCATGTCCCCGCGCTGGATCCTCGCCAGCCGCGGCTGGCGGCGCACCGACTGGGAGGCGGCTTCGGACCGGCTCCGCGAGCGCGGACTCCTCGACGCCGAGGGTGAGCTGACCGCCGCGGGCTCTGCCTTGCGGGCGGAGGTGGAGGAGCACACCGACCGCCTCGACGTCGCCCCGTACGAGCACCTCGGCGCGGCGGGGGTCGAACGCCTCACTGAGCTGGCTCACGGTCTTCTGACGAAGGCCGTCGCCGCCGGTGCCTTCCCCGCGGGCCTGAGCGCCAAGGGCTGACACCGCCTGGGCCCGACCCGCAGGACAGCACCCAGGGCCTGTCTTCTGGATCAGGCCGGCAGCGACATCCGCGGCTACCGCCGCGGGGCGAGCGGGGTCCGGTGCATGGGGTCTCCCCGTGCACGCAGGGCCAGGGGACACATCGCAAGGCGGAGGGTCGTCCCAGTACTGGATGTATCGGGACGATTCGACAACGCAGCGAGGTGCCGTAGCTGTCGTCGTGCGCCCGGTGGGTATTGCGGGACAGCCCTTAGCGGGGCACCGCGACACGGCACCCGGCCACCCGGCAGAATGCAGGCGAAGAGGCCGCGCGGGCAGGGACCGCGATGCCGCGGGCCATGTCCGCGGGGCCTCCAAGCACAGCCAGCATCAGAAGGCGAGTCGGGGAACCGTGACGACGTCCATCGAAGGCAGGATCGCCGAGGAGCTCGGCGTACGGGAGCGGCAGGTGAAGGCGGCCGTCGAGCTGCTCGACGGCGGGTCGACCGTGCCGTTCATCGCGCGCTACCGCAAGGAAGCGACCGAGATGCTCGACGACGCGCAGCTGCGCACGCTCGAGGAGCGGCTGCGGTATCTGCGGGAGCTGGAGGAGCGGCGGACCGCGATCCTCGAGTCCGTACGTGAGCAGGGCAAGCTCACGGACGAGCTGGAGACGCAGATCCGGGCCGCCGACACCAAGGCCCGCCTGGAGGACATCTATCTGCCCTTCAAGCCCAAGCGGCGCACCAAGGCGCAGATCGCCCGGGAGGCCGGTCTGGAGCCGCTCGCCGAGGGCCTGCTGGGCGACCCGTCGGTCGATCCGCTCGCGGCCGCGGCGGCGTTCGTCGACGCTGACAAGGGTGTCGCGGACCCGGCGGCCGCGCTGGAGGGCGCGCGGGCGATCCTCGCCGAGCGGTTCTCGGAGGACGCCGACCTCATCGGCGAGCTCCGGGAGCGGATGTGGACCCGCGGTCGGCTCGCGGCGAAGGTCCGGGACGGCAAGGAGGAGGCGGGCGCGAAGTTCGCCGACTACTTCGACTTCGCCGAGCCGTTCACCGAGCTGCCCTCGCACCGCATCCTGGCGATGCTCCGCGGCGAGAAGGAGGACGTGCTCTCGCTGGAGCTGGAGCCCGAGGAGCCGTCGGAGGAGCCCGGCCCGTCCACGTACGAGTCCATGGTCGCCCGGCGCTTCGGCGTCGCCGACCGCGGCCGTCCGGCCGACAAGTGGCTCGCGGACACCGTGCGCTGGGCATGGCGGACCCGGATTCTCGTGCACCTCGGGATCGACCTGCGGCTGCGGCTCCGGACGGCCGCCGAGGACGAGGCGGTACGGGTCTTCGCGGCCAATCTGCGGGATCTGCTGCTCGCCGCGCCGGCGGGTACGCGCGCGACGCTGGGCCTCGACCCCGGCTTCCGTACGGGTGTGAAGGTGGCCGTCGTCGACGCCACCGGCAAGGTCGTCGCCACCGACACGATCTATCCCCACGTCCCCGCGAACAAGTGGGACGAGTCGCTGGCGAAGCTGGCGCGGCTCGCGAAGGAGCACGCGGTCGAGCTGGTCGCCATCGGCAACGGCACGGCGTCGCGCGAGACGGACAAGCTCGCCGGTGACCTCATCACCCGGCACCCGGAGCTGAAGCTCACCAAGGTGATGGTGTCGGAGGCGGGCGCGTCGGTGTACTCGGCGTCCGCGTTCGCCTCGCAGGAGCTGCCGGGCCTCGATGTGTCGCTGCGCGGCGCGGTGTCGATCGCGCGGCGGCTGCAGGACCCGCTCGCCGAGCTGGTGAAGATCGACCCCAAGTCGATCGGCGTCGGCCAGTACCAGCACGATCTGTCCGAGGTGAAGCTGTCGCGCTCGCTGGACGCGGTCGTCGAGGACTGTGTGAACGGTGTCGGCGTCGACGTCAACACCGCTTCCGCGCCGCTTCTTTCGCGCGTCTCGGGCATCGGCTCGGGGCTCGCCGAGAACATCGTGGCGCACCGCGACGCGAACGGTCCGTTCCGCTCCCGCAAGGAGCTCAAGGGCGTGGCGCGGCTCGGCCCGAAGGCGTACGAGCAGTGCGCGGGCTTCCTCCGGATCCGCGGCGGCGACGACCCGCTCGACGCGTCGAGCGTGCACCCCGAGGCGTATCCGGTGGTGCGGCGCATGGTGAAGACCACGGGCAGTGAGGTGGCGTCGCTGATCGGCAACACCGGGGTGCTGCGGTCGCTGCGCGCGGACGACTTCGTCGACGAGACCTTCGGTCTGCCGACGGTGACGGACATTCTGCGCGAGCTGGAGAAGCCGGGGCGCGACCCGCGGCCCGCGTTCAAGACGGCGACCTTCAAGGAGGGCGTCGAGAAGATCTCCGACCTGGCCTCCGGGATGGTGCTGGAAGGTGTCGTCACGAACGTGGCGGCGTTCGGCGCGTTCGTCGACATCGGCGTCCACCAGGACGGTCTCGTCCATGTGTCCGCGATGTCCCGGACCTTCGTCAAGGACCCGCGGGACGTGGTGAAGCCGGGCGACGTGGTGAAGGTGAAGGTCCTCGACGTCGACATCCCCCGCAAGCGGATCTCGCTGACGCTGCGGCTGGACGACGAGGCGGCGACGCAGGCGTCCGGCGGCGGCCAGGGTCAGCGCCGTGAGCGCGGCCAGGGCGGCCGCCCGCCGCAGCAGCGTCAGGGCGGCGGCCGTGACCGCCGCGGCTCCGGTGGTGGCGGCGGTGGCACCGGCCGACAGGCGCCGGCCCCGGCGAACAGCGCGATGGCGGACGCCCTGCGCAAGGCGGGCCTGCTCGACCCGAAGCAGGGCGGCGGCAGGCGCGGCTGACTCTTTCGGGAGCTCCGCCCGCCCGGGCCGCCCAGCCCTGCGGGCGGGGCGGCCCGGGCGGGCGGGGTGTCCGTCTTCGACACTCGACGGGCTGGGAAGCTACCCCTTGCCGCCGAGTGGGCGGGGGTGTCCGTCCTCAAACGCCGGACCGGCTGGAAAGCGGACTGGCAAACCGTCCAACGAGCCCGCGTGCCCGCCCCTCGACGCCCGACGGGCCGGGACGCGGCGCGTCTCCTTACGCCTGCGGCGCGTCGGGGAGGAAGCGCAGGGCCGATTCCGCCCGGGAGGCGACGGCCGGGTCGTCGTCCTTGGTCAGGGGCTCCAGGAGCGCGCGGGCCGTCCGCGGGTCCGACTGGACCACACCGACGATCTCCGTCGCCAGTCCGTCCTGATCGTCACCGAGGTCGACGGCCGAGGCACGCAGCAGCACCGGCAGTACATCGGTGCCGCCGATCGCCGCGATCACCCCGCCGAGCATCTCGCGGGCGTAGAAGTTCCGTTCACCGATGAAGCGGCCGAGCTCGGTCTCCAGGCGCGGGAGCAGACCGCGGTCGCCGGACGCCGCGATCTCGTCGGCGAGGTCGATCGTCTCGTCGACATCGGCCTCGGGGTCGTCGAGCAGCGCGATCAGACGGGTCGTGGGGTCGGTCATCAGAGCTCGGTCACCTTTCCTGCCGCGACCTCGATGCGGCGGGTCGTACGGACCGCGTCGAGCATCCGCCGGTCGTGCGTGACCAGGAGCAGCGTGCCGCTGTACGAGTCGAGCGCGGACTCCAGCTGTTCAATGGCCGGCAGGTCGAGATGGTTCGTCGGCTCGTCCAGGACGAGGAGGTTGACGCCGCGGCCCTGGAGCAGGGCCAGCGCGGCGCGGGTCCGCTCGCCCGGTGAGAGGGTGGCGGCGGGGCGCAGTACGTGGTCGGCCTTGAGGCCGAACTTGGCGAGGAGGGTGCGGACCTCGGCCGGTTCGGTCTCGGGGACGGCCGCGCAGAAGGCGTCCAGCAGCGAGTCGGTGCCGTGGAAGAGCCCCCGGGCCTGGTCGACCTCGCCGACGACGACGCCCGAGCCGAGCACCGCATGGCCCTCGTCCAGCGGGAGGCGGCCGAGCAGAGCGGCGAGCAGCGTGGACTTGCCGGAGCCGTTGGCGCCGGTGATGGCGACGCGGTCGGCCCAGTCGATCTGGAGCGACACCGGCCCGAAGCGGAAGTCTCCCCGCCGCACCTCGGCGTCCCGGAGGGTCGCCACGACCGAACCGGAGCGGGGCGCGGAGGCGATCTCCATCCGCAGCTCCCATTCCTTGCGGGGCTCCTCGACGACATCGAGCCGTTCGATCATCCGGTGGGTCTGGCGGGCCTTCGCAGCCTGCTTCTCGCTCGCCTCGCTGCGGAACTTGCGGCCGGCCTTGTCGTTGTCGGTGGCCTTGCGGCGAGCGTTCTTGACGCCTTTGTCCATCCAGGCGCGCTGCATCTGGGCCCGGCCCTCCAGCGCCGACCTCTTGTCGGCGTACTCCTCGTACTCCTCGCGCGCGTGCCGCCGGGCGGTCGCCCGCTCCTCCAGATAGGCCTCGTAGCCGCCGCCGTAAAGGGTGATCTGCTGCTGGGCGAGGTCGAGTTCGAGGACCTTGGTGACGGTACGGGTGAGGAACTCGCGGTCGTGGCTGACGACGACCGTGCCGGCGCGCAGCCCCTGGACGAAGGTCTCCAGCCGCTCCAGGCCGTCCAGGTCGAGGTCGTTGGTCGGCTCGTCGAGGAGGAAGACGTCGTAGCGGGACAGGAGCAGGGAGGCGAGCCCGGCGCGGGCGGCCTGGCCGCCGGAGAGCGAGGTCATGGGCTGGTCGAGGCCGACGGTGAGACCGAGCGAGCCCGCGACCTCCTCGGCGCGCTCGTCGAGGTCGGCGCCACCGAGCGCCAGCCAGCGCTCGAGTGTGGTCGCGTAGGCGTCGTCGGCGCCGGGGGTGCCGTCGACGAGGCCCTGAGTGGCCTCGTCCATCGCGGCCTGGGCCGCGGCGACCCCGGTACGGCGGGCGAGGAACTGCCGTACGGTCTCGCCCTCGCGGCGCTCCGGCTCCTGCGGCAGGTGCCCGACGGTGGCGGTCGGCGGCGAGAGCCGCAGCTCCCCCTGCTCGGGCCGGTCGAGGCCGGCGAGCAGGCGGAGCAGGGTGGACTTTCCGGCTCCGTTGGCTCCGACGAGGCCGATCACATCGCCGGGCGCGACGACGAGGTCGAGGCCGGCGAAGAGCGAGCGGTCGCCGTGTCCGGCGGCGAGGTCCTTGGCGACGAGGGTTGCAGTCATGAGGGGGCCGATCCTATCGGGGCGCAGGTCGGGGCCGGGCCCGGCTGGTGGGGACCGGGCCGGCCAGGGCCCGCCGGGGGCCGCCTAAGGGCTGTCGCGAAAGCCCCCTGGCACGCGACGCCTGGCACGCACCCCCCGTAGCCCTGCGGGCACGGGAGGTACCCCCACGCTGCGTTGTCGGACTTGGGCGACTCCGACAACGCAGCGAGGCGCCGTAGCTGGTGGTACTCCCCCTGGCTCCGCCGGGGGCACCCCCACCCAGGCGAAGCTTTGGGGGGAGCGTCGCGGCCCCGACAAGCTCGCCCGGACAGGGCCTGGAGCGGCTCGGAGCAGGCCCGCAAGTTCCTAGAGCGCGAGCGATCCGGCGACGGCGACGTCCAGGCCGGCGCCCGCGCCGGTCATCGGGATCTCCACGCACTCGTCGGGCAGGTCGAGGGCTTCGGGCGGACTGTGTCGACATGCCGCTCCCGCGGCGTGGCCGCCTGCTCATGGCCGAGGACCATGACCGTGGGCTCTCGCGCGGCGCGAGATCGGCGAGACGCACCGTCTCGTCGGCCCACGCCGCGGTAGCGGCATATCGCTACAGCCGACGCCCACGATCCGTACGCCGCGTTCGCGCTGCCTCGCCGGCCATCCGAGAGGATCGCCGGTCGGGGGTCCCCCGGACGAAGTCCGGGGGAAGGTACAGAGCGGCTTGCGCAGCGTGTTGCCGCGGGCCACGGCCTCGGGCACCCGGGGGAAGCGCGGCACGGTCGGACACGCGCCGACCGCGTCACAGGTGCGGGCGAGTGTCCCCACCACGCCGCGGTAGCGGCATATTGAGCACAGCGCGCCGTGCAGCGGCCACAGGAGCGCCGCGTAGAGGGGGTCCCAGCAGGCGTGGGCACGCGGTCTGCGCGATCGGCGCAGCTCCGCCGGGGTGCGTGTGCGGATGGACGGACCGTTCCGCCGGGCGCCGCTCATCGGCGCGGGGAGGCGGACCTCCGGTTCGGCTGATGCATGTCGTGCCGGCGATCGACCGGCTCGCCCGGGCCCCTCGGCTGTGTCATCGCGCCACGGGCGCGACCAGCACGCCCCCCATGGCGCGTGCCACCACGAAGGAGTGCCCCTTGACCGCCCGCGCGTCCAGCGGAATTCGGTGGGTGCCGGGCTCCAGCATCCCGTCGAAGACGTCGTGCGTGTGGGTGCGGTGGAGCCGGTCCAGGCGGTACGCGACAAGGTGGACACGGCAGGTGGAGGTGACGGTCACCGTCGCCTCACCACCGGCCGCCGTCAGCCCGGTCAGCCGATGGCGCGCCGACGAGCGGTCGAGGGCGTGTTCGATCTGGGCGACCAGGAGCGGGATGACCGGGGCGAGCCCGTCCACGTACGCGACATCCAACCCGGCCTGTTCGAAGACGGCGCGCACCGCAGCCCGTTCGGGCTCGCCGACCGCGCGGCCGAAGGCGACGGCCCCGTAGGTGCGGAGCTCCTCGGCGGGGACTCCGGCCGCGTCATGGGCGATCTCGGCGCCGATGCCGATGGTGCGCAGGGCGGCGGCGAGCTTGGCGAGGACGGCGACACGGGCGCCGATCAGCAGGACGCGACGGCGCGACCGGCCCTCCTCGTCGTCGAGGAGCCGTTCCAGCTCCGTGCGGTACTCCCCGCCGCGGAAGCGGAACGGCCCTATCCCGTGGTAGCCGTTGAGTTCCAGGTCGGCGGCCTCGTCGGTCTGCCAGGCGAAGTCCCGCCAGACGATGTCGTCCCCGTCGCGCTCGATGACGGCGGTGACGGCGCCGCAGTCGAGTCCCTCGCACTCGGGGCAGCCGTAGATGACGTAACGCCCGCCGGGAAGCGGGGCCTCGGCCTCCAGCAGCAGAGCGCGGACCTGACGGGTGAAGATCGCGGGCGGGATGTCGGAGGCGAGCGGGGAGACCGCGTCGAGGTCGGAGAGCTGGAAGAGGAGCGGGCAGCCGTCGACGATGAAGTCCATGAAGTCCCGGTGGACCTGGTAGCCACCATCGGCCAGGACTCCCCCGGCTCGCATCGCCGGCGCCAGGGCGAAGGTCGCGTACTCGGCAGACATGTCTGGAGTATCCCCAGCTGTGACGTGATGTGAGCACGGCATCTTCGATTCCGCTACGGTCCGGCCATGAGCGGCGAGGTGAGCGGCGTGGGCGATGTGATCGTGGTGGGCGGCGGGGTCATCGGGCTGACGACGGCGGTGGTGCTCGCCGAGGAGGGCCGCCGGGTGCGGCTGTGGACCCGTGAGCCGGCGGAAGCGACCACGTCCGCGGTGGCGGGGGCGTTGTGGTGGCCGTACCGGATCGAGCCCGAGGCGCTGGTCGGCGCGTGGTCGCTCGCGACGCTGCGGGTGTACGAGGAGCTCGCCGCGGACCCGGACGTGACCGGTGTCCGGCTGGTGGCCGGTGTGCAGTCCGGGGCCCGGCTCGACGCCCTGGGGCCGTGGGCGCGGGACGTGGCCGGTCTGCGGGAACTGGCGCCCGGTGAGGCGCCGGGCGGTGGCGGGCCCGCGCTCCGGGCCCGGCTGCCGTTGATCGACATGCCCGTGCACCTGGGCTGGCTGCGGGCCCGGCTCGAGGCGGCGGGCGGGACGGTCGAGACCCGCGGGATCGCCTCGCTCGACGAGGCGGCGGCGGAGGGCGCCGTGGTGGTCAACTGCACCGGGCTCGGGGCACGTGACCTCGTACCGGACCTGGAGATGTCGCCGGTCCGGGGGCAGTTGGTGCTCGTGGAGAATCCCGGGATCGAGACCTGGTTCACGGCAGTGGACGAGGAGTTGAGCACGCTGACGTACTTCTTCCCGCAGCCCGGCCGGCTGATCCTCGGCGGCACCGCGGTGGAGGGCTCCTGGTCCCTGGAGCCGGACCAGGCGACCGCCGCGGCGATCGTCGAGCGGTGCGCGCGGATCCGGCCGGAGATCGCGGACGCGAGGGTCCTCGGCCACCGGGTGGGCCTGCGCCCGGCCAGGGCCTCGGGGGTCCGCCTGGACGGCGCGCCGGGCCCGTACGGCACGCGCCTGATCCACAACTACGGTCACGGCGGCGCGGGCGTCACTGTGGCCTGGGGCTGTGCCAGGGCCGCCGCGGACCTCGCCGGGTGAACGGACCTCGCCCGGTGAACGGACCTGGACCGGTGAGCACCCTTGGTGACGACCGGCAGCGGCCTCAGCTGCCCGGCGGGGTGGGACCGATCCGGAGCTCGAAGTCGTCGTCGTACTTCTCATGGCCGGCGATGACGGCGAGTTCGACCACCTCCTCACCTCGCCGGCCGCGCACGATCAGCGGGTCGTGGCGCAGATCGCGCATCAGCGCGACACACATGCCGATCATCACCAGGACGAACGGCGCGGCCACCAGGATGGTCAGATTCTGCAGTCCGGCGAGCGCGTCGCCCTGCCCGCCGCCGACGAGGAGCATCACGACCGCGACAGCCCCGGTGACCAAGCCCCAGAAGACGACGACGAACCGGCCCGGTTCCAGGGCGCCCTTCTGGGAGAGCGCGCCCATCACGATGGACGCGGCGTCGGCGCCCGACACGAAGAAGATCCCGACGAGGATCATCACCAGCAGACTCATCGCCGTGGAGACGGGGAACTGCTGGAGCACGGCGAAGAGCTGTCCCTCGGGCGTCGTCTCCTTGCCGAGCCGCCCGCGTTCCTGGAGCGTCATCGCCGTGCCGCCGAAGACGGCGAACCAGCACAGGCTGACCGTGCTCGGCACCAGGATTACTCCGCCGACGAACTGACGGATCGTCCGTCCCCGGCTGATGCGGGCGATGAACATGCCGACGAACGGCGTCCAGGAGATCCACCAGGCCCAGTAGAAGACCGTCCAGGTGCCCAGCCAGTCGCCGACGCCCTCGCCGCTGGAGGCCTCGGTGCGCCCGGCCAGCTGCGGCAGCTCCCCGAAGTAGGTGGCGATCGACGTCGGAAGCAGGTCGAGCACGATGATGGTCGGCCCGGCGATGAAGACGAACAGTGCGAGGAGCAGCGCCAGCACCATGTTGGTGTTGGACAGCCACTGGATGCCCTTCTCGACGCCGGAGACGGCGGACAGGACGAACGCGAGGGTCAGTACGGCGATGATGCCGACGAGGAGTGCCGTGCTGACCTTCCCCATCCAGCCCAGTTCGGTGACGCCGCTGCCGATCTGGAGGGTGCCGAGGCCGAGAGAGGCGGCGGACCCGAAGAGGGTGGCGAAGATGGCCAGGATGTCGATGATCCGGCCGCCCGTGCCGTACGCGTGCTTTCTGCCGATGAGTGATTCGAACACGGCGCTGATGGTCTGGCGCCGGCGCCGCCGATAGGTGCTGTACGCGATGGCGAGCCCGACGACGGCGTAGATGCCCCAGGGGTGCAGCGTCCAGTGGAAGAGGGTGGTGGCCATGGAGATCTCCATGGCCTCGGCGGCGTCGGCCGGGCTGGTGCCGGGCGGCGGTGTGGTGAAATGCGCGAGAGGTTCGCTGACGCCGTAGAACATCAGGCCGATGCCCATGCCCGCGCTGAACATCATCGCGACCCAGGAAACGGTGCGGAACTCGGGCTCCTCACCCTCCTGTCCGAGCGGGATCCTGCCGTAGCGGCTGATGGCGAGCCAGAGCGCGAAGCCGACGAAGCCGGAGGCGGCGAGGACGAACGCCCAGCCACCGTTGTGGATGAGGCCGGAGAGCATGCTGCTGGAGACGCTCTCCAGGGTGTCCGTGGCGACGGAACCCCAGATCACGAAGGCGAGCGTGAGGGCCGCGGTGACGCCGAAGACCACGCGGTCCGTCCGGGAGTCCCCGGACAGGCCGGGGAGGTCCGCCGTCACCGGCAGATCTCCCCGGCTGCCCGGTTTCCGTGCGTCGTGCGATTCGCCGGGCGATTCCTCGTGCGGCACAGGTGGCACCTTTCGGAGGTTCACGGAGCCTGGATTCGCTCTCCGTAGGCCCTCCTACCACAGGTGACGCGGGTCTGATCGCATCAACAAGCGGTAACAGGACGTCCGGATGTGAGATGGTATGCCGCCCGCTCATCCAGCAGGAGCGGTACGAGGGCACGCTGAGACTGCCGCAACGGTACGTACACTCCGTCACTGCCGGGCTTCGACAGGACGCCGTGCAGGGCGAGTTCGTCCTTCACGTCCGCGTACTGTCCGGCCGTGAGCCGGTAAGCGCAGGGGGGATCCTGGAGGGTCTCCTCGGGGGTGGCCGGGTCGTTGTCGGCGCCGCCGACGTGGACCGGGCCACGGTCCGCGAAGCCCGCGAGGCGTGCCGCTCCCGTCGCGGCCTCGATCCGGCCGCGCCGCTCGTCGACGAAGTCGAACGCGCCCTCCAGCGCGGCTCGTTGGGTCGCGACCCGGCGCCGGTTGTTGAGTGCCGCGTCCGCCTTCTCGGCGTCGGTCAGAGGGTCGACGCGGGTCTCCACGAGCAGCCCGACGGAGTGCTTGATGCCGGCGGTGTTGCGCAGGATGCGCTCCTGGCCGTCACCGGCGACCTGTTTCACGGGCTCACCGGTGACCGGATCGGTCCAGATGCCGTAGATGCCGCTGCTGAACCCGGCGTCGTGGGCGGCGGGCCGTACATAGGTCTCGGAGAGCGTGTGCGCTTCCTTGTGGACCCTCGGATCGGTGTTGAGATTGCGCGGCCAGAGTGAGAGCAGTTCCTTGTCGTAGTAGGAGGGCGTGGAGTTGTACTCGTGCAAGTCGTAGATCACGTCCGGGCGCCGGTCACGGATGACGGCGGCCAGGGCGCGGCCCTCGGCGGTCTTCAGGGCGATGTGGTCCCGGTTGATGTCGACGCCGTCCGCGTTCTCCCGGGTGTCGGCGGCGCGGCCGTCGGGGTTGGCGGTGGGGACGACGAGGACGGTGGTGCGGTCCAGGAAGCGCCGGGTCCCGGCGTCCTTGGCGTATGCGAGGTCGCGGATGGTGGTCAGGCAGGCTTCCCGGCCTGACGGCTCGTCGCCGTGCTGACTGCAGATCAGCAGCATGGTGTTCGCCGTGGTCCGCTCGCCGCCGATGCGGACGAGCCGGAGCGGGCGGCCCTGCCCGGTCGTGCCGATGGTGTTCAGTGAGACCCGGTCGGCGGCCCGGTCGACGGCGGCGAGGAACTGCCACTCCTCGGCCTGACCGGTCCAGCGCGCGCCGCCCGAGGCTTCGAATCCGGTGCGCGGCAAGCTCTGCGCGGCGGGGGCCGCCTGGGCCGGCGCGGACATCAGGGGCGCGGCGAGGGCGCAGACGGCCAGGGCCAGGGTGCGGATACGGATACGGCGGTTCATCGGTTGCTCGCTCCCGGGATCGGGCGGATCGGACGCGGCTCTGCGACACCGTCGAGGCGGGACTCGCGCGCGGTGGCGGCCGGCGGGACAGCGCCTGTGGTGGCCCGCACGAAGGCCGGGGCGCCTCCGACGAAGGGCAGCCGTGCGGCGGTTCGGACGAGATCGAGGGTGAGGCTCGGCCTCGTGGACGGAGGATCGATGAGGTCCCTGTCGGTGCCGCCGATGATGAGCGCCAGACGGTGACCTGCCGGGACGACATGGTCGGTGGCGTGCAGATCGAGAGTGATGGTGTAGGCCGTGCCGGGCGTGAGCGGGCGGCCCTTGCCGGCCGAGGCGTGGTTGCCGAGATCGGCCCAGCCGCGGCTGACGACGGTGTGGCCGACGGCGGCCGTACGGGCCGCGGTCTCCTTGAAGCAGGAGCTGTCACCGGCCGTGCTCGGGCCCCAGCAGGTGCGCCCGGGAAGGGTGGTGATGCCTTCTCCGGCGGCGGCGTAGTCGCGGATGGTGTCCGGGCCGACGTCGACGAGGACCGCGGAGAGATGAGCGGTCGTGGTCGTCGGGGTGGCGGTGACGGTGACCGTGGAGGATCCGGAGAGCCGCAGGTCGCGGCTGAGCGCCCGGGTGACGAACCCGGCCTTGGCCGGTGTGGCGCGGTCGATGTCGGCGGCCCAGTCGGTCTCGTCGAGTGCCGGGTCGTCGGTGAATGTCTCCGTGGCGCCGGGCGGGGCGGGCTTCAGGGCGAGTGTGCCGACGCCGGGGGTGGCGCCCTTGCCGGGGCGGATCGTGGTGGTGGCGGTGGAGCGTGGCGGCCAGACACGGTCGGTGGACCACTGGTCGGGAGCGCGCTCGATGTCGGCCATCGGCTCGCGGTCGATGCCGTTGTCGTAGCCCAGGAGGTAGTGGTCGAACCAGCGATGCAGCGTCGTGACCCACTCGCCGCGGCGGAAGTCGAAGGGGTCGACGTGTCCGGTCTGGGAGAGCCAGACCTTGCGCTCGACACCGTGGTCGCCGAGTGCGTCCCACCACTGCCCGAAGTGCTTCGGGCGTACGTTGAGGTCCTGCATGCCATGGACGGCGAAGACGCTGGCCCGGACATTACGGGCGTCCGGGACGTAGTCGCGTTCGCTCCACAGCCGCGTCCAGTCGCCGCTGCGCGGGGCCTCGTCGACGAGCCGCTGCTGGACGGCCTGGCAGCGGGCGCGGGCGTCGGGGCTGTTCACGTAGTTCGAGAGCCAGTCGGGGCCGGAGTCGTACAGCGGCGCGCCCCGGGCGAAGTAGTAGTCGTACCAGGAGGAGATGGCGGCGATCGGGACGACGGTCCTGAGGCCCTCGACCCCGGTCGCGGCGACGCCGTTGGCGATGGTGCCGTCCCAGCTCTTGCCGATCATCCCGACGTCGCCGGTGGTCCAGCCGGCCGCGGCGCGTTCGGCGCCGGTTCGGGTGGTATAGGCGCGGGCGCGGCCGTTCAGCCAGTCGACGACGGCCTTGGCGGAGTGGATGTCGGAGCGGCCACCGACGTCGACACAGCCGTCGGAGCGGTTGGTGCCGGCGAGGTCGACGGCGACGAAGGCGTAGCCGCGCGGCACGAAGTAGTTGTCGTAGTAGAGCGGGAACTGGACGGGATTCCCGTTCGCGTCGTACGTCTTCTTCTGGCTCTCGTTGCCGCGCCCGCAGCAGGAGTAATACGGGCTGGCATCCATGATGACCGGTATCTTCCGGCCATGTTGCGCCGTTTCACGTGGCCGGACGATGTCGACCGCAACGCGGTCGGTCCTGCCGTCCCCGTCGCCGTCGAGCCGGGTGTCCACCCATACGGATTCCCGGATCGCGTTGTCGTACGAGTAGACGGGTCTGCTCTCGCGGGGCGGGGCGCTCTGGGCGCTGCCCGGCGGTATGAGCACGGATATCAGGGCGGCCGTGGCCGCCGCGGCCAGCGATCTGTTCCAAAGGCGGGTGCCCCGCACACGTATCGGCATGGGCGGAAGGTACTCCGGTCAACTCCTGTGCGACAGAGGGCAGTAGAGAACCAGGAGTGGACCGGAGCGACTGAGGGGACGACGGGCGTCGTGTCGGCCGAATGGCGATCGTGTGACAACAGGAGCCGTGGACATGACGGGGCGTCGCACGCATGAATAGGGTCCGAAGAGAGCATCCGCCCCGACTATTTGGAGCATTCGTGCACCGCAGAATCCTCGTTCCGAGCGCGCTTGCGGCTTCTCTTCTGCTGGCGATCCCGGCATCGGCCGCAGACTTCGAGCCCGGGGCATCGGGCATTGGCGACCCCTACTACCCGGCCAGCGGAAATGGCGGCTATGACGTATCGCATTACGACCTGCGGCTGAAATACCAGCCCAAGACCGATCTGCTGGAGGGTACGGCGACGATCCTCGCCACCACCACGCAGAACCTTTCCCGCTTCAACCTCGACTTCGGCCTGAACGTCAGCGAGGTGCGGGTGAACGGCCGGAAGGCCGCGTTCGCGAAGAGCGGCGACCGGGAGCTGGAGATCACCCCGGCCTCGCCGCTGGAGCAGAACCGGCCGGTCTCGGTGGTCGTCCGGTACGCCGGCAAGCCCTCCGAGCTGAAGATCGACGGCTGGAGCGCCTGGCAGCGCACCCCGGACGGCGGCGTCGCCGCCCAGGAGCCGGACTCGGCGGTGTGGTGGTTCCCGTCCAACGACCATCCGCTGGACAAGGCGACGTACGACATCTCCGTCTCGGTGCCGGACGGCACCCAGGCCATCAGTAACGGCGTGCTGCAGTCGCAGACTTCACGGCTCGGCTGGACGCGTTTCAGCTGGCGGTCGAACAAGCCGCAGGCCACGTATCTCGCGACCCTCGCGGTGGGCAAGTTCGACATCACGACCGACAAGACCGCGAAGGGACTGCCGGTCCTCAACGCCTACAGCAAGGACCTCGGCGACAACGCGGGGGCGGCGCGGGCCAGCGTCGAGCGGACGATCGAGATCGCGGAGTGGCTGGAGGAGGTCTTCGGGCCGTATCCGTTCAACGCGCTCGGCGGCTACGTCCCGAACGTGCCGAGCGGCTTCGCGCTGGAGACACAGACCCGCCCGTTCTACAGCCCGCGGCAGTTCGCCAATGGCGCGAACGCCTCGGTGGTCGTCCATGAACTGGCCCATCAGTGGTATGGGGACAGCGTCTCCGTCAAGGGCTGGAAGGACATCTGGGTCAACGAGGGCTTCGCCCGCTACAGCCAGTGGCTGTGGTCGGAGAGGGAGGGCGAGGGCACGGCGCAGGAGCTGGCGGACTACGTCTACTCCCTGCACCCGGCCGAGGACCCGTTCTGGACGGTGAAGCCTGGTGACCCCGGCCCGGACAAGCAGTTCGACATCGCCGTCTACGACCGTGGTGCGCTCGCCCTGCAGGCGCTGCGGGGCGAGATCGGTGACGAGGCCTTCTTCGCGATCCTCAAGGGCTGGCCGACGGTGAACGCCAACGGCAACGGCAGTGTGGACGACTTCGTGAAGTACGCCGAGACGGTCTCCGGCAAGCCGCTCGCGGAGCTCTTCGACGCCTGGCTGTACGAGCCGTCGAAGCCGGCTGCGCCGGCCGCGGCGGGCGAGCGGATCACCGCCCGTGCGGACGTCCGGCCGGCGCGGCCGAAGTCCTGGAAGAAGATCGCCGCGACGAACACGGTCCACGACCACGAGCGGGGCCAGGCGCACGAGCAGGGCCACGACCACTGACGTGGGGTGCTGATGGTGCCGTCGCCCCTTCGGGGGCGGCGGCACCTGCGGTTACCCTCGTGTCGACACGGTCCGACGCGCCGACGAGGAGCATCTGTTGCCCGATCCGACCACTGGAACCCGGCCCACTCTGGAGGCCGTCGCCGCCCGCGCCGGGGTCTCACGGGCGACGGTCTCGCGCGTCGTCAACGGCGGGGCAGGTGTCCGCACACCGCTGGCGGACCGGGTGCGCGAGGCGGTGGCCGAGCTCGGCTACGTACCGAACCATGCGGCGCGGAGCCTGGTCACCCGGCGCAGCGGGGCGGTTGCCGTGATCATCGCCGAGCCCGAGTTCCGGGTCTTCTCGGATCCGTTCTTCGAGCGTCAGGTGCGCGGTATCAGCCGGGAACTGGCCGCCAACGACTTGCAGTTGGTACTGCTGTGGGTGGAGGGGCCCGACGACCACGACCGGATCGCCCGCTATCTCGGCGGCGGCCATGTCGACGGGGCGCTCGCCTTCTCCCTGCACGAGGACGACGCACTGCCCTCCGTGGTCCGCGGGTCGGGGGTGGCTGCCGTGTTCGGAGGCCGTCCGGGCGGGCCGGGAGCCGGCTCCGAGCACGCGGTCCCGTACGTCGACTGCGACAACCGCGGCGGCGCCCGGGCAGCGGTGCGCCATCTGGTCTCCCTCGGCCGCACCCGCGTCGCGCACATCGCGGGCCCGCGCGACCAGACCTCCGCGCTGGACCGGCTCGACGGCTACCGTGACGTACTGCCCGAAGCCGACCCGGCGTTGACCGCCCAGGGCGACTTCACGGCGGAGAGCGGCGCACGTGCGATGGCCGCGCTGCTCGACGGTGGCTCCGCGCCGGACGCGGTGTTCGCATCGAACGACCTGATGGCTTCGGGCGCGCTGAGAGTGCTGCGCGAGCGCGGGCTGCGGGTGCCGGAGGACATCGCCCTGGTCGGCTTCGACGACATGACCCTGGTGGCCGAGAGCACCGACCCCCCGCTCACGACGGTCCGTCAGGACATCGAGGGCAACGGGCGGCTGATGGTGCGGCTGCTGATGCGGGTGCTGAACGAGAGCGAACCGGGCTCCGGCGCCCCGGCTTCGGTGATCACCCCGACGACGCTGGTGCGCCGCGCCTCGGCGTGAGCCGGGCCGCCCGGCGGGCCCGCCTCGCCAGCGGCAGATAGCGCAGCCGCTCGGGGAGGACGGGCACCACGGCCCGGACGACTCGGCCGAGGCGCCGCAGTCTGCGCTCCTGCGCGTCGGTCCAGGGGAGCCCTATCGCCTCGCGTGCGTCGGGCGGCATCAGGCCGATGGTGACGAAGCGCCGGAACCGGGCGAGCGGCGGCAGGATCAGCGGCCAGAAAGCGCGCAGCAGCAGCCTGAGCAGCACCGGCCCGCGGTCCGGTGGCGGTACGGGGCGGTCGGTCGCGGTGAGGTCCTGCACGACGACAGTCACCTCCAGTTCGTCGGCGAGGACCTTGCGGTAGTAGGGCCAGAACTCCTCGATGGTCTGCGGCATGTCCCGGTCGTGGATGCCGAGGATCCGCCCGACCTGCAGCCACTCCGCGTACAGCTTGCGCTCCTGCGCCGCGGTGAACGGGCGGTACAGATAGCGGGCGGCGTGCTGGTAGACGGGGAAGCCGGTGGCGTGGACCCATGCGTAGTACTCGGGAGTGAGCGCGTGGTACCGGCGGCCGCGGGTGTCGGTGCCCTGGATGGTCCTGTGCAGTTGCCGCAGCCGGCGGCCCTCCTCGGCCGCGGCTTCGCCGCCGTACACCCAGAGCTGGAGCGAGCGCAGGGAGCGCTCTCCGCGTCCCCACGGGTCGGTGCGGAAGACGGAGTGCTCGTCGACTCCGGCGCCGACGGCGGGGTGCGCGACCTGCATGGTGAGTGCGGCGGGCAGCATCAGCAGTCCGCGGATGTCGCCGGCGAGGCTCCACAGCACACCGCCGGGCGGTGGCGGTACGGGATCCGGCGGCCTGCTCATGCATGCGCTCCCAGGGGTCGGCGGTGGCGGGACTCCGTGTCCGGTCCCGTTCTCCGTTCCAGTATGCGATCACGCCGGTGTTCAGTGTGAGGAGCACCGGCACCGGACCTCTGGAGCTCCCATGACGCACCTCGGGATTCTCGCGCACAGCGCGGAAGGCGCGGCGCTGTGCTTCCGCGAATTCTGCCGGGAAGGCTTCCGTGAGCTGGGACCGCACGACCATCCGGATGTGACCCTGGACTGCATCGCGCTCGCGCGCAGCATGCCCGCGTGGGCTTCCGGGGACCACGCCGCGATCCGGGCCACGCTCGCGGAGAGCGTACGGCGGCTGTCGGGCGCCGGCGCGGACTTCTTCGTCTGCCCGGACAACACCGCCCACCAGGCCCTGGAGCTGCCCGGGGAGGACCTCGCCCTGCCCGGGCTGCACATCGCCGAGGTGGTCGCGGAGCGGGCCGCACGGGACGGGCGCTCGCGCGTCGGCGTCCTCGGCACGCGGTATCTGATGGAAGGTCCGGTCTATCCCCGGGCCTTCGGCAGTCGTGGGATCGTCGGCGAGGTGCCGGGGGCGGAGGACCGTTCGGCCGTCGACCGGATCATCTTCGAGGAGCTGGTGAACGGCGAGTTCACGGACGCCTCACGCGAGGCGTACGTCCGTGTCATCGAACGGCTGGCGGCGCGCGGCTGCGACGCCGTCGCGCTCGTCTGCACCGAGATCCCGCTGTTGGTGACGCCGGACGTCTCGCCGCTGCCGACGCTGGATTCGACGCGGCTGCTGGCCCGCGCGGCGTTCGAAACGGCCGTCGGCACGGGGCCGTTGCCGGTGTGGCACGGCGGCCCCCTCTGAGTTGTCCGTACAAGTTCTGCGGATGGTGAACCTCCGGAAAGAATTCGGGCACCTAACGGTTACCCGAAGGTAACTCCCGCTGCTTTGATGTGCGCGCCGGTTCAATACCCCCCATCAGAAACGGGAGTTCCAGTGCCGCAATCCGTGCTCCGCCGCATATCCGGCGCAGCCCTGGCCAGCACCCTCGCCGCCGCCACCCTCGCGGTGGCCGCACCCTCGGCGCCCGCCGCAGAGGCCGCCGCGACGCCGTCGCTGAAGGTGCTGACGTACAACGTCTTCCTGTTCAGCAAGACCCTGTACCCGAACTGGGGCCAGGACCACCGAGCCGCCGAGATCCCGAAGACCTCGTTCTTCCGGGGCAATGACGTCGTCGTGCTCCAGGAGGCGTTCGACAACTCCGCCTCCGACGCGCTGCAGCAGAACGCCCGCGCCCAGTACCCGTACCAGACCCCGGTGATGGGCCGCAGCAAGAGCGGCTGGGACGCGACCGGTGGCTCGTACTCCGCGACGACCCCCGAGGACGGCGGCGTCACGATCCTCAGCAAGTGGCCGATCCTGCGCAAGGAGCAGTACGTCTACAAGGACGCCTGCGGCGCCGACTGGTGGTCCAACAAGGGCTTCGTGTACGTGGTGCTCGACGTGAACGGCACCAAGGTGCACGTCGTGGGCACGCACGCGCAGTCGACCGACCCGGGCTGCGGCGCGGGTGAGGCGGCGCAGATGCGCAGCCGCCAGTTCAAGGCGATCGACGCGTTCCTCGACGCCAAGAACATCCCGGCCTCGGAGCAGGTGCTGGTCGCGGGCGACTTCAATGTGGACTCGCGCACGCCCGAGTACGCGACGATGCTGGCGGACGGCGGCCTCACCGGCGCCGACTCGCGCACCGGCCACCCGTACTCCTTCGACACGCAGGACAACTCGATCGCGGCCGACCGCTACCCGGACGACCCGCGCGAGGACCTCGACTACGTGCTCCACCGGGCGGGCCACGCCAAGCCGGCCGGCTGGAACAACAACGTGATCAAGGAGCAGAGCGCGCCCTGGACGGTCTCCAGCTGGGGAACGGACTACACATACACGAACCTGTCCGACCACTACCCGGTCACCGCGTCCGGGCAGTAGCCGCCCGGCAGCGGGCACAGGGCCGCAGCCTCGCGGGAGCAGGCCCGGGGCAGTAGCCGCGAGACCGTAGTCGCAAGCCTTTCGCAGCTGGTCAGAGGCCGCTTTTCGGCAGTGGCTGCAAGGCTGTCCGGCTGCCATGGTGGTGTCCATGAAGGGTCATGGGCACAGTCACAGCCACCGGCATGGACACCACCATCACCACCATCACGGCGAGCGCATCGACGCCGCGCTCGAGGCCTCCGCCGACGGCCTGCGGACGCTCTGGTTCTCGTTCGGGATCCTCGCCACGACCACCCTCGTCCAGGCGGTCGTCGCGGCACTGTCCGGATCGGTCGCGCTGCTGGGCGACACCGTCCACAACGCGACCGACGCGCTGACCGCGCTCCCGCTCGCCCTCGCCTTCGTGCTGGGCCGGCGGGCCGCCACCCGCCGCTACACGTACGGCTTCGGGCGGGCGGAGGACCTGGCCGGGGTTTTCGTCGTGCTGGTGATCGCCTCGTCCGCCGCCTTCGCCGGCTATGAGGCCGTCCGGCGGCTGCTGGACCCGCAGGACGTCAGCCACCTGCCTGCCGTCGCCGCGGCCGCACTCGTGGGCTTCGCGGGCAACGAGTGGGTGGCCAGGGCCCGTATCCGTACCGGAAAGCGCATCGGCTCCGCCGCACTCGTCGCCGACGGACTGCACGCCCGCACCGACGGGTTCACCTCGCTCGCCGTGCTGCTGGGCGCGGCAGGCTCGGCGCTGGGATGGCGCTATGCCGACCCGCTGATCGGACTCGTCATCACCGGCGCGATCCTGCTCGTGCTGCGGGGCGCGGCACGGGAGATCTGGCACCGGCTGATGGACGCCGTGGACCCCGCGCTGGTGGACGAGGCCGAGCACGCGCTCTCCCATGTCGAGGGCGTACGGGCGGTGGGAGCCGTACGGATGCGCTGGCTCGGGCACAGCCTGCGCGCGGAGACCTCCGTCGAGGTCGACCCGGCGCTGACGGTCGTCCAAGCCCATGCGGTGGCCGTGGCCGCCGAGCACGCGCTGTTGCACGCCGTGCCACGGCTGGCGGGCGCGACCGTCCATGTCGACCACGGGCACACGACGGACCAGGACCCGCATGCGGCCCTGGCCCATCATTTCGCGTAGCCGCGCAGCCGCGTAGCCGCGTAGCCGCGTGGATGGGGTGCCCTGGAGCCTCTCTTCCGGATCTTGCCGGGCCCTGAGGCGCGTGGAAGGCTGACGCGATGAGTACGGATCTTGTCGACTGGTCGTCGATCGCCGCCGAGGACTTTCCCTTCCCCGATGCCGTGCCGGCTTCCCGGCTCAGTGACGAGCTGTCGGCCATGCTCGTGTCTCGTGACCCTGAGGTCCGTGACGACCATGCCTACACTGCGACCGCGCGCTGGATACGGGAAGGGCACCTGGACGAGGTCCTGGAAGACCTCGGTGACACTGCCGCGGACCGTTTCACCCATCCTGAGGTTCAGGCCCGAACCTTCGCTCCGCTCGTGCTCCGGTGCGTTCTGACGCGCGCGGACGCCGTTCCTGGCACCGTGCCGGAGCGGGCCGCGGAGCGCTGGTACACCGGTTTCGCTTCCTGGTACCCGTCAGAGCGCGACACCCGCGGCTGGGACGACTCCCTCGGCTGGCTGCACGCCGTCGCCCACGGCGCCGACGCGGCCGCGGCGTTCGCACGGGCTCTGCCTGCCCGCCGCACCGAACTGCTGGAACTGTGCGCCCACCGGATGACGGCCGCACACGCCGACTACCGCTACGAGCAGCTGGAGGACGCGCGCCTCGCCCGCGCGCTCAGCGGGATTCTGCTCGCCCCTGGCCTGACGGCCGAGCAGGCAACCGCCTGGTTGAGCGTCGTCACGGACGCCCTCGAAGGCGGCGGCCCCGGCCCCGTCCCACCGTGGGCCTTCAACAGCTTCGCCACGCTTCAGTCCCTTCATCTCCACCTGACCCGCGGCCTCGCCGACGGAGGCGTTCCACCGCATGCTCCGGTGGTGGCCGCGCAGGTTGCCGCGATCCTGCGCCTGCCTTACAGCTGGCTCGCCTGACGTTCGGGTGCGTGGCCGCGGACGTGGGCTGCGGGGCTGCGGCGCTGTGTGACCTGGCCGGACAGCCCCGTCGGCCGGCGGACGTGACCGTCGCTGCTCGGGGCCTGGGTGGCGGTGACGGAACTGGACGGGCGGGGCGCGAGGCCGGCTACCGGTACGCCCCGGCCACGTTGTACGCGTAGAGGGCGACGAGTGCGACCGCGCAGATGATGACCACCCAGGAGCCGAAGCTCGTGTGCCGTCCGGCTCGTCCGGACCGCTTGGGTCTCCTGGATCTCTTGGGTCCCTTGGATCGCTCGGCCGGGCGGCCGGACCTGGCCGGGCCGCTCGCCTGCGTCGCGCCGGGCACGACATCCGCGGCCGCCTCGGCCAGCAGCCGACGGCAGATCGCGGCGAGTTCGCTCGTCCCGGCGGTGAGGTTCGCGACGACCTCCGAGCGCGCCGGGGCAGTCGTCCCCCCGTCGAGGATCCGGCCCGCACGGACGAGAACCTCGTCCCTGCCGCCCCTGGGGGCAATGCTGATCCAGCGCTGGACGTGCTCCCCCCGGATGACCACGCCTCCCGCCCGGTCGCGGTACACGGTGTGCTCGCGCCACAGGATCTCCGCCAACTCCGTGGCGGTCTCCCTCAGTTGCGTGCTCATGCCCCTCCCCCTTTGTCGCGTGGCAAATCGAACAAGCACCGCACTCTAGCGCCAGGTACACGCCAAGCCACGCGTGGGGCTACGCGTCGTGGTCGTACACCGTGACCGCTATGCCCCGCGCGGTGAGCCGCTCCGCTATCAGTGGCTCCACCCTCGTCCAGGTGCCGCCCGCCAGCCCGCAGCCGATGCGTGGCATATGGACCGACGCACCGAGCTCTACCGCCTTGTCGGCGACCGCGCCGAGGGCCGTGCCGATCGCCTCGTACCGCACGGGCACCCCCTTGCTGCCCGTGCGCATGCCCCGCTGCCCCACCATGTTCGCCACCCACACATAGCGGCTGACCTGGACGAACTGGACCGCGCCCAGCCCGAAGTCGTTTCGCGCCCGCTCGCGGTGCCAGCGCCGGTACGCCGCCTCGGGCTCCGGCCAGCGGCGGGATATCGCGACGACGAAGCCCTTCCCCCAGCCGCCCAGGTCGTTGCAGACGTGCGCGATCAGCTTGACGCCCTTGCCGTGCGGCGCGGTGGCGTCCCCCCGTACATACGTGATCCCCGACATGCCACCACCGTACGAGGCATCACTGACAATCCGCCTCGAAGTTTCCGAGCGCTTTCACAACACTGGTGAGACAGCATTACTGTTGCATCGGATGGATGTACGGAGAAGGCGAGGGAGACCATGGCGACCGAGACCGAGGAGCCGACGCTGACCGTCGACGAACTGGCCGCGCGCGCCGGTGTCACCGTCCGCACCATCCGCTTCTACAGCACCCGGGGCCTGCTGCCGCCGCCCGTGATCGGGCCGCGCCGGGTGGGGCACTACGGCGCGGATCATCTGTACCGGCTGGCTCTGATCGAGGAACTGCAGCACCAGGGCATGACGCTCGCCGCGATCGAACGCTATGTGGAGCAGCTGCCGGCCGACCTGAGCGCCCACGAACTGGCGATCCACCGGGCCCTCGTGGCTTCCTGGGCCCCTGAGTCGGCGGAGGAGACCAGCCGCCAGGACCTGGAGCGCCGGGCCGGGCGGCCGCTGTCGGACCAGGATGTCGACCGGCTGGCGGCGATGGGTGTGCTGGGCCGCGGGAGCGCGCCGGACGTGTTCCGGCTCGACGGCGGGCTGCTGCGGCTCGGGGTGGAGCTGCTGGACGTACCCATAGCGCACGAGACGATCCTCGCCTCCCGGGCTGTCCTGCTGGAGCACGCCCGGGCGGCGGCGCACGAGCTGACGCGGCTGTTCCGGGACGAGGTGTGGAACCCCTACCGGGAGCGCGAGTCGGACCCTCATCACGTCGCAACGATGAAGTCGCTGTCGGCTCATATGCAGCCGATGGTCATCCAGGCCCTCGTGACGGCGTTCCAGCGGTCGCTGAGGGAAGAGCTGCGTGCCGCGTTCGGCACCGAGGAGCACGGCGCCGACGAGCACTGTGCCGAGGGGGACACCCCCTAGGTCGTGTCTGACAAATAGCGCCGTCCGCCCGCAGGGCGCCAGGCGGGATTTGTCCGACACGGCCTAGGCCCAGCCACAGCCACAGCCACAGCCAGAACGGATGCCCTGCCGGATCCAGGCAGACCCGCACATCGTCCTGCTGCTGGAACGCGGCCGGACCCTGCCCGAGCGGACGGGCCCGCGCCAGTGGCAGGCCCGTCCGCCCCGCGATACCGGGCCGGGTCAGGCGTCGGTGAAGACCTCGCCCTTCTCCGCCTTCTCCACGAGCAGCGCCGGCGGCTCGAAGCGCTCGCCGTACGCCGCCGCGAGCTCGCGGGCCCTGGCGACGAAGCCGGGCAGACCGCCCTCGTAGCCGTTGATGTACTGAAGCACGCCACCCGTCCACGCGGGGAAGCCGATGCCCATGATGGAGCCGATGTTGGCGTCGGCGACCGAGGTCAGCACGCCCTCCTCCAGGCAGCGGACCGTGTCCAGGGCCTCGGAGAAGAGCATGCGCTCCTTCATGTCCTCGAAGGGGACCGAGACGTCCGCGCGGGTGAAGTGCTCGCGCAGGCCCGGCCAGAGCGCGGCGCGCTTGCCGTCCTCGCCGTACTCGTAGAAGCCGGCGCCGCCGCTGCGGCCGGTGCGGCCGAACTCGTCGACCATCCGGTCGATGACCGCGTCCGCCGGGTGCCCCTTCCAGGTGCCGCCCGCCTCCTCCACGGCCCGCCTCGTCTCGTCCCGGATCTTCCGCGGGAGGGTGAGGGTGAGCTCGTCCATCAGGGAGAGCACCTTCGCCGGGTAGCCGGCCTGGGCAGCGGCCTGCTCGACCGACGCGGGCTCGACGCCCTCGCCGACCATCGCCACGCCCTCGTTGATGAACTGGCCGATGACCCGCGAGGTGAAGAAGCCGCGCGAGTCGTTGACGACGATCGGCGTCTTGTTGATCTGGCGGACCAGGTCGAAGGCGCGGGCCAGCGCCTCGTCACCGGAACGCTCACCCTTGATGATCTCGACGAGCGGCATCTTGTCGACGGGCGAGAAGAAGTGGAGTCCGATGAAGTCGACGGGCCGGTCGACGCCCTCCGCGAGCAGCGTGATCGGCAGGGTCGAGGTGTTGGAGCAGAGCAGCGCGTCCGGCTCGACGATGTCCTGGATCTCCTGGAACACCTTGTGCTTGAGCGCCGGGTCCTCGAAGACCGCCTCGATGACGGCGTCGCAGCCCGCGAGGTCGGCCGGGTCCGCGGTCGGGGTGATCCGGGCGAGCAGCTCTGCGCGCTTGGCCTCGGTCGTACGGCCGCGGCTGAGCGCCTTGTCCAGCAGCTTCTCCGAGTACGCCTTGCCCCGCTCGGCCGCGTCGGCGTTGACGTCCTTGAGGACGACCTCGATCCCGGCCTTCGCGCAGGAGTAGGCGATACCCGCACCCATCATTCCGGCGCCGAGCACGGCGACCTTGCGGACCGGGCGCGGTTCGATGCCCTTGGGACGGTTCGCACCGGAGTTGACCGCCTGGAGATCGAAGAAGAACGCCTGGATCATGTTCTTCGCGGTCTGCCCGGTCAGCAGCTCGGTGAAGTACCGCGCCTCGATCGTCTGCGCGGTCTCGAAGTCGACCTGCGAGCCCTCGACGGCGGCCGCGAGGATGTTGCGCGGCGCGGGGTACGGGGCGCCGTTCAGCTGCTTCTTCAGGTTCGCCGGGAACGCGGGCAGGTTCGCGGCGAACTTCGGACTCGACGGCGTACCGCCGGGGATCTTGTAGCCCTTGACGTCCCAGGGCTGCTGCGACTCGGGGTTCGCCTCGATGAAGGCACGCGCCTGGGCGAGCATCTCCTCGTTCGTCGCGGCCACTTCGTGGATCAGACCGTTCTCCAGCGCCCGCTGCGGGGAGTACTGGGTGCCCTGGAGGAGCACCTTGAGCAGCGCGTCGGCGATACCCATGAGCCGTACGGTACGGGTCACACCGCCGCCGGCCGGAAGGAGACCCAGTGTCACCTCGGGCAGACCGATCTTGGAGCCGGGCGCGTCGAGCGCGATGCGGTGGTGACACGCGAGGGCGATCTCGTAACCGCCGCCCAGCGCCGCGCCGTTGATGGCCGCGACGACCGGCTTGCCGAGGGTCTCGATACGGCGCAGGGCGTGCTTGATACCCATGCCCATGTCGAAGGCCTGCTGGGCGTTCTCCGGGCCGACCTTGATCATGTCCTTGAGGTCGCCGCCCGCGAAGAACGTCTTCTTGGCGGAGGTGAAGACGATGCCGCGGATGCTGTCCTTCTCGGCCTCGGCGCGGTCGGCGATCGCCGCGATGGAGTCCCTGAAGGCCTGGTTCATGGTGTTGGCGGACTGGTTGGGGTCGTCGAGGACGAGGGTGACGATCCCGGTCTCGTCCTGCTCCCAGCGGATGGTGGAACTCACCGGCGTTGCTGTCATTGCTGCTTCTCCGTAAAGGAAGGGGAGGGGAGGGACGGGACGGTCAGAGACGCTCGACGATCGTGGCGATGCCCATGCCGCCGCCGACGCAGAGCGTGGCGAGGCCATAGCGCTTGTCCTGGCGCTCCAGTTCGTCGATGAGCGTGCCGAGGATCATCGCGCCGGTGGCGCCGAGGGGGTGGCCCAGGGCGATGGCGCCGCCGTTCACATTGACCTTGTCCAGGGAGAGTCCCATGTCCCGTACGAAGCGCAGCACGACCGCCGCGAACGCCTCGTTGATCTCGACCAGATCGATGTCATCGATGGTCAGTCCGGCCTTGGCGAGCGCCTTGCGGGTGGCGGGCGCGGGTCCGGTGAGCATGATGGTGGGCTCGGAGCCGGAGACCGCCGCGGAGACGATCCGGGCACGGGGCGTGAGTCCGTAGCGCTCGCCGACCTCCTTGGAGCCGATGGCCACGAGCGAGGCACCGTCCACGATGCCCGACGAGTTGCCTGCGTGGTGGACATGGTCGATCTTCTCCACCCAGTGGTACGTCTGCAGCGCGACGGCGTCGAAGCCGCCCATGTCGCCGATGCCCGCGAACGACGGCTTGAGGGAGGCCAGCGAGTCCGCTGTGGTGCCGGGACGCATGTGTTCGTCGTGGTCCAGGACCGTGAGTCCGTTGCGGTCCTTCACCGGGACCACGGAACGGTCGAAGCGGCCGTCCTTCCAGGCCGCGGCGGCACGCTCCTGCGAGAGCGCGGCGTACTCGTCCACGTCGCGGCGCGAGAAACCCTCGATGGTGGCGATCAGATCGGCGCCGATGCCCTGCGGCGCGAAGTTGGTGTCGAAGTTGGTCATCGGGTCGGCGAACCATGCGCCGCCGTCGGACGCCATCGGAACCCGCGACATCGACTCGACACCGCCGGCGAGCACCAGGTCCTCCCAGCCGGAGCGGACCTTCATCGCCGCCATGTTGACGGCTTCCAGACCCGAGGCACAGAAGCGGTTCTCCTGGACGCCCGCGACGGTGTCGGGGAGTCCGGACGCGATGGCGGCGATCCGGGCGATGTCGGAGCCCTGGTCGCCGACCGGGCCGACGACGCCGAGCACGATGTCGTCGATCGCCGCCGGGTCCAGGCTTGGGAAACGGGAACGGATCTCATGGATCAGGCCGACGACCAGGTCGATCGGCTTGGTGCCGTGCAGGGCCCCGTTGGCCTTGCCGCGGCCGCGCGGGGTGCGGATCGCGTCGTACACAAACGCTTGGGTACTCACAACAGAGCCTTTCGCATCACGAATGAGGGGTGCGCAGTCGAGGGTGAGGGTCAGGAGCCCTGGAAGGGGCGGAAGGGCAAGGGTCGAGCGGGCAAGGGCCGGAAGAGCAAGGGTCAGGAGAGCAACGAGCGGCCGATGATCTCCTTCATGATCTCGGTGGTGCCACCGTAGATCGTCTGGATACGACCGTCGGTGAAAGCCTTGGCGACCCGGTACTCGGTCATGTAGCCGTAGCCGCCGTGCAGCTGGAGGCACCGGTCCGCGACGCGCTTCTGCAGCTCCGTCGCCCACCACTTGGCCATCGAGGCGTGCACTGCGTCGAGCTCCCCGTTCGAGTGGTCGACGATGCAGCGGTCGAGGAACGTACGCGTGACGGCGCACTCGGTGGCCATCTCGGCTATTTCGAAACGGATGTGCTGGAGCTTCGAGAGCGGGCGTCCGAAGGCCTCGCGCTCCTTCACGTACTGGGTGGTGATCTCCAGCAGATACTCGGCGGCGGCGGCCCCGGCCACCGCGATGTTGAGCCGCTCCTGGGCGAGATTGGTCATCAGATGGACGAACGCGCCGTTCAGGTTCCCCAGGAGGTTCTCCTTCGGGACCCGCACGTCGGTGAAGAACAGCTCTGCGGTGTCCTGGGACTTCTGCCCGATCTTGTCCAGATTGCGGCCGCGCTCGAAGCCCTCCATGCCCCGCTCGACGACCAGCAGCGACAGGCCCTTCGCCCCGCCCTCCGGGGTCGTCTTCGCGACGACGATCACCAGATCGGCGAGGATCCCGTTGGAGATGAACGTCTTGGAGCCGTTCAGCAGCCAGTGGTCGCCGCGGTCCTCCGCGGTGGTCCGGATGCCCTGGAGGTCGGAGCCGGCACCCGGCTCGGTCATCGCGATGGCCGTGATGATCTCTCCGCTGCAGAAGCCCGGCAGCCACCGCTGCTTCTGCTGCTCGTCGGCGAGCGAGGTGAGATACGGGCCGATGATGTCGTTGTGCAGTCCGATCGCGAGCCCGGGGGCGCCCGCGCGGGCGAACTCCTCGGCGAGCACCGCGCTGTAGCGGAAGTCGGTGTTTCCCCCGCCGCCGTACTCCTCGGGGACAGCGAGACCGAGCAGTCCCTGCCTGCCCGCCGCGAGCCAGGCCCCGCGCGAGACGATGCCGTCCTTCTCCCACTGCTCGTAGTACGGCAGCACCTCCTTGGCGAGGAAGGTGCGGACGGTCTCGCGGAACGCGTCGTGCTCGGTGGTGAAGATCTGCCGTTTCATCTTCCGGTCTCCCTACAGCCAGCCCTTGACGGTTTCGATCAACTTGGCCGGCTCGGCGCCGACGGGAATGACGTTGAGCATGGTGACGCCGGCCTCGCGGAAGGCCTCGACACGCTCACGGACGTAACTCTCCGGGCCGCAGAGCGACATGAGCTCGCAGAACTCGTCGGGGACGGCCGCCTCGGCCTCCTTCTTCCGGCCGGAGAGATACAGCTCCTGGATCTTCTTCGCTTCTTCCTCGTAGCCGTAGGCGACGGCGAGGTCGTTGTAGAAGTTCTTCCCGGGTGCGCCCATGCCGCCGACGTAGAGGGCGATCTGGGGGCGCGCGAGGTCACGTACCGCAGCGGCGTCGTCGCCGATGGCGAGCAGGCCGCCCGCGACGGTCTGCAGGGGCCCGAGTGCCGGGTCGCGCCGGGCGGCGCCCTCGGCGAGGGCGCCGCCCCAGACCTGGTGGGCCTTCTCGGGCACGAAGAGCGTCGGCAGCCAGCCGTCGGCGATCTCGGCGGTCATCCGGACGTTGGCCGGGCCGAGCGAGGCGACGTACAGCGGGATCGTGTCGCGCACCGGCTTGGTGAGGATCTTCAGCGGCTTGCCGAGCCGGCCGCCCTTCTCCGGCGGAAGCGGCATGTCGGTGATGCCGTGATGGTCGATGACCTCGCGCCGCCAGATCCGGCGGCACAGCTCGATCGCCTCGCGGGTGCGGCCGAGCGGCTTGTCGTAGGGCTTGCCGTGCCAGCCCTCGACGACCTGCGGCCCTGAGGCGCCGAGGCCGAGGATCGCCCGGCCGCCGGAGATCGCGTCGAGTCCGGCGCCGGTCTGGGCGAGGAGCGCGGGGGTGCGGGAGTAGACATTGAGGATGGCCGCGCCGATCTTCATCCGCTCGGTACGGGCTGCCAGGTAGCCCATGATCGTCGGCGAGTCGAAGCCGTAGGCCTCGGCGACCCAGACGGCGTCCAGCCCTGCGGACTCCAGCGCGGCGATCTCGTCGGCGGCCCGGCGCGGATCGCCCGCGTAGCTCAACGGAGTGGACAGTTCCATCAGCGGTCTCCCTCCGTGTGCAGGATGCCGGGTACGCCCCAGTCGCGGGCCACCTCTTCAGTGTCCGCGCCTGGCTGGGCGGGCGGGCGGCGCAGGGACCCCGGAGTCGCGGAGAACCGCGGCGCGGGGGCCGGCTGGGTGATCCCGCCGTGGTCGGTGAAGGTGCCGCGCTCCGCGAGGTGCGGGTGCCTCGGCGCCTCGCGCAGCGACAGTACGGGCGCGACGCACGCGTCGGAGCCCTCGAAGACCGCGGTCCACTCCTCGCGCGTCTTCGTGCGGAAGCGGTCGGCGACAGCTGCGCGCAGCTCGTCCCAGCGGGCGAAGTCCTTGCGGGCCGGTGTCTCGTCCTCGATGCCGAGCAGCTCGATGAACTCGTTGTAGAACTGCTGCTCAAGGGCCCCCACCGCCATGTACTCCCCGTCGGCGGTCTCATAGTTTCCGTAGAAGGGACAGCCGCCGTCGAGGAGATTGGCGCCCCGGCGGTCCTGCCAGCCGCCGGCCGCCATCATTCCGTGGATCATCGTGGCCAGATGGGCGGCACCGTCGACGATCGCCGCGTCCACGACCTGGCCCGTGCCGCCCTCGCCGCGGGCGTGCTGCAGTGCGGCCAGCACGCCGATGACGAGATAGAGCGAGCCTCCCGCGTAGTCACCGACGAGATTGGCGGGGACGGCGGGCGGCTCGTCGGGTTTGCCGATCATGCCGAGGGTGCCGGTGATCGCGATGTACGCGATGTCGTGGCCGACGCGCTGGGCGAGCGGCCCGTCCTGCCCCCAGCCGGTCATCCGGCCGTACACCAGCTTGGGGTTGCGGGCGTGGCACTCCTCCGGCCCGACGCCGAGCCGCTCGGCGACACCCGGGCGGTAGCCCTCGATGAGGACGTCGGCGCGCTCGACGAGGTCGAGCACCTGCTCCGGTCCGCCGTCGGCCTTGAGGTCGATCAGAACGGACCTTTTGTTGCGATTGGTGAGGTCGTACGCGGGGTCGATCGCGAGTCCCGCCCCGCCGGGGCGGTCGATACGGACGACGTCGGCGCCGAGGTCGGCGAGCAGCATGGCGGCAAACGGGCCGGGCCCGATGCCCGCCAGCTCGACCACGCGCACCCCGGCCAGCGGACCGCTCGGCGGACCGTTCCCTGTCGCTGCCATCAAGCCCCCAGCACTATGACACAACTGATGTAACATCAGTGATGTTAAGAACGGGTTCCACTCCGCACAAGCCCTGTGGACAAGCGAGCGCTTGTTTTTCCACAAGCCCTGCGGCGGCGGAGGCTCACCGCGCGTCCAGCACCGCGATCAGCTTCTTCGTGGCGATCGTCCGTAACTCTCCTCGACCCAGTCGCAGAGCATGTCCGCCGTAGGAGCACCCTTCCGGTCGAGTGGGATCCGCACCCAGCCCGCCTTCCCCAGGCCGTAGCCCGACCGCTCGGCACCCGGGCAGGACAGGGCGTGCGCGTGCATCGCGTCGTCCTTGAGTTTGACGCCGATGCCCAGCGGACTGCTGCCGTCGTCCACACCCATGAAGACGAAGATCTTCTTGTTGACCTTGACGACCGTCTCACCCCAGGGGAACTCCTCGGCCGCGCCCGGCAGGCCCAGGGCAAAGGACCGCACCTTCTCCCATTTCGCCAGGGCATGCTTCGGTGGTGCCGCCATCCCGTCCTCCCGGTCGCGCGGACTGTCCTGTCTCACGCTAGCCTCGGCCACCGACGTCGGCGCGGGGCAAGGTCCTGTCCCGGTCGACGAGCCCGGCGGGATCGGGCGGGCAGGACCTCAAGCCAGGCGGAGGGGCTAGTGAACAGGCAGAACGGGCCGGAGCGGCCGTACGACATCGTGCTCTTCGGAGCCACCGGCTTCGTCGGCACGCTCACTGCCGAGTACCTGGCCGCGCATGCGCCCGAGGGCTGCCGCTGGGCCGTCGCCGGGCGCAGCGCCACCAAGCTGGAGCAGCTGCGCGAGCGGCTCGCCGTGATCGATCCCGCGTGCGCCGGACTGCCTGTGATCGTCGCCGACGCGGCGGACCCGGATTCGCTGCGCGAACTCGCCGAGTCCACCCATGTGGTGGCGACGACCGTGGGCCCCTACGTCTGGTACGGGGAGCCGCTGGTCGCGGCCTGCGCGGAGGCCGGGACGGACTACGCCGACCTCACGGGTGAGCCGGAGTTCGTGGACACCACGTTCGTACGGCACGACGCGCGGGCCCGCGAGACCGGCGCCCGGATCGTGCACGCGTGCGGCTTCGACTCGGTGCCGCACGACCTGGGGGCGTACTTCACTGTCCTGCAGCTGCCGGAGGACGTACCGCTGCGCGTCGACGGATTCGTTCGCGGCGGAGCGATGTTCTCCGGCGGTACGTTCGCCTCCGCGGTCACCGCGATGGGGCGGCAGCGCCAGACCGTCCGCGCGGCCCACGAGCGACGGCTGCACGAACCGCGCCTGGTGGGCCGCCGGGCCAGGGCGCCGCTGCCGGCGCCCCGGTTCAGCAAGGAGACCGGCGCCTGGGCACTGCCGCTGCCCACGCTGGACCCGCAGATCGTGGCGCGGTCGGCTGCCGGGCTGAAGCGGTACGGCCCCGACTTCCAGTACCGGCACTACGCCTCGGTCAAGACGCTCCCGATGGCGATCGGCGCTCCCACCGCCCTCGGGGCGCTCGCGGCGCTGGCCCAGATCCCGCCCGCCCGCACCTGGCTGATGAACCGTTACGAGCCGGGCCGCGGCCCCAGCGCGGAGCAGCGCGAACGCAGCTGGTTCCGGGTTCGTTTCGTCGGTGAGGGCGGCGGGCGGCGGGTCTTCACCGAGGTCTCGGGCGGCGACCCGGGCTACGGCGAGACGGCGAAGATGCTCGCGGAGTCGGCGCTCAGCCTCGCGTTCGACGATCTGCCGCCGACGGCGGGGCAGGTCACCACGGCGGTCGCGATGGGCGACGCGCTGCTGGAACGGCTGCGGGCGGCGGGGATCGTCTTCCGGGTCGCGAACGCGCGTTAGGGAGTGTCGCCAAAGGGGGGGACGCCCGACGGGCTGACATTCGCCGTCGCCTCACGCAGCGCACGCCGGCAGAGGGCGTCCGCCCTGCGGGTCGACTCCGGAAGGCGGAAGTCCGGCGACAGCGCGAGTGCGTGGGCACATGCGTTGTCGAGGGAGACCCGGTGGCCGACCGACACGAACACGGGCTTGATCCCGGTCTGCGTACGCACCGCCCGGCCGACCTCCTCGCCGTCGTCCGCGCGCAGCGGTGAGGTGTCGCCGCGGGTGTCGCCCGGCGGGTCGTACGAGAACGTGAACGGGTTCTTGGCGACGCCGATCACCGGCAGTCCGGTGAGCACACCGAGGTGACTGGCCAGTCCGAAGCGGCGGGGGTGGGCGCGCCCGTACCCGTCGCAGACGACGAGCCCGGGGCCGCTGTCGAGCGATTCCAGCGCGGCCAGCACGGTCGGGATCTCGCGGAAGGCGAGCAGCCCCGGTATGTAGGGGAAGGCGACCCGACCGACCGCGGTGGACTCCTCGACGACGGCGAGCGTGCGGGCGTCGAGGACCACCGCGGCTGCGACGACGACATCGCGCTCGTCGTCGTAGGCCACGTCGACCCCGGTGACGAGGCCGGTCCCGGGCGGCGGCCCGGGCTCGTCCAGGACGACGCGGGCACGCAGCTCGTCCTGGACGGCCCTGGCCTCGGTCTCGTCGGCAGGTGTCCTGATGGTGGTCATGGTGAACCCCACCTTAGACACCTTGGATAGCCTGCCGATCATGTTCGTAATGGAATTGACCTATATCGCCCCGGTAGAGCGCGTTGAAGAGCTCCACGACGCGCACATCGTCTGGCTGGACGCGCAGTACGAGGCCGGCGTCTTCATCGCCTCCGGCCGCAAGAACCCGCGTGACGGCGGCGTGATCCTGGCCGTCGGGACCGACCGCGCGCGGATCGAGGAGATCGCGGCGACCGACCCCTTCACGACCGGCGGGGTGTGCGAGTACCGGATCACGGAATTCATCGCGACGAAGACCGCGCCCGGGCTGGAGCCGTACAAGCAGCAGCTGCCGCCTGCGTAGCCCGTGGCCGGCGGGGCCGCGGGACGGGAGCCGACCACCTCTCGAACTGCCCGGCCGCCGGACTGCCGGTCTGCCCGACTGCCCGACTACCGGGCCGCCGGAGTGCCGGTCTGCCGGGCCGCGCGCGACGGCGCGGCTCCGACTGCCGATGGGTCCCGCTGCCAGAGGTGCCCGTTGCCGGTGGGGCCCGTTGCCAGTGGTGCCCAGTGCCGGTGGGCCGGCCCGGCCAAGGCCCGGATGCCAGGCCTGGCCCCGGCCGGTATCCGGCCCGGCTGGTCAGGGCTCCAGCCTGGCCACCCGGCCCTTCTCGCCCGACGCCCAGCATCCGAAGTCCGGCGTGCAGTCGACGGTGTCGTACGAGCCGGTGTCCACGGTGCGCCAGGTGCGGCCGGCGTCCGTCGTCAGGTCCGTGCCGGTGGGGCCGACGGCCAGCGCTGCCGAGCGGCTGTGCGGCAGCCAGGTGACTCCCGAGCGGTACGCGGGTGGCGGGGCCGACGACTCGTGCCAGGTCCGGCCGCCGTCCCGGGTGACCGCGCCCGCCTGCGGCGAGGGCTGCCCGGACCGGTAGTCGCCGCCGACGGCGAGTCCGTGCGTACGGTCGCGGAAGGCGAGCGCGAAGACCCCGCGGGCCGGGTCGCCGGCCGGGATCGGCGACTCGGTGGCGGTCCAGTGCAGTCCTCGGTCGGCGGAGTGCAGGACGCGTGCGGTGGCGCCGCCGCCGGTCGCCAGCCAGACGTCCTTCGAGCCCGCGCTCACCAGGCACTGGCCGCTCGCCGCGAAGCCCGCCTCGCCGGGCTGCGCGTCCGGCATCCCGGCGCTGGGCAGCACCTTCCACGACTTTCCACCGTCGCTGGTCGAAAGGATCCGGTACTTGCCGTCGACCGGGTCGCTCATGGCGAGGCCGCTCTGCCGGTCGAAGAAGGTGATGCAGTCGTAGAAGGCCTTCGGGTCGGTGTTGCGGAACGACTCGGTCCAGGTCGCTCCGCCGTCCTCGGTGCGCAGCACGCGCGACGCCTCGCCCTCGCCGATGGCCAGCACGACGGCCCTCCGGCTGTCCAAGGCCTCGACGTCACGGAACTCCAGCTCGCCCGCCCCCGGCGGTGAGACGTTCCGCCAGGTCCGGCCGCCGTCCGTGGTGCGCAGCACGGTGCCCTTGGAGCCCGCTGCCCACGCCGTCGTCCTGCTGACCGCGGCGAGGCCCCGGAACCTTGCGTCCGTGCCCGTCGGTTTGAGCTCCCAGTGCGGTGTGCTGCCCGGTGTCTGTTGCGGCTCCGCCTGCGCCGGGGCGGCCAGGGCCGCGGCCAGCGCCACCCCGCACAGCACCGCCGACACCATTCGTCTCGACTTCCCCTTGGGTCTCATGGCGCGCGAACGTAGCCGACCGCCAGCATGCGGTCCAGAGCGCCTCCGGCGGTGACACAGGTCACGCCCTCCCCCGATGCACGGATTTCGTTGTTCCGCCGTCTTCCTCAGCGCAAGGAAAAGTCAGCCACGTGTCGGCCGAGCCGCAGCGAAGTGAGGGAGCAGGCCTTGTCCAGCGTCATTGAGCAGGCTGTGCAGGCCCGTCTGGTCGCCTCCGCGCCGCAGATGGAGACCGTACCCGCGACCCTGCGCTACGACCGGCATGATCCGTTCGCCGTCAGCATGGAGTTCCCGCCGCCGGCGACGCTGGAGGGCACCGAAGTGTCCTGGGCGTTCTCGCGAGAGCTGCTTGCCCAGGGCATGGACGCGCCGGCCGGAGTCGGTGACGTACGGGTGCGGCCGTACGGATACGACCGCACCGTGCTGGAGTTCCATGCCCCGGAGGGCACCGCGATGGTGCACATCCGCACGTCCGAGCTGCGGCGCTTCCTCAGGCGCGCCCAGGGCCTCGTCCCGGCCGGGCGCGAGCATCTCTATCTCGACCTGGACGAGGATCTGGCCGAGCTGATGCGCGACGCCTGCTGAGGCCTGATACGTGACGCCTGCCGAGGCCTGTTGCGCGCCGCCGACTGAGGCCTGTTTGCGCGCCGTCGGCTGAGGCGCCCTATCGGGACGCCTGCTGAACGGGCCGCTCCGCTCCCGTGGGGGCGTTGCCCATGAGTGCGTTCAGCTCCCCGTACGCGTAGCCTCCGGCCGGCTTTCCGCAGGTCCCTTCCGTGAGCAGCTCCCGGGTCGCGTCACGCACCAGGCCGTGGGCAGCGAGGACGATCGAGGACCCGGCGCTGACGCGCGCGACGCCGAGTTCCGCCAGTTCCGCCACCGCCGGCGCCCCGGGCCCGACCAGCACGTTGAGCGGTGCGTCGATCCCTTTGACCAGGGCCCGCACGGTCTCCGGGTCCACGACACCGGGGACGAAGACCCCGTCCGCACCGGCCGCCACACAGGCGGCGGCCCGCTCCAGGGTCTCCCCCAGCCGGCCGTGCTCCGCCCCCAGACCCATGAGATAGGTGTCGATCCGGGCGTTGACGTAGAGCGGCACGCCTTCAGTGTCGGCGGCCGAGCGGGCCGCGGCGATCCGCCGGACGTGCTCCGCCGGCGGCCGGGGACCGTCCTCGATGTTGATGCCGACGGCCCCGGCTGCGAGCACCGCGCGGACCGTACCGGCGACCCCTCCCTCGTCCTCCTCGTAGCCGCCCTCGATGTCTGCGCTGACGGGCAGGTCCGTGGCGGCGGCGATGGTGGCGAGCTGAGCCATGGCGGCGGCCCGGTCCATCCGGTCGCCGTCGGGCACGCCCCGCTCCCAGGAGATTCCTGCGCTGGTGGTGGCGATCGCAGCGGCTCCGGCGGCGGTGATGATCCGGGCGCTCGGGATGTCCCAGGCGTTGGGCAGGACCAGCGGGCGGCCGGGGATATGGAGGGAACGGAAGTGGCGGGCGCGGTCGGCGAGGGTCGTCATGCGGTTCACTCAAGCACCCGTGGGCGGGTCCGGTCCGGCGACTTTCCGACATCGACGTACGCCAGGGGCCGGGGTACGTGAAACAGCCGGGATCCGTGAACAAGGGGGATACGGGACAACCGGGGAACGGGCCCACCGGGGAACGGAAATAAATCGATTGCCGGGCCGGTTCGTCCGGGCGTACCTTCGTACCTGGCCCTGTTGTCGTCGATCGGAGAAGGACGTTGCTCGTCTGAGGTCTTGAGACACCGTGTCACGCGGCTTCTGCCCGCGTGCCCGTGTGCGACCTCGGCGTTCGAGCCGTTCCGTCTCCCGGACCAGGGCCTTTGTGCTGTCCCGACCGGTGTCTCACCCGTTGCCCCATCCCCTTCCACCGCAACAGGGAGACCCGTATGTCTACATCCCCCACCTATGTCACCTGCTCCTCGCTGTCCTTCTCCTGGCCCGACGGAACCCCCGTCTTCGACGACTTCCAGCTCGCGGTCGGCCCCGGCCGGACCGGACTGATCGGACTCAACGGCTCCGGCAAGTCGACGCTGCTGCGGCTGATCGCCGGTGAACTCGCCCCTGTCGAGGGAGCCGTGCGGATCGCGGGCGAAGTCGGCTACCTGCCGCAGAACCTGGTGCTCGACACGGCGCTCCGCGTCGACGAAGCGCTCGGCATCGCGACAACCCGCGCTGCGCTGCACGCGATCGAGTCGGGCGACGTACGCGAGGAGCACTTCACGGCGGTCGGTGACGACTGGGACGTGGAGGAGCGGGCTCGTGCCACGCTCGATCAGCTCGGGCTCGCGCACATCGGCCTCGACCGGACCATCGGCGAGATGTCGGGCGGCGAGTGCGTGCTGCTGCGGCTCGCGGCGCTGCTGCTGGCCAGGCCCGATGTGCTGCTGCTCGACGAGCCGACCAACAACCTCGATCTGTACGCGCGCCGGCGCCTGTACGACGCCGTGGAGGCCTGGTCCGGCGTGATGATCGTGGTCAGCCACGACCGCGAACTGCTGGAGCGCGTCGACCAGATCGCCGATCTCCGGGACGGCGAGGTGACGTGGTACGGCGGCGCCTTCTCCGCGTACGAGGAGGCACTGGCCGTGGAGCAGGAGGCGGCCGAGCGCATGGTCCGGGTCGCGGAGGCCGATGTGCAGCGGCAGAAACGTGAACTGGCCGATGCCCAGGTCAAACTGGCTCGCCGTAAGCGCTACGGACAGAAGATGTTCGAGCAGAAGCGCGAGCCGAAGATCGTGATGGGCGCGCGCAAACGCCAGGCGCAGGTCTCGGCGGGCAAGCACCGCATCATGCACACGGAGAAGCTCGGCGAGGCGAAGGAGCGGCTCGCCGAGGCGGTGGAGGCGGTGCGGGACGACGACGAGATCCGCGTCGAGCTGCCCCACACGAAGGTGCATCCGGGGCGCGGTGTGCTGCGGCTGTCCGGCGTGGAGCTGGCCTACGGGGCCAGGATCGCGGGCGAGTTCGAGCTCCGCGGACCGGAGCGGATCGCGCTCGTGGGGCGCAACGGGGCTGGCAAGACCACGCTGTTGCGCACCATCGCCGGCGAACTGACGCCGGTCGCGGGCGAGGTGGAGGCGCAGGTACCGCTGCGCTTTCTTCCGCAGCGCCTCGATGTGCTCGACGACGGGCTGAGCGTGGTGGAGAACGTGGCCCGTTTCGCGCCTGCGGCGACGGTCAACGCGATCCGGGCACGTCTCGCGCGATTCCTCTTCAGGGGGGCGCGCGCGGACCGGGCGGCCGCCACCCTGTCCGGCGGTGAGCGGTTCCGCGCCTCGCTGGCGGCGCTGCTGCTCGCCGAGCCCGCGCCGCAGCTCCTGATGCTGGACGAGCCGACGAACAATCTGGACATGGCGAGCGTGCGGAGTCTGACCGCGGCGCTGGAGGCGTACGAGGGAGCCCTGATCGTGGCAAGCCACGACGTGCGGTTCCTGGAGTCTCTCGGGATCACCCGCTGGCTGCTGCTCGACGGAGAGCTGCGCCCCACGACCGAGGCAGACGTACGGGAGGTGCTGGCGATGGAGTGACACCTGGTCGCGGCAAGGCCGCAGCCCGCGTCGCGCGCGCCCGCCCCCGCGCCCCCTCCCCGCTCCTGCCCGCCCGAATCGTCCTCGTCGGCGGGCCGGGGCGGGCCCAGGGCCTGTCGTCTGGATCAGCCCGGCAAGATCCGGAAGACAGGCCCGATGTCAGGAGTAGGTCTGTGTGGGTGCTTACGGGACGGGGCAGGTGTGGCTGATGATGGCGCCGTCATCCCCCGAGTCCGCCCCCTGGAGAGCCCGTGTCGAGCAGAAAAGCTCTGATCCGACGCCCGAGCCCGCGCCTGGCCGAGGGCCTGGTCACACATGTGGAGCGCCGCCCTGTCGACACGAGGGCGGCGCTCGCCCAGTGGGAGGCGTACGGGGACGCCCTGCGCGCCCACGGCTGGGAGACGGTCGAGGCCGAGCCGGCCGACGACTGTCCGGACGGGGTCTTCGTCGAGGACACGGTGGTGATGTTCCGGAACGTGGCACTCATCGCCCGTTCCGGGGCCGAGTCCCGCCGTCCGGAGACTCCCGGGGTCGAGGAGTCCGTGGCCCGGCTCGGCTGCTCGGTGAACTGGGTGTGGGAGCCGGGCAGCCTCGACGGCGGCGACGTCCTCAAGATCGGCGACACGGTCTATGTGGGGCGCGGCGGACGGACCAACGCGGCGGGCGTGCAGCAGCTGCGCGCGGCCTTCGAGCCGCTGGGAGCGCGCGTCGTCCCCGTCCCGGTGTCACGCGTGCTGCACCTGAAGTCGGCGGTGACGGCGCTGCCGGACGGGACCGTGATCGGCTACGAGCCGCTGGTCGAGCAGCCTTCGCTGTTCCCGCGCTTTCTGCCGGTGCCCGAGGAGTCCGGAGCGCATGTGGTGCTGCTCGGTGGCGGAAAACTGCTGATGGCGGCCAGCGCGCCGAAGACGGCCGAGCTGTTCACGGATCTTGGATATGAACCGATTCCGGTGGACATCAGTGAGTTCGAGAAGCTCGAAGGGTGCGTGACCTGTCTCTCGGTGCGGCTACGAGACCTGCACTCATAACAGGACGCTATGGAACATGACGGTCACGGGCTTGGCCGACGGCTTACCCGACCCTTAACCTACGGTCTCGTAACCTACGAGGCCGTAGGTAAGACGTATGCCTGTATTCGGTCAGCGCCTTGCCCTGCGCTGCTCCGGTTCCGCTCGTTTCTCCGTTCCGTCCCCCGTACCCGTCCTTCCCAGGAGCCCCCGTGACGATCACCTCTCCCCACCTCGGCAGTTCGGAAGCGTGGACCGACGCCCGGCTGCTGTTCGCGCTGGAGGAGGTGGTCGAGAAGGAACTCAACCGCCATCTCAAGGTCGCCAAGGACTGGATGCCCCACGAGTACGTCCCGTGGTCGGACGGCCGGAACTTCCCGGGACTCTTCGACGACGGCGAGGCCTGGGAGCCCGGCCAGTCCAAGGTCACGGACATCGGCAGAACCGCCCTCATCGTGAACCTGCTGACCGAGGACAACCTGCCCAGCTACCACCACGAGATCGCGACGCTCTTCGGCCGCGACGGCGCCTGGGGCACCTGGGTGCACCGCTGGACCGCCGAGGAGGGACGGCACGGCATCGTGATGCGTGACTACCTGCTCACGTCGCGGGCCGTCGACCCGGACAAGCTGGAGCAGTTCCGCATGGCGCACATGTCGGAGGGCTTCGAGTCCGACAACCGCCACTCGATGCTCCACTCCGTCGCGTACGTCGCGTTCCAGGAGCTCGCGACCCGTATCTCGCACCGCAACACCGGTCACCAGTCGGGCGACCCGGTCTGCGACCGGATGCTGGCGCGTATCGCCACCGACGAGAACCTGCACATGGTCTTCTACCGGAACCTGCTGGGCGCCGCCTTCGAGTTCGCGCCGGACCTGACCATGCAGGCGGTGCGGGACGTCGTGGTCAACTTCCGGATGCCCGGGCACGGGATACCGGGATTCGAGCGAGCGGCGGCGCAGATGGCGATCGGTGAGATCTACAACATGCGGATCCACCACGACGACGTGCTGCAGCCGGTGCTGCGCTTCCTGAAGGTCCTGGAGATCGGCGGACTCGGCCCCGAGGGCCTGAAGGCGCAGGAGGAGCTCGGGATGTACATGGGCGGGCTGGACTCGGAGGCACGGAAGTTCGACGAGAAGCTCGCGGCCCGCAAGGCGCGGATGGCGGCGCGCGCGGCGAACTGACCGGGGGCTCCGCACCGGATCGCCGTACGGCCTTCGGCCGTTTCCTCAAGCGCCGGGCAGGCTCTCTCCGGGCCCGTCCGGCGCTTGATGCGTCGGGCAGGGGGAGCCCCGTCCAAGGCGGGGTGAGGCGCGCCGTACCCTGTGCCGCGTGAAGCCTGTGACCCGCATCGTCCTCATCGGCGCCCCGGTCGCCGTCGCCGTGTCCCTGGTCCTCGGCGTCGGCGGCGAGGACGACATCCCGCTCGCCGACCGGCCGCCGGAGACGACTCAGCAGGCGCCCGGCGCCGCGCCGAACCCTCTGAAGGCCGGCACGGCGTCGGAGCAGCAGGCACTGGACGCCCGGATCGCCAAGCTGCCGCCCGGCCTCGCCGACCCCGCCAAGAAGGAGATCGCCGCTCGGCTCGTGGCCAGCGCCGAGTACTCGACGCTGGACTGGCGCGGCCAGTACGACACGATCGAGGACCTCGGCGACGGCAACGGCTACACCGCCGGAATCGTCGGCTTCTGCTCCGGCACCAACGACATGCTCCAGCTCGTCGAGGCGTACACCGCCGCACACCCGGACAACGGCCTCGCCCGTTATCTCCCCGCGCTGAAGCAGGTCGACGGCACCGACGCCCATGACGGTCTGGACCCCGGCTTCACGGAAGCCTGGGTGGCGGAGGCACGGAAGCCCGCCTTCCGCCAGGCCCAGGACACGGCACGCGACCGGATCTACTTCGACCCGGCCGTACGGCTCGCGAAGATGGACGGCCTCGGCACGCTCGGCCAGTTCATCTACTACGACGCGATGGTGCTGCACGGCCCCGGCCTGGACGAACACGGCTTCTACGGGATCCGCGAGGCGGCCATGCGGCAGGCGAGGACAGCCGCCGAGGGCGGTGACGAGAAGGCGTACCTGAACGCCTTCCTCGACCAGGGCCGTTCCGTCACGAAGGCCAAGTTCACCAAGACCCAGCGCGACACCTCGCGCATCGACACCGCACAGCGGGTGTTCCTGCGGAACGGGAACATGGATCTGGCGACGCCGCTGGTGTGGCAGACGTACGGGGAGACGTTCCGTATCCCGGCGTCCTGACGGGATCGTCGGGACGGCCTCCCGACGGAACGGGACAGCGACCCGACGGAACGGAACGGCGTCCGACGGACGGCCGGCCCGGCGTCGGGCCGTCGGTCACCAGTCGGCCACCCGGTAGTCCTTGAGGAAGACACCGGCCACCGGTGCACCCGCCTCGCCCCGCACGATCGGGTCGTACACGCGCGCCGCGCCGTCCACGATGTCCAGCGGCGTACGGGTACCCGCTGCGGCGATCCGTGCCTTGCGGGGGGCGGGGTTCTCGTCGGTGATCCAGCCCGTGTCCACACTGCACATGTGCACACCCTGCGCGGCGAGTTCCCGGGCGCTGGTACGGGTCAGCATGTTCAGCGCGGCCTTCGCCATATTGGTGTGCGGATGTCCGCCGGTCTTGTTGCGCACGGCGAACCGGCCCTCGACCGCCGACACGTTGACGATGTAGCGGCGCGGGCGTGGCGACGCGAGCAGCAGCGGCAGCAGCCGGTCGCAGAGCAGCGCTGGCGCGACGGCATTGACGAGCTGCACCTCCAGCAGCTCGGCCGGGTCGAGCTCACCGATGCGCGCCGACCAGGAGTTGGCCGCCGAGACGTCGGGCAGCAGCCCTGCCTCGTCCGCACCGGGGAGCACGAGGTCGAGCGAACCGGGCCGCCGGCCGGTCGCGGACATCGGCGCGTACCCCGGTGCGGCGAGCACACCCGGCGGACGCGCGCCCTCCTCGGCCGCGGCCAGCAGGGCATACGACTCGGGCGGCCTCCGGATCGTCTGCGCGGCGTTGTTGACGAGTATGTCGAGAGGTTCGCCGTCCGCACGCAGCCGGTCGCACAGGCCGAGCACCTGGCGCGGGTCGCGCAGATCGATCGCGACCACGGTCAGCCGCTCGATCCACTCCTCGCTGCCCTTCGCCGCGCGGAACCGCCGCAGGGTGTCCTGCGGGAAGCGACTCGTGACGAGGACGTCGGCCCCGTCGCGGAGCATCATGAGCGCCAGCTGGAAGCCTATCTTCACCCGGCCGCCGGTGAGCAGCGCACGGCGGCCGGACAGGTCGGTGCTCAGGGCGCGCCGGGCAGCGTTGTCACGGGCGCAGTCCGGGCAGAGCCGGTGGTAGAACGCATCAGCCTGTCGATAGAGCGACTTGCAGACATAGCAATGACGGGGCTTCAGGTACTCCCCCGGGCTCCCCTGCCGGAGCTCCAGAGCGGTGTCCTCGCGACGGTCGAGCGCACCGGTCGCGGTAGCGGCGCCGAGCGCGGCATCGGCCTCGGAACGCGTCCGCTGACGGGCCTTGCGGCGCTTGTTCCGGCTCTCCCGGGCGAAGGAGGCGGCGAGTTCTTCGGCCCGCGCGCGGGTGGGATCGTCCAGCGGCGCCCGCCTCAGCCTCTCCACCGTGCGGCCGAAAGCGGCCAGCTCCTCGTCCGTCAGCGCGTGCCTCTGCTCCATGCGCAGGTGATCCTAGTGGTGGGCGTGCGGCATCAGCATCCCGGTTTCCTGCCGCTCGAGAGCGGTATGTGCGCGGAGCAGTTCGGCCGCTACCCGCGTTGCTGGATCTCGGAGCGCCGCAGCCTGCCCCGCTCCTTCTCCGACAGTCCGCCCCACACACCGAACCGCTCGTCATTCGCGAGCGCGTACTCCAGGCACGCCACCCGCCCTTCGCACGCGCCGCACAGCTGCTTCGCTTCGCGTGTGGAGGAGCCAGGGGCCGGGAAGAAGAACTCGGGGCCGGCCTGGGCGCACAGGGCCGTTTCCTGCCAGGCGAGTTCGTGGTCGGTGGTACTGGGGACAGTGGTGTTGATCGGCATGGTGGACACCGTGCCCGGTGTCGATAAACACCATGTCAATGAAAGCTCAACGACCCGACCGGACCCGCCTGCCCCTGCCCGGCCCTGTCGATCCGCCCCGGACCTGCCCCGGTCAGGACCTAGGACCGCGGCGCGCTCTTGATCACCGCGAAGCGTGCCCCGTACGGGTCCGCGAGTTTCGCGATGCGGCCGACGTCCTCCAGGTCCATCGGCTCCGTCCGGACGTGCCCGCCGAGCTTCTTCGCCCGGGCCGCGGTCGCATCCGTGTCGGTGACCTCGAAGTACGGGAGCCAGTACGGTCCGTCCGCCGCCTCCACCGGATCGACTTCCAGGGGGACGAGGCCCGCGAACATCGCGTCCGCTCCCGCGCCCGCCGGGTTGACGGTCGTGTACGTGTCGCCGCCCGGGATCGGTACTCCGAAATCGTCCCAGCCGAAGACGGACCGGTAGAAGGCCAGAGCCGCGTCCGTGTCCGGGGTGTAGAGCTCGGCCCAGCACAGCGCGCCCGTCTGGTTCACCACGTCCAGGCCCTTGTTCGTGCCCGGCTGCCAGGTCGCGAAGCCGACGCCGGCCGGGTCGGAGAAGATCGCCATGCGGCCCAGGTCCCATACGTCCATGGGTTCGGACACGACGGCTCCGCCGCCGTCCCTCACCCGCTTGGCCGTGTCGTCGGCGCTGGTGGACTGGAAGTAGAGGGTCCACGCGGACGCGCCCTGCTCCGAGGTCACGGTCATGCCGCCGGCCGCGGTCTTACCGTCGAGCTGGAACATCCCGTAACCGCCGGCGTCGGGCCCCATCGAGTGGAAGGTCCAGCCGAAGAGACCGCCGTAGAAGGTGCCGGCGCCCTCGATGTCGGGGGTACCGAGGTCGAGCCAGTTCGGGGAACCTGTGAGATAGCGGGTGGTGAGCATGGCGCGTCGCTCCTTCGTGGGCGGGCCGCGGTGCGGTCCCCGCCGTCGTGCCTCGTCGGCCTCGTCGGGCCTCGTCGTGACTCGCCCTGTCCCACGAGTCTCCTACCGATCCGTGCCCGCCGCACGCAGTGCCGCGCGCACCGAGGTCATGCCCGGCGTCGTCCCACGTCCCGTGTGATCACTCGTCACGGTGGTCCGGCCGCGTTACGGCCCTGAGGCACCTGCGCACTGCGGCAGGGTGGGCGGATGCGCCACCGGATCAGGCCTCTCACCCTTGCCGTACTCCTCGCCACGACCGGCTGTGTCTCCGTGCCCGCCGCGTCGCCGGAACCTCCGACACCGGGCCGTGCCCCGGCAGCGGACCGGTCGCCGTCATCGGTCGGCCAGGAGCAGCGGGTCCCGCCGCCGGCACATGGGGAACTCGCCACGACCGGACCGGAGAACTCACCGCAGCCGCAGAAGCAGGGCCCGCATGGGAAGCGGGAAGAGAGGAAGAAGCGTGCGCGGCCGGACCGCGTGGATCCGCCGTCGGCGCCGAGGCAGCGTCCCCGGAAGGAGCAACGGGACTCGGCTCCTGCGGATCACGTCCGGCCGCCACGGACGCACAAGCCGCGTCCCGCCGTACACCCGCCCCGTCCACGATCGCACCACGGCATGAGCGATGTGTGCGCGTCGTCGGACGGGGTCGCGGATCCGTCCCTCGTCGAGCTGTGCCGGGCGCACTACGGCCGCTGAAGCCGTCCGGCACGGCGTGCGGGAATGTCCGCACGGCCGTACGTTCGGCACTGTGGCGGATGCGACGGGCAGCGGCACACGGACGGACGGACGCGTCGAGCGCGGCAACCGGACGCGGCGGCTGGTGCTGGGCCGCACCATGAACATCGCGTCGGTGGAAGGGCTGGCGGGGCTCTCCCTCGGCCGGATCGCCACCGAGCTGAACCTCAGCAAGAGCGGTGTCTTCGCCCTGTTCGGTTCGAAGGAGGAACTGCAGCTGGCGACGGTACGGGCGGCGGTCGCCGTGTACGTCGGCCGTGTCGTCGCCCCGGTGCGCGCGCTGCCGCCGGGGCCGGGCCGGGTGTGGGCGCTCTGCAGGAACTGGCTGGCCTATTCGGCGGACCGGGTGTTCGACGGCGGGTGTTTCTTCTGTGGCGTCTCGGCGGAGTTCGACGCCCGCAGCGGCCCGCTCCACGACGCGATCGCGAAGGCCCGCAAGGACTGGGTGGCCTATGTGCAGCGGACGCTGGACGCGGCGCGGAAGGCGGGCGGGCTCGTCGCGGAGGTGGACGTACCGCAGCTCGCCTTCGAGATCATCGCGTTGCTGGAGGCGGCGAACGCGCAGTCGGTGCTGCACGACGACTCCTCGGCCTACGACCGGGCGGCGCACGGTGTTCTGCGCCTGCTGCGCGCCGTGGCCACGGACCCGGGCGTCCTCCCGGACCAGCCACCCGCCCGCTCCTTCGCGGACCGCCTGCGCCGTCAGTGGGCGTGATGTCCGGAGGAGTCCGACGACTTCGCGTCCTGCGCGGCCGGATGATGCGGCTCGTACCCCGGAATCGTCCCGTCCGGCTTCGCCACCAGGAACAGCCCGGCCATTCCCATGTCCGAATGGCTCTGCACATGGCAGTGGTACATCCACGCACCCGCGCCCACGTGCTCGCCCGCGATGACCTGCAGGCCGAAGGAGTCGGCCGGACCTGTGATCTTGTTGTCGATGACGCGTGACGGGTCGTCCGGGCCCGTGAGCAGTCCGGTCCTGTTGTCCGCCCAACGGTGACCGTGGATATGGAACGTGTGGTAATACTCGCCGTGAGTAATCATGACGATCTCGACCCGGTCGCCCACCGTGGCCTGGAAGTTCGGGCTCTGATGCGGCGGCTTGTTGTTGATCGTCATGTCGTTGAACACGATCGTGAACTGCTTGTCCGGGAGGATGTCGCCCTTCCTCCTCACCACCACCGGGCCGTACAGGCCCTTGCGGATGCCGCCCGTCCCGTGGTCCGTGCCCACGACATGGTCGTGGTAGTGCCAGTAGCCCGCGCTGCCCGGCCGCCAGGTCCCGTCCTTGCGGCTCCCGGGGGCATGGGTGCGCCAGGTGTACGTACGTGTGCCACCGGGCTCGACATGGCTCTTGTTCATCCTCGTGCCGTCGCTGGCGATGTCGTAGTCCACACCGTGCACATGGAGACTGGCCGCCACATCCATCGTGTTCTCGAACTCGATATGCAGGGTGTCGCCTTCGATCAGCTCGATCATCGGCCCGGGCACAGTGGCCTTGCCCTTCTCCAGGCCGTACCCCATCTGACCGTCCGGCAGTTTCTCCGCGTACAGCTTGAGATGGCGTATCCGACCTCCGGCCGGGGCAGTCTCCGGTGTGGCGTCGGCGGAGGTGGCGGCCGGGACAGCGACAGGAGACAACGATGTCACACCGGTCGCCGCGACCGCGCCTCCCGCCAGCAGACGCCGGTTGAAGCTCCGTCTGTCCATGCGAACTCCCCAGTGCCGTCGGGAAATTGGGTTGAGCCGGGCACACGGTAACCGGGTGAGCTCCGTTTCTCCACACCCAGGACAAAGTTCGTCCGATCGCAGCCATACCTATTGGCGACTCGCCAAAAGGGGTCTAGCTTCACCGCTGTTGCTGTGACCAATGAGGGGTGGGTGACCACATGCACCGTGCACCACATCACCGGTCGAGATCCCGGCGCGGGACGGCGGCGGCACTGCTGGCCGGATCGCTGGCCGTGTCCCTGCTCGGCGGGACGGCGGCGGCCCGGCCCGCTCCGGATCCGCCGACAAGCACGTCGGCGAACACGCCGACCACGCCGAACGCGCCGACAACGTTGTCTCTGCCCTCACCGCCGGGCGGTGCGAACGTACGGGTGCTCGTCTTCCATGCCTCGGCCACCGACGAGTCGGCGACCGTCGACGCCGGTATCGCGGCGATCGAGCAGATCGGCCTGACCGGACCGGCCGCGGCCCGCTTCCGTACCGAGGCCACCGACGACGCCTCCGTCTTCACCAACGCCAAGCGGCTCGGGAGGTACAACGCCGTGGTCTTTCTGACCGGCGGCGGGGACGTGCTGGACCCGGAGCAGGAGGCGGGACTGGAGGCGTACATGGAGGCGGGCGGCGGCTTCGTCGGCATCCATGACGCGGCCCGCACCGAGCCGTACTCGGACTGGTTCACGGGTCTCGTCGGCGCCCGGCCCACCACCTCGCCCGCCACCGTGCAGCGTGCGGTCGTCGAGGTCGGCGACCGTCAGCACCCCGCCACCAAGAGCCTCCCGCTGAACTGGAAGCGGCCCGACAAGTGGTTCAACTGGGCGGTGAACCCGTCCGGTTCCGTCCACACGGTCGCCCGGCTCAAGGAGAGCTCGTACCAGCCCGGCCAGGGCGCGAACGGCTGGGACCATCCCGTCTCCTGGTGCCGTGACTACGACGGCGGCCGGTCCTTCTACACCGGAATGGGCGGCACGGTCGACTCGTACGCCGAGACCGACTTCCGCGACCATCTGCGCGGCGCGCTGGCATGGACCTCGCGGACCTCCCGCGCCGACTGCAAGGCCACCATCACCGCCAACTACACGGCGGAGCGCGTCACCCAGCCCAACCAGCCCGGCCGGAACGACCAGATCGGCGAGCCGCACGGCCTGGTCGCGGCCCCCGACGGGCGGATGCTCTACATCGGGCGGGGCGGCGCCGACTCCTCCCAGCCGGTGGTGACCGACTGGAACAACCCCGACATCGGCAAGGGCAAGGGCGAGATCCACGTCTACGACCCGAAGACGAAGCAGGTGACGCTCGCAGGCGCGCTCACGGTCTTCGGCAACAAGGGCGGCGGCGACGAACTCACCAAGAACGAGGAGGGGCTCCTCGGCGTCGAGCTCGACCCGGACTTCATGACCAACGGCTGGGTGTACCTGCACTACACACCGCACTCGCGGATCAACCGCGACACGCACATGGCCGAGCGGTACGTCTCCCGCTTCACCCTCGACCTCGCCACCAACAAGCTGGACCTGGCGAGCGAGAAGGTGCTGCTGAAGTGGCCGGTGCAGATCCACAGCTGCTGCCACGCCGGCGGTGGGATGTCCTGGGACTCCAAGGGCAATCTGTACATCGCGACCGGTGACAACAACTCCTCCGGATTCAGCTCCGGTTACTCGGGCAACAACCCGGAGCCGAACTTCAAGGGCGTCTCGTTCGCGGACGCGCGCCGCACCGCCGGCAACACCAACAACCTCAACGGCAAGATCCTCCGTATCCACCCCGAGGACGACGGCACCTACACCCTCCCCGAGGGCAACCTCTTCACCGGCAAGGAGCCCGACGAGGGCGGTGGCAGGACGCGCGGCGAGATCTATGTGATGGGGGTCCGCAACCCGGCACGCATCTTCGTCGACAGGAGCACCGACATTCTGTACGCGGGCTGGGTCGGCCCGGACGCCGGTTCGCCGTCGACCACCTGGGGCCCGGCCAAGTACGACACCTTCGCCGCCATCACCAAGGCGGGCAACCACGGCTGGCCGTACTGCATGGGCAACAAGCAGCCCTACCGGGACCGCAATCTGCCCGATCCGAGCAAGCCGCTCGGCTGGTACGACTGCGACGCGCCGAAGAACGAGTCGCCCAACAACGACGGCCTGGTGAAGCTGCCGCCGATCACCGCCAACACCATCTGGTACTCGCCGCAGGGCGGCGGCCCGGACTACCCGCGCGACGCCGCCGGCATCCCGAGCTACAAGGTGGAGGAGCAGAAGCTGCTGCTGCCGTGGCTCAAGGGCGGCGGCCAGGCGACGATGAACGGCCCGGTGTACCGCTTCGACGCGGCGAGTGACTCCGCGGTGAAGTGGCCGTCGTACTGGGACGGGAAGTGGTTCGTCGGTGACTTCTACGACGGCGACCAGCCGCGTCACGCGGTGCTGACCGACCCGAAGACCATCGGCAAGGGCGGGATCCCGGTCCACGCCGAGTCCCTGAAGAAGATCGTCCCGACCGGGACGACCGGCATCCGCAACCTCATGGACTGGAAGTTCGCACCGGACGGCTCGTTGTACGTCCTCGACTACGGGCGCGGCTTCTTCACCTCCGATTCCAAGTCCGCGCTGTGGCGCGTGACGTACAAGGGCGGCGGGCCGACCCCGGCCGCCGATCAGCTCGCGAGGAAGGCGGCCGTCCAGTGAGACACGTACCGCACCGGCAACTCCGTCTGTGGACCGCGCTGCTCGGGGCGCTGGCGTTGGTCCTGGGGCTGACCTCGACCGTCGCGTACGGGCGGGCGGGCGAGAGGGAGGCCGACGTGGCCGCGGCCCAGGTCCTCACCTGGACCGCGGGCGACGCCATCGACCGCTATGCGTCCTTCCCCACCACCGCGGTGGCGGGGCCGACGACGATCGTCTTCGAGAACAGCACGGCGACCGGCAACACCACCGGGATGCCGCACACGCTGACCTTCGACGTCTCCGACCCCGAGTACAACAACGACGTCCCGCTGAACATCCTGGCGAACCCCAATGACGACCAGGGCGGAAAGCATTCGGTGGAGGTCACGCTCACACCGGGCCGCTACCGCTTCCACTGCACGATTCCCGGCCACGGGCAGATGCAGGGCATCCTCACCGTGACCGAGGGCGGCGGCGAGGACACCACCGCGCCGGAGACCTCGGCGAAGGTGGAGGGCGAGAAGAACGCCGACGGCGCATACATCGGTCATGCCACGGTGACCGTGTCGGCGACCGACGCCGGCTCGGGCGTGGACAAGGTCGAGTACGCGGTCGGGGCGGACGGCCACTGGCAGCCCTACTCGGCGCCCGTGATGGTCCATGAGGTGGGCACCCACAAGGTCCGCTACCGGGCCACCGACAAGGCCGGCAACGCGGCTGCCGAGAAGGCTGTCGACTTCACGGTCGTCTCCCCGCCGACGGACGACAGGACACCGCCGGAGACCTCGGCGACCGTGACCGGCGAGAAGAACGAACAGGGCCAGTATCTGGGGATGGCGACGGTCACCGTCACCGCCTCGGACACCGGTTCCGGCGTCAACACCATCGAGTACGCGCTCGGGGCGGACGGCGCCTGGCAGCCGTACTCGGCGCCCGTGATGGTCCATGAGGTGGGCACCCACAAGGTCCGCTACCGGGCCACCGACAAGGCCGGCAACGCGGCTGCCGAGAAGGCTGTCGACTTCACGGTCGTCTCCCCGCCGACGCAGGACAAGACACCGCCGGAGACCTCGGCGACCGTGACGGGGACCAAGAACTCGGACGGCGCGTTCATCACGAGCGCCACGGTGACGGTGACCGCGAGCGACGCGGACTCCGGTGTGGACAAGGTGGAGTACTCGCTCGACGGCGGTCCGTACCTCGCCTACACCACGCCGGTGATCGTCGACCGGGTCGGCTTCCACACCGTGCAGCACCGGGCGACCGACAAGGCCGGCAACACGTCGGAGGCGCAGAAGGTGTCCTTCACCGTCGCGGAGAGCGGTGGCGTGCCGGCGCCCGACTGCCCGGAGTTCGACGAGCGCCTGACCGTCATCGTCGGCACGGTCGACACGGGCGTCCCGAACCGGATCACCCGCTCCCGCTGCACCATCAACGAGCTGATCGAGGACGAGAAGGACTGGACGTCCCACGCGCTGTTCCTCAAGCACGTCGACAAGGTGCTGGACAACCTGCTCGCGGACGGCGTCATCGACCAGCGCGAACACAAGAAGATCTACCGGGCGGCGAAGGAGTCCGGCATCGGCAAACCGGGCCAGACCAGCGGCTACCGCGATCTGTTCGACGGCACGGCCGCCTCGTTCGCCAAGTGGCAGCACGTGGGCGGGGGTTCGTTCGGACTGAACACCGACGGCTCGATGACCAGCGGCACCACCAAGGGCGGCCTGGGCATGCTGTGGTTCCCGCAGCGGCAGTACGGCGACTTTTCGCTGAAGCTGCAGTGGCGCGACGACGCCCCGGGAACGGGGAACGCGAACAGCGGTGTGTTCGTGCGCTTCCCGTACGTCCACGACAACCCGGAGGAGCCGCGCCCCGAGTGGGTCGCGATCAAGTACGGCCATGAAGTGCAGGTACTGGACCGGCCCGACGGCGACATGTACAAGACGGGGTCGATCTACGGCTTCGACCGCGTGGGCCTCGGCGGCGCCGGGGTCACTCCGAAGGGCACCTGGAACGACTACGAGATCCGCGTGGTCGGCCAGCACTACTCGGTCCACCGCAACGGTGTCCTGATCAACGAGTTCGACAACACCGGCGGCCAGGACTTCGTCCCGCCGCGCGCCGACGACCCGGGTACGGACGGGCGGCGGTACGCGCAGGGATACATCGGACTCCAGGTCCACGGAACGACCGACGTGATCTCGTACCGGAACATCCGCATCAAGGAGCTGTAACGCCGGACCGCAACGGTTTCCGGGTCTGCCGCACGCGGCGTAGTCAGTGGCGTGCGGCAGACCTGCGAGCCGGCGCGTGATCCGGGCACGGCGCGCGTTCGACAGGTCTTCTGTACTGAAAGGTCGTGGTCGGGTGAGGCGCGGTCCCCGCCGAGGACCTTGGGTCCGCGGTAGGCCCGTGGACCCTGTCTCTGGGCCCAGGTACGGACCTAGCGTGGGTGATTGCTCTCGGGGGACGCACAAACGTGCGGGAACAGTCCGGCGGACCTGATGCCTGGTTTCGACGGGGCTCTTCCCGACGCTCTGTTTGTGTGGGCGCTGGTCAATTCAAGCGCAGACGGGAGAGGTTGAGTGAGGAGCTTGTCGGGGCTCGGTCTCCGCACGCATTCCGGCGTCACCTACAGCGGTAGGCCCACGCCGTACACGGGCGATCGCCGCACACTGCCGCCCTCGCTCAAGGCCGCGCGTATTCTGCTGCACGCGTTGTTCGCGTTCACGGTCGTCGGCGGACTCGGGGTGATCGGCTCCGCCTTCGCCACCCAGTTGATGACTCCCGGACTGTTCGGTCTTGCACTGTACGCTGCCGCGCCGGGTGTCCTGGCCTGGGTGCTCGTGTGGCATATGCCCAGAGGCGGCAGGCGTGTCTGGGGCGGTCTGGTCGCCGTACAGGTGTGGCTGATCGCCGGCAGCCTGTTCAACCTCGCCGCCGGGTCGTACCGGGGCCTCAGCCAACTGCTGTTACCGGTCCTGATCCTGACGTTCCTCACCCAGGCCCAGAGCCGCAGGTGGTTCGGGGTGCCGGCGCGGACACGGGACCTTCGTGAGGCGCTCTCTCGGTTATCCCTCTCGCCGATGCTCTTCTGGAGACGCGACCGGGGACAGACGGCTGTGGAGTACGTGGGACTCCTCGTGCTCGTCGCATTGATCATTCTGGCCTTGGTGACCGGTGGGATATCGCGTCGCATCACCGAAGGGCTCGAGACCGCGGTCTGCAACATCACCGACTCGTCGTGCGGGACGGGCGGCGGCGGGCCAGGTGGCGGCGGAACGGGCGGTGCGACCGGTGGAGACACCGGGGGCACCGGCGGCACGGGGAGCACCGGCGGCGGAGACAACGGCGGCGGGGACAACGGCGGGACCAGTTCGAATGGTTCGACCGGCGGCGACAGCGGGGGCACTGAGGGGGGTACGAGTTCGGGCGGGACGAGCTCCGGCGGGACAGATTCCGGTGGAAGTGATTCGGGCGGCTCCACTTCCGGGGGTTCAGGCTCCGGGGGTTCAGGCTCCGGGGGTTCAGGCTCTGGTGGCTCGACTGGTGGCGACACTGGCGGGAGCAGTGGCGGCGCCGACGGTGGGTCCAGCTCGGGCGGGTCCAGCTCGGGCGGCTCGACGGGGGGCAACAGCGGTGGCTCTGACGGAGCCACGAGCTCCGGTGGTGCCTCCGGTGGCAGCAGTGGCGGTTCTTCCGGAGGTTCATCGGGCGGTTCATCGGGCGGCAACACTGGCGGTTCGTCCGGAGACGCGTCGGGCGGCTCCAACCCCGGGGGTTCCAGCTCTGGCGGGTCAACCGGCGGCAACAACGGCGGCTCCTCCGGCGACACGTCAGGCGGCTCCGACTCTGGCGGCTCCAACTCTGGCGGCTCCAGCTCCGGAGGTTCATCGGGCGGCTCCTCCGGCGGCGCCGATGGCGGTCTGATCGGTGGTCTGGTCGGTGGTGTCATCGGTGGCCCGAGTTCGGGCGGGTCGACCGGTGGCAGCAGTGGTGGTTCCTCCGGCGGATCGACCGGTGGCAGCAGTGGTGGTTCCTCCG